>RGFZ01000100.1 GCA_010024875.1 Oxalobacteraceae bacterium | reverse complement strand
GGATCTGGCCGGAGGCATCACGGGCGAGATCACCTATGTCGATGGCGGGTTCTCGCAGGTAGTGGCGGGTATGGGATCAGACGAGTGAGCTCGGCTAGCGGATGGTGATTACGTGCAGCTCAACGATAGAATCCGGCACGCGCCGCAATGACAGTTCCCTGGCCCGCCTCGCTTGAAAACAGGTCGCCCCGACGCGGGCGGGGGTAGAGCGTGTTCGCCTGGAAGAGCCGAGTAACGCATCTCGTGTCACACCATCTCCCAATTTCCTGTACAATCCGCCCCGCGCTCTGAAGAGAGCGCACCGCTGCACGCAGACCCTGAGCAATATTCTTAAGCCCTCCCGCCCCCTGGTGCAGATCCACTGAGCACCGTCCCGGCGCAAAGCTTTTGTGCCGAAACCTTGATCCGTTTCGTTTGTTTCGCTGGTTGGCGTTGCTTTTTCTTTTGCTGCTACATCCCGTCGCGGGCGTACGCCTGCGCGCCGACTTTTTTTGAAAGACGAAACATGACATTTGAATCTCTTGGTCTGCATCCGCTGGTTCTCAAAGCGTTGAACGATGCCGGCTACACCGAACCCACGCCCGTTCAGCAGCAGGCGCTGCCCGCCGCGATTGCCGGGCGTGATCTGCTGGTGTCTTCGCAGACCGGCTCAGGCAAGACCGCGGCCTTCATGCTGCCATCACTGCACAAGCTGGCTAACGTGCCGGCCGAATCTACCGGCAAAACGCCGAATCAGGCCGCCCAATCGGCGCGCTCGCGCGGTGAGCGTCCGCGCTTCATGCCGGCCCGCCCAAAAATGCTGGTGCTGACGCCCACGCGCGAGCTGGCGCTGCAAGTGACGACGGCGACAGACAAATACGGCGTCCACGTGCGCCGCGTGAAAGCGGTGTCCATCCTCGGTGGCATGCCCTACCCCAAGCAAATGCAGCTACTGGCACGCAATCCCGAGATTCTGGTCGCCACGCCTGGGCGCCTCATTGATCACATGGAGTCCGGCAAGATCGATTTTTCGGCGCTGGAGATCCTGGTGCTGGACGAAGCCGACCGAATGCTGGACATGGGCTTCATCGATGATATCGAGCGCATCATCAGCAAGACACCGGAAACGCGCCAAACCATGCTGTTCTCCGCCACGCTGGATGGCATGGTGGGCAATATGGCGCGTCGCATCACCAAAGATCCCCAACTGATCCAGATCGCCAGCGCGGCCACACGCCATGAAAACATTCAGCAGCGTGTGCACTTCGTCGATGACCTGTCGCATAAAAACCGGCTGCTCGATCATCTGCTGCGCGACACGAACATCGATCAGGCTGTGGTGTTCACCGCGACCAAGCGTGACGCAGACACTATCGCCGATCGCCTGACGATTGCCGGCTTTGCGGCTGCCGCGCTGCATGGCGACATGCATCAGGGCGCGCGTAATCGTACGCTCAATAGTTTGCGTCGAGGTCAGGTGCGCGTGTTGGTGGCGACCGATGTCGCCGCGCGCGGCATTGATGTGCCGGGCATCACGCATGTGTTCAATTATGATCTGCCCAAATTCCCGGAAGATTATGTGCATCGCATCGGTCGTACCGGACGTGCGGGCCGTAATGGCATCGCGGTCTCACTCGTGAACCATGCCGAGGGCGTCCATGTGAAGCGCATCGAGCGCTTCACCAAACAACCGATTCCGGTCGATGTGATTGAAGGCTATGAGCCGAAGAAGACGGCGGCACCTGCGCGTCGTCCCGGCTGGCGTCCCGGCGATGGTCGCGGCGGCAAGCCCGGCAAACCGGGTCAGCGCAGCTTTGCCAAACCCGGCGGCGCGCCACGCAAGGAAGGCAGCGGCTATCGCAGCGAACGCGGCTCGCGCGGCGATACCCGTCGCGGCTGATACTGGCCAAAGCAGATCTCATGGGCTCCCTCGGGAGCCCATGTCATTATGACCGTATCAATGCAACGTAGAGATCTCTGAACAACATCATGAACGCACCTCTGAAACTGACTTCGTTTTCCCATGGCGGCGGCTGTGGCTGCAAGATTGCTCCTGGTGTGCTGGCCGACATCCTCCGGCAGAGCAAAGGCTTTCCCGTGCCGCCCCAGCTGATGGTCGGCATCGAAACTTCGGATGATGCCGCGGTCTACAAGCTTAACGATGAACAGGCGCTGATCGCGACCACGGATTTTTTCATGCCCATCGTCGATGATCCTTTCGACTTTGGCCGCATTGCGGCAACGAACGCGATCTCCGATGTGTATGCGATGGGCGGCACGCCCATCATGGCGCTGGCGCTGGTCGGCATGCCGATCGACAAACTGCCTGTCGAGACCATTGGCAACATTCTCGCGGGCGGCGAATCCATCTGCGCCGAGGCAGGCATTCCCATCGCTGGCGGCCACACCATCGATTCGGTCGAGCCAATCTATGGACTGGTCGTCCTGGGCCTGATTCATCCGTCCAAGGTCAAGCGCAATGCGGATGCCCAAGCCGGAGATGTACTCATCCTGGGCAAGCCGCTAGGTGTGGGCATTCTGTCGGCGGCACTCAAAAAAGGTGTGCTCGATGCCGAGGGCTACGCAGCGATGATCTCCAGCACGACCAAACTCAACACGCCGGGCAAGGAACTGTCCTCCATCACCGGTGTGCATGCGATTACCGACGTCACTGGCTTTGGCTTGCTCGGCCACGCGCGCGAGATGGCGCTGGGTTCCCGCCTGACCGTAAAGATTGAATCCTCGCGCGTGCCCTACCTGCCGCAAGCAGAGGCGCTCGCTGCGCAAGGCTTTATCACGGGTGCCTCGAACCGCAACTGGGCAGGCTATGGCAACGATGTGAAGCTCGATACAAGCATGGGTGACGTTCGGCGAGCCTTACTCTGCGATCCGCAAACCTCCGGAGGCTTACTGGTCGCCTGCTCTCCGGAATCCGCATCGCAGGTGATGGAAGTTTTTCATCATTTTGGCTTCACGCAAGCAGCAGTCATCGGCTCACTCGGCCAGGGCTCGCCGGCGGTCGAGGTGATGGCCTGAGTCCTGCCCGAGGTTTTCCGGCAAGTCGTCAGCGTCCGCCGCGAACGGTTGTTACACTGGCCGCATTGCGAATTCTTTCATCGGCATGACTATCCTCACCTCGCCCACATTGGAATGCCGACAACTGTCCAAGTCCTTCGGCGGACGCGCTGTGCTCAGCGCAATCGATCTGCAACTGAACGCAGGTGAATACATCGCCATCATGGGCGAATCCGGTGTGGGCAAGTCGACGCTGCTGAACGTGATCGCCGGACTGGACACGCCCGATGGCGGTGAACTCTGTATCGACGGTGTGCCACTGCGCGAGCTGGACGACCGACAGGCGACGCTCCTTCGACGTGAAAAACTTGGATTCATCTTTCAGGCTTTCCATTTGTTGCCGCACTTGACGGTAGCTCAGAATGTCGCGCTGCCGCTGCTGCTGAACCAGATGCCGACTGAGCGTGCTGATACGCTGCTGGCGGCGGTCGGCCTCGCCGGACGCGGACATGACTTTCCGCGTCAGTTGTCCGGCGGTGAGATGCAACGAGTCGCGATTGCGCGCGCGCTAGTACACCGCCCGCGCCTGCTGCTGGCAGATGAACCGACTGGCAATCTCGATCCCGATACGGCGAACGATGTTCTGCAATTACTCAGACGTGAAATCAGCAGCAGTGGTGCGTCCGCCATCATCGTCACGCATTCCCCTGCAGCAGCCGCCAGCGCCGACCGCGTACTGCTGCTGGAGCGCGATGGTCTGCGACAGATCGCGGCACCGGTCGTCCGCAACACATGAGCAAAGTGTCGAACTCTGCGGGCACGCATGCCCTGCATCGATGGCTGCTGGCGGGCGAGTGGCGCGCGCATCCGGTGCGCGCGCTGGTCGCGCTGGCGGCGATTGCGCTCGGCATCGCGCTGGGCTTTGGTATTCAACTCATCAATGAGGCAGCGTTCAGTGAATTTTCTGCGGCTGCACGCAGCCTGTCGGGCAATGCCGATGTCCAGGTGCGCAGCAAGAGCGTCAGCTTTGATGAGCGCCGCTACGCCGACATCGCTGCGCTGCCCGAGGTCGATGTCGCCGCGCCGGTGCTGGAACTGGATCTTGCGATTCCAGGGCAGCGCACGCCACTGAAAATTCTGGGCATCGATGGTTTTCGCTCGGCAGCGATCGCGCCCGACTTACTGGGGCTGCCTGAGGAGAGCAAGCCCTTTGACAGCCTGATGGCTGATACCGTGTTCCTGTCGCCCGCCGCGTTGCAATGGCTGAACCTGAAGACCGGTGACCCACTGAACGTGATCGCCGGCGCGACAGTCGTCAAGCTGCGTATCGCTGGCACACTGGTTCGTGCGCGGGCGGGACAACGGCTGGCAGTGATGGATATCGGCAGTGCACAGTGGCAGTTTCATCGTATCGGACAACTCTCGCGCATTGATCTGCGGCTACAGCCGGGTGCGCGTATCGCATCCGTCAGCACCGCGATTGCCGCGCTGGATCCCTCGCTCACTGTGATCGCGCAAGACGATCAGGATCGCCGCACTGCCACGATGTCACGCGCCTATCGCGTCAACCTGAACGTGCTGGCGCTGGTTGCGCTGTTCACAGGCGCTTTTCTCGTCTTCTCGACTCAGGCCTTGTCTGTGCTTCGACGGCGTCCACAATTCGCGCTGCTGCGCACGATGGGCATGACGCGCCGGGAGCTCTTGCTGCAGGTGCTGGCGGAAGGCGCGGTGCTCGGCGCTGTCGGTTCGCTGCTCGGTTTGCTAGTCGGTTATGGATTGGCTGCCGCCGCACTGTCGCTGTTTGGCGGCGATTTGGGCGGTGGCTATTTCCCCGGCGTGCGACCCTCGGTCAGCCTCGACCCGGCCGCCGCGCTGCTGTTCTTCTTGGCCGGTGTCGGTGTCGCGCTGCTCGGCAGTCTGTCACCGGCACTGGAAGCTGCGCGCGCGCGACCTGCCGCTGCGCTCAAAGCCGGCAGCGAAGATCTCGCACTCGCGCCGCTCGCCATGCCGTGGCCCGCGCTGATCATGATCATCACCGGCGCAGTGTTCACGCTGCTACCTCCCGTGGCTGGTCTGCCGGTCTTCGGCTATCTGGCCATCGCGCTACTCCTGGTTGGCAGTATCGCGCTGATGCCACGGCTCGCTGCACTGGCCTTTGCGCGGCTGGCAAAGCGGCACCGAGGTCCGCTGGCCTCGCTGGCTATGTCACGATTGGCCAATGCGCCGAACCAGGCAGCGATTGCGCTCGGTGGTGTGCTCGCCAGTTTCGCGCTGATGGTGGCCATGGCGATCATGGTGGCAAGCTTTCGCGTGTCGGTCGATGACTGGCTGAGGCATCTGTTGTCCGCTGATTTATATGTGCGTGTGATGAATGGTGGCGAAGCGGGTCGGCTGTCAGCGCGCGATCAGCAATCGGTGGCTGCCCTGCCCGCCGTCGCGCGCATGGAGATCACGCGACATCAACCGATCACGCTCGACGCCGCGCGGCCCTCAGTCGCGCTGATCGCCCGAAGCATCGACGCAAAAGCACCCGAACGCGCGTTGCCGATGGTAAGCGATACGACCGCGGTGACCGGCCGGCCTGTCTGGGTATCCGAGGCTATGGTGGATTTATACGGATGGCGGCCAGGACAGTCCGTGCAGTTGCCCATCAACGGACAGTTACAGCGCTTTGAGGTAGCAGGGATCTGGCGCGATTACGCGCGGCAGTCGGGCGCGGTGATGATGC
>RGFZ01000099.1 GCA_010024875.1 Oxalobacteraceae bacterium | reverse complement strand
TCCGACAGCTGTGGATGAACACAAAAATTCGAGATGAGTGTAGCCTTACGAATTCAGGATTGGCAATCACTCAAGCCGGATTTCTTGGATCTTAAATTATCAAAATAAAAAAAGAAGTGCCCCACCACCGAATTATCGAGGATTTATTTCAAGATCGGCAAAACTTTGGGGCGCTTCCTTTGTTTCCGACGATATAATGATCATCTGGCGGCGTCCCGCGTTGTCGGTGAGCCTTTGGCAAAACAAAAAACAATGACAAGTCATCAAAGTTTTTTGATCAGACTCGCAACCATTATCCGAGACCGGCCACATCCGGTGTTAATTACTATTCATGAAATCCCTGCAGACCCGCGTTTACGACCTTCTTGAAGGTTCGGTACACAACAAGGCAGCCCGCTATTGCGAGATTTTCATTGCCTCGGTCGTGGTGCTGAATGTGCTGGCGATCATTCTCGAATCGGTTCATGAGCTGCACGAGGCTTATGCGACGTATTTCCATGTGTTCGATGTCGCTAGCGTGATGGTGTTCACCGTCGAATATATCTTGCGCGTCTGGTCGTATGGCGTGAAATACCAGGCCGAGAACGGCGGCTCTTGGCGCGGGCGCAAAGAATACATCTTCAGCTTTTACGGCTTTATTGATTTCTTCGGTACCTTGCCTTTTTACCTGCAACTGCTGTTCCCGGGCCTCGATCTGCGCTTCCTGCGACTGTTCAGGCTGATGCGTATTTTCAAGCTCTCGCGCTATAACAGCGCACTGACCGACCTGATCGAAGCAGTGCGTACCGAGCGTGATTCGTTCACATCGGCGCTGTTCCTGTTGCTGATCTCCTGCCTGCTGTGTTCATCCCTGATCTATATCGCCGAAGGCCACCTGCAGCCTGAAGTCTTCCCGTCGATCCCTGCGACGATGAAGTGGTATCTGCTGACCATTATCTCGGGCTGGGGCAATGTCGATCCGCTATCGGCATTCGGCGTCCTGCTGATCGTGATGACCCAGGTGCTGGCTATTGCACTGGCTGCGATCCTCACCGGCGTAGTGGCGACGGCCTACACTACGCAGGTCGAGCGCCGCGAGGTGCTATATGAAACCCAGATCCGCGAGGCGCTCGCTGATGGTGTCGTCACCGAAGAAGAGCAGAGACAGCTCGAGATAATGAAAAAGCAATTTGGCATGAGCGATGAGCGGGTCGAGGCGATCGCCAGACAGGTTCGTGAAGAACGAATGCAACAGGAGCAGCAGTCGCAGCAGCGATTTGCAGCCTGACCTGGTGCAGACCACCGATGAGACAACAATTTGGCAGAGCAACGCCGATAAACCAGCTGACCAACGAAGGTTAGCACCGAAGGGGGAGCCACATGATTGAATTTTTCCAGCAACTGAACTGGATGGTGGTGGGACAAATCATCCTGATCGATATCCTGCTCGGCGGTGACAATGCGATTGTGATCGCGCTGGCCTGCCGTCACCTGCCGGAAAACCTGCGGATGAAAGGTATTGTGGGTGGCGCTCTCGGCGCGATTGTTGCCCGCGTCGTGCTGATCGCTTTCGCGGTCACTCTGCTCACCCTTCCCTATCTCAAACTGATCGGCGGCTTGCTGCTGCTGTGGATCGGTGTGAAGCTCCTGGTGGGCGAGGACGATGGCGACGAGGAGATCGATGGCGGCGATCGCCTGATGACCGCCATCAAGACGGTCATCATTGCCGATCTGGTCATGAGTATCGACAACGTGATCGCCGTGGCTGCAGCTGCCGAGCAGGCCCATGCCGATCACAAGATGTGGCTGGTGGCCTTCGGCATCATGGTCAGTATCCCGGTGGTCATCTGGGGCAGTTCGGTGATCCTGAAGGTCATGCACCGCGTGCCTTCGGTCATCACGATGGGTGCGGCCCTGCTCGGTTATCTGGGTGGATCGATGATCTCGAAAGACATCGTGGTGCATGCCGAAGCGGAGCGCCTGTTGCCGATGGACCTGCTGAGTCTGCATGATCTTGGCGTGCACCTGAGCCTGACCGGCACCCTGGGCGCACTGCTGGTCGTGGTTGCCGGATGGTGGCTTCAGCGTAGCGCCGGCAGCAAAACCAGCGATACGCCAGCCGCAGCGGACTAAACCCTTCGCAGCGCCATGGCTTCCGATACCCACACCCACATCCCTCGGATGCTCTCAGGCTGGCGCCTGAGGTGGTACAACGTCATTTTCGAGGCGGACACAGTCGCAGGCAAACGCTTTGACCTGTTGCTGGTGTGGGCGATCGTCATCAGCCTCCTGGTGATCATGCTCGACAGCGTGCAGTCGATTCATGAGGCCCACGCCGAGCTGCTGGACGCGATCGAATGGTTTTTCACGATCGTGTTCACGCTGGAGTATCTTGCTCGTATTGCCTGTAGCCCGAATCCCTGGCGGTATGTCAAAAGCTTCCTCGGCGTGATCGATCTGTTGTCGATCCTGCCGAGCTTTGTTGCGCTGTTCATTCCCGAGGCCTATGTGCTGCTCGATGTGCGCATACTGCGACTATTGCGGATTTTCAGAATCCTCAAGATGTCCGGCTATGTAGAGGAATATCAGTGGCTGCTGCTGGCAGTCGCCGACAGCCGCCGCAAGATCGGCGTCTTCCTGTCGATCATCATGACGCTGGTGGTTATCCTCGGCACGGCGCTGTATGTGGCCGAAGGTCCGGAAAATGGTTTTACCAGCGTACCGACCTCGATCTACTGGGCGATCTCCACCGTGACGACGGTGGGATTTGGGGATATCACACCCAAGACAGATATCGGACGCTTCATTGCCTCGGTGATGATGATGTTCGGCTGGGGGATTCTCGCGGTACCGACCGGTATCGTGTCTGCCGAGATGATCGCGCAGCAGGCTGTCAAAAAAACCCTGACCGAATCGACGACTCGTACCTGCCACAGCTGCATGACCGAGGGTCATAGCGCCAATGCCGATTTCTGCATGCACTGCGGAGAGAAGCTGACCGAATATTTTGGTGAGGCGCCTAAACTGACGCCAAAAATCGCCTTTGCGGCGGCAATGATCTACATGGTCAATGCCGATGGCAAGATTGAGCCTCACGAAATCAGCCGGCTGGTCACGGCTTTGCGAAATGATCGCGATTTGCTGGAGATCGCAACGCGCTACACAAAATTTCAGGATGCTGAGGGCTTTCTCTCGAACTGCCAGCAGATCTTGGACAAGGAGCAGCGTTTGTCGGTGCTGGTGAACCTCTATGACGCGATACTGGCCAATGGCGACCCGCTACCGCAGGAAATCGCCTTGTTCGAGAGATTCATGCAAGAGTTTGGCTTCGACGAGAAGGAATTCGAGCCCTACTTCCACTCGATCGCGGTGAAGAACAACCGTGCACTGTTCGGGCATTGATCACTCACGCGGTGTGCACTGGTCGCGATAAGGCAGCCCTTCTCAGGCGCGCTCTGCCGTGAACACATAGCGGTTCAGGCTGAAGAAATACTCCCCTCGATCACCCATGTGCCTGGCATCCTCGCGCCAGGCAGCGATATCCGCCGCAGACAGCCCGTTGCGACCCGCCGCAAAATTGCCGATCAGCGTCATCATGCCCACGCTATAGGTGGCGGGGTCGTACACCAGATTCAGCAAGGGCACGACAGCGACTTGCACATGGCGGAACCCTGCCGCCTCCAACCGACGTTTCAGCGTGCGTGGCAATTGCGGATGCGGTATGTGCTCATTCCAGGTTTCCAGCACCCGGCGCATGCGCGTCTCATCGCTACTGGCCCAGACAGCAGATTCCCAGTCAGTATCGACCAGCACTGCCCTGCCGCCGGGGCGGATCACGCGCGCCAGCTCTGTCAGCGCAGCGTCGATATCGTCGACGTATTCATAAACCTGAGAGGCGAGCGCGACGTCAAAGCGCTCGTCGGCAGCCGACAGCGCATTCACATCGCAGCGATCAAAGCGTACCTGCGGCAAGCTCGCGCAGCGGCGCGCAGCCATCGCCAGCATCGGCTGCGCAATGTCGATACCCAACACAGAGCCAGAGGATCCGACAGCATGCGCCAGCCCTGCTGTCGTCAGCCCCGGCCCGCAACCAATATCCAGAGCGTGCTCGCCAGCACGTGGCGCGAGGAGCGCCATCACGCGCTCGCGCTGCTCAATCACATCAGGGGTCAGGTAAACGGCTTCGAGCTGCTGTGATGCCTTCTCATCAAATTGTTCTTCTGCGCTGGGGGCGGTGCTCATGTTTTCTCCCAAAACTTTATTCGTAATGAGACCACATCCGAAGAATCTTTATTGCTTTGTCTTTTTTTAAGACCTGATAAACCAGACGGTGTTGGATGTTGATACGCCTTGAATACGCGCCAGACAGGTCACCGATCAGGGCCTCATAGCGCGGAGGATTTTTGAAGGGATCTGACTGGAAAATCGTCAGCAGTGCCTCTGCTTGAGGCTTCAAGCCAGCAGATTTCAGCTTTTTGGCATCTTTCTGAGCCTGCTTGGTGAAATAAAGTGTCCACTTCACCACGTGAGTTTACTGCTGGTTTTTTCCAATGGGGTTTGCATGCCTTTGCGGATAGATTCGCGCATACCCGGAATAGAGAGCAGATATAGCGTCTCCTGAATCGCCGCCCAGTCCTCGTGCGACACGAGAACTGCTGAATTTCTCTTTCCAGAAATGAGTACCGGCTGGTGCGATTCAGCCGCTTCGTCAATAAGCCGAAACAGCTTACTCCTGGCCTCGGTGGCGGTAATGGTTGCCATAATTTACTCCCAACAACGTACGTTTAATGGTACGTCACTATAGTACATTTTTCGGTACAGGTACAGGTATAGGTACACAAATGATCAAGAAAAATTAGCCTCAGTGCAACTCTTCCTCGTTATACCGATCCACAATAAACCACGCCCCAACCATCCCGGCACACGCGCCGAACATCACATAAAACGCCGGCGCCAGCGGCGTGCCCGTCTCGCGTATCAGCCAGGTGACGATCAGCTGAGCAAAGCCACCGAACAGCATCACGGCAAAGTTGTAGGCCAGCGCGAGCCCGGTCGAGCGCAGGTGCACCGGGAACTGCTCGGCCAGTGCGGTCGACACCGGCCCGAAAGACATCGCCACCGCTGTGCACAACACCACTTGCATCGCCGCCAGCCGCGCCAGCGTGGGCTCGGCGAGCAGCCAACTCAGCAACGGGTACGGGAGAATCAGGTAGCACAGCATCGCGGCGATCAGCACCGGACGGCGGCCAATGCGATCGCTGAGCATGCCAAACAACGGCGTGATCAGCGTCAGACAAGTCAAACCTGCCACCTGCGCGACAAAGGCATCACCCAGCGGTATCTGCAGCTGCGTCTTTGCATAGGTGGGCATGTAGATCAGCACCACGTAATACATGATGGTGCCGGCCACGACCAGGCAAAAGCAGGCCATGACGCTGTGCTTGTGCTCGCGCCACAGCTGCCGCAGACCGACGCGCTCTACTTGCTGCTCGCTGGCGGTGATAAAGGCTTCGGTCTCGTTCAGGTGGCGGCGTATGTAGAGTCCGACCGGTCCGATCAGCAAACCAAAAACAAAGGGCAAGCGCCAGCCCCAGCCGTCGACCTGTTCAGGCGTGAGACCCTGGGTAATCAACATGCCCGCACCTGCGCCGGCGAGCGCCGCGAGACTCTGGCCGACCATCTGCAAAGATCCGTAGAAGCCGCGCTTGCCGGCCGGCGCGCTCTCGACAAGAAAGGATGTCGCACTGGCGAA
>RGFZ01000098.1 GCA_010024875.1 Oxalobacteraceae bacterium | reverse complement strand
TTCGGCTCTGAAAAGCGTATCCGAACCGGGAACCCGTCCAGCGATGGCGCCAGCCAGATATCGACCTTTGGCGCGCCAGAGGCTTCGGGCGGCTGATACACCAGATGCAAGGTGTCCATCTCACCCAAAGCCGTACGCAGCTTTTGTTTTTCCTGCACTAAAAATGTCCAGGGTTCGCCATTCCGATGACTGATCACGAAAAACTTCCAGTTCGTTCCCACCGCAAACCGCGCTGGCGTCGCGCGTACCAGTGATAGCAATTGCCAGAGCACGCTGATGCGGTCTTGTTCACCACCTTCGATTTTCAGTGAAGGATGGTTGTCGGGAAAAACGATATTCCCTGCAGTGCGATCAAAGTTCACCGTGGTGGCCTCCTTGCGGAAGCGTTTGGAATAAAAGCTCGCTGGCTGCAGTCCGCGCCGGTCGATCGTGCCCTCGCTTTTTTCTGATAGCAGCTTGCCCGTCAGTGCGGTTTTGGTCTCGAAGCTCAGCTGATATTTTGATGCGGCAGCTTGCCACTCTATCGTACCGCTGCCTTCGAGTGAGAGACCCTGAACGCTGGCGCGTATTGTGTAATCCAGCTGCGCGGGTGGTGGCGGGCTGGCCTTGTCCTGTGCGTTGGCAGCGCAGATGACTCCCGCATTCACCAGTGTCGCGACCGTTGCAGCAGCCAGCAGCCGTCGAAATGTGTACAACAGGTCGTTCATTTCATGCCTTATTTTTTGTTTACTCGAGACAGTAACAGCGACAAGCTTGCGCCGCTGCGGTTCGAATAATTGATTTTTACAGGATACCAGTCACGATCCGGGGACAGCCACAGGTCGATTTGATAATCGAAATTGTTTTCTGCCGGTGCGAGAGACAGGTGCCAGCCAGACACGCTGCCCTCGCTGAGCGTGATGGTTTCCTTGCCAATGACGATCACGTTCCAGCGATCGGCGGCTCGGCTTCCAGCGACGACTGCCTCGAACCCGAGGCCGGGTTCGAGTTTGTCCGGATCGCCGCGTGCCAGACCGGCGAGCTGCCAGATGACGCTGCCGCGATCTTGCTCGCCGCCGCGAATCTCGTAAAGCTGGGTGGATGCGGAAAAACTGATGGTCTTTCGCTCGCGAACAAAATGGGTAGTCGTGGCCGACTTGCCCAAGCGCTTTTCCTGATATTGCTCGGGCATCAACCCAGTGCCGCCTACCTGGCCGCTGCTTTGATAACTGAGCAGATTCAGTAGTAAGGCGCTGGCCTCGCCCTTGATCAGATACGTCGGGCCACTCTGCTGCCAGAGAATATTGCCGCTACCGGACAAACGGCGGCTGCCTTGCGTGGCCAGTGCGTTGTAACTCAGTTCTGCCGATGGTGGGAAACTCACACGCTCGAAGAGCGGCGGCGGAGATTCATGATTGACGGCAGTCGGCGTGCTTGCCGGTGGTTCAGTCTCTTGGGCCAACGCTGGCGTCGGCGCTGTCGATGCTGCCGTCGTCGTCTCATTTGACGGTGCGACGGCGTCAGCAGCGGCAGTGCTCTCTGCCGGTGCAGAGGGTGCAGCCGGTACTGGCATCGCCGGCGGTGTTGCCGGTACCAAGGGCGCGATGCGTTCTGCCATGGGTTTTGTCGCGCGAGCGGGAGGCGTGGTAACAGCCGCTGTGTTGGCGGGAGTATGCAACTCGACGATCACAGTCTCGTCTTCTTCATCCAGCGCGCGTATCAGTGCGAGACTGTCATTAGCCCAGTCGATCAGCGCCAGATGAATCGCAACGATCAGCGCCACCAGACCCACGGCGAGCCATTGCCTGCGGTTCGAGGGCAAGAACATCAGAGGAAGTCGGCGTGTGGGCATACCGTAAGTGTATGCGATCGCCCAGACGCTTATGCATCGATACCAAGGACTGTACGCATGTTGGACGCGCACTCGTGGTCGGCAAATGGTCAATGGCCGGCGCCGGCGAACTGCGGGATTGAGCGATGCCGGGCGTTCCAGTCGGATTCTGGCCGGGCGGGAGCAACGATCTGCTACTCTGTACTGAACGGGCATGCGGGGCGCGTCGCCGTCGCAGCCAGCCAGGCAAGGGAGGCAGCAGATGTCAGACAGAATGAATAACATACCAGGCGCTGGCGCGATGAATGACACGCTTGAATTCGTCCGCAATTTCTGGGGTGCGATGAAGATACCGGGCATGGCCATGCCATCGATGTCGCCTGACGATATCAACAAGCAGATTGCCGACCTGAAAGCAGTCGAATCCTGGCTGCAAATGAACATGAACATGCTTCGCAGCACGATTCAGACGCTGGAGGTGCAAAGCGCCACCCTCAGTGCATTGCAATCGATGAGCGAGAGTTTTGCGAATGCCGCGAAGGGTGGCGGGACACATGATGACAAGCCTGCATTTGAATCACCTTTTGCGAAGCCAGACGACCCTGCCGCAGCAGGCATGCCTGACGCGTCAGCATTTGCGGCCCAGTTTGCAAACCCCACCGGGTGGTGGAATACGGTGCAGGATCAGTTCGTCAAGGCGGTGGGATCGGCCATGCCACCGCCCGAGAAGCCAGCACGCAAGCGCAGCACATCAACCGCCAAAAAACGCAGCACCAGCCCGCGCAAGACAAGCCCGAAAAAGAAATGACCCAGAGAGCTCAGCGATTCGCCAGTCGCTTGAGTGCGCGCATCAGACTGCCCAGCAAGGGGAGCTTCTCATACAGCTCTTCGGCAGCATCCCAGTAATCGCGATGGAAGTTCACGCGGCCATCTACTGCGAAGCGGACATGCGTGGCGCCGCGTATGCAATGCTCCTGAACCGAGAAACGCTTCATGCGGAACAGGAAATCCCAGGTCAGGAAAGCCTGCTCACCTTGCATCACGCTATTGGTGACGATAAAACGAGGTGAATCGACTTGGTCGAACATGTGCCGGAAAATGTGCGTGATCGCATCGATCCCGGATACTTCGTTGAATGGATCTTTGAAAAAAGCATCCGGTGTGTAGACCCGGGATAGCTGACTGACGTTCGATGGATCGATCTGCTCGAAAAAGCGGATCAGCTGCTCAAGCCGTGGATCGATGCTCATAGCCCGGTCACTTTGTGTATCAGTGAAAAATACCAGCGGTAGGGCAGAAGGCGTACTAGGCGCAGCCAGTTGGTAAAACGGCGCGGAAAATGAATATGGAATTCCCCGCGTTCCATGCCGCCAAGGATCTCGCGTGCCGCTTGCGGTGCACTGATCAACCCGGGCATCGCAAAATTATTATTTGCTGTGGCGCGTGTCTCAACGAAGCCAGGATTGATCAGATAGACCGGATGACCACGAGGGCCCAGATCGAAATACAGCGACTCGCACAGATTGATCAGTGCCGCCTTGGTTGGCCCATACACCAAGGCCTTTGGTAGACCGGACAGCCCGGCGACGGAGGATACGATGCCCACACCGCCATGGCCTTGCGCGAGCAGCGTTGGCAGCACGGCATCCAGACAATGAAACACGCCGCGCAGGTTGACGTCCAGCAGCTGATTCACTACCGACATGTCGAATGAATCGACGCGCATCTCGTTGTACGCGCCTGCCACTACCAGCACTAGATCGATACCCGCCCACTGCTCCAGCAGCTTGTCGCGCGCATTCAGTACCTCAGCATGCTGACTGACATCCAGCGGCAGCACCAGCGCTCGCTCGTTGTTCTCGGCAAGCGCCTTTAGCGCTGCATGGTTGCGTGCAGACAGCGCGACGCGTGCGCCTTTGTCGAGGAGCAGCTTCGCCGTCTCTGCGCCGATGCCGGCCGACGCCCCGATCACCCACACCCGCATGCCTTGCCAGCTGCGTACCCGCGGATTCATGGTGCGACCGCGCTCAAACAGCGCCGCCGCATGATCCCGTTCTGTTGCGCTGTTCAGGCGTTGCAGCATCACGGTGTCCTCTTGTGGAAAGCCAAGGTGACCTCACCGAGCCGGAAACCGAACTTGCTCATCACCGCGCGATTGAGCATGACCTGATCATCCATCAGATACATCCAGTCGTCGAAATTGACGTGGTAGACCTTGCCATCGACCGGTAACGCCAGCACATATTTCCAGTTCAGCGCATTGCCACCCGTCTGTCCGGCGGCTTCGCCGACCACATCATCGGCGGTGCCGATGTAGCGTCCATCGGGCAGTTTCTTCAGTGTCCAGACGCGTTTTTGCGTCGTACCATCCGAGTAGGTGAAATCTTCATCCAGCGTACCGGTATCGCCTTCCCAGTGGCAGTGCATCACCACCCGAAAGCGCTTGATTACCTTGCCGGAGCGATCCTGAAACATGCCCCACGCATCGATCGTGCCATTGAAGTAGCTCTGTAGGTCGAGCATCGGCTTTTCAGCCGTATAGTCAGCAGGTGTCATCGTCGCTCCGCAACCGGCGATCAGCAGCGCCAGCGATAAGCAGATCATTCGCAAGCAGAGTCTCAGCATGAGTCCATTTCCTCTGTAAATTCATTACACATCCTTCAATGGCGCGCGCCACAGCAGCGTCGCCGCCGCCAGTTTCAGCACGCAGGGCAGCAGCGCATAGGCAATCACCAGTGCGCGCAATCCGTCGTCATTCGCCTGTCCCGGCACATAGCCCAGCCACGACAGCAAGGGCAGCGAAATGCCTGCTGCCAGCGCGAGATTCATCTTGGTCGCGAAAGTCCATAGACCAAAATAGGCGCCCTCGCGTTCGCCGCTGTGCCCGGCGGCGGCGATCACACCGGCCAGCAGCGCTGGCGGCAGCGCGAGGTCGGCGCCGAGCGCCGCGCCCGAGAGCACACAGATCAGCGCAAACGGCAGCAGCGCGCCCGCTTCGAGCTGCGCAGTCCAGACAAAGACCACCACGGACAGCAGCATCGCGATCAGCCAGGCGCGTGATTCGCCGATGGCGGCGCTCGCCTTTGCCCACACCGGCAAGGCAAGCGCTGCGGACACGAAATACGCGACCAGAAACAGCCCGGCCTGCGCGGGTAGTTGCAGCCTGTCCGACGCAAAAAACAAGAACAATGTCGCTGGAATCGCCGCCGCGATACCGTTCACGGCAAACACGGCCAGTAGCCAGCGGAACGTCGGTTCGCGCAACGGAAACAGCATGTCGCGCCAGTGCGCGTCGCCGCTCGGCCTAACGGCGGCTCGCGGCGCGACCCGCAGTAAAAGCAACGACGCCAGTGCAAGTGCTATCACGAAGGCGAACATCAGCCCTTGCAGACCGGCGATCGCGGGCAGTGCCGATGCGAGCATCACACCCGCCAGCGCGAAGCTCTCGCGTATCGACGTCAGTCGTGCCCGCTCGCCGCGATGCTGCGTCAGGCCGGCACCCCAGCTGCCATGCGCGATCATCGCCATGCTGTAACCCAGATACACCAGCACCAGACTGGCCGTGAACCAGAGCGCCAGCACTGAATCCTCGCGGGTAGTGACAGGCGGGTTGAACAGCGCCAGATAGCCGGCCAGCATCGCGGGCAGTGATAGCAGCACGAAGCCGGCATGACCTTTCGACGGCGCTACACGATCCATCCAATGTCCGATTAATGGATCCGCAAAGGCATCCAGCAAACGTGCCGCGAGCAGAATCGTTCCCACCAGTGCCAGTGGCATCCCGAGATGTCCGGCATACAGCTGCGGTACCTGCACATACACCGGCAGCGCCAGCAACGACAGTGGGAGCGCAAACAATCCGTAGGCGATCAGCGCCCGCGCGCTCAGCGATGTCGTGCCCGTGCTCATCACGTCATTTGCCATTCAGCAGTGCGGCGCGAAGCTTGGGCGCGCTGGTCTTGGGATGCAGCCAGATACCAAAAAAAGCCGCGCCGAATTCCGGATCGCTGACCTCGCCAATGGCGGTGCCATCGCGAACGAAACGGGTCGGCTGTCCGGGGGCATACAGCCCGATCAGTTGCGTGCCTTCTTCCACATCCGGGAAAATCTTTTTCATCGCACCCAGCCAGGCATCGTGTTGCGCTGCTGTGCCTATGCC
>RGFZ01000097.1 GCA_010024875.1 Oxalobacteraceae bacterium | reverse complement strand
GCGCAGTGCGCCAGACTAGAATGAAATCGCTGAAGGCAGAGCAAGATCAGCTGGCGGCCGCAGGGCTGGCGGGAGAGGCGGAGCGTTCCCGCTACCGGCAGATCTCATCGGAACTGGATCAGCTCCGAGCTGATATCGAGAATGAGGCCAAAGCCTGAGTAGGCGCGGGGATGCCGGCGACCACCCATGACGAGATTAGGCGGTGTTGATCTGCATCTGCTGATTTCCGGTTACGCGGCGGTTTTCCTTTGATTACGTCAACCCTTGTCATTAATGGAACAGTGTTGCCGTGTGATATAATCAAAGGCTTTTGAATCATCGTCTTACAAGCTGTTTTTCCCAGCCCTTGTGAGTAAAGTTTCGCAGTTATTTTGTTGAATTGAATTCGCTGGACGAACGGTCCTACACCGCGCAGAAACTCCCGGTAAATGACCGGCCTGCAGATGGCTTCACCGACAGCCCGGACCGACCTCCAGATTTCCTTTGCAGCATCGGCAATTCCATTTGGTGGATGAACCCATGGCGACAACCAAAAAACCCGTTAAAACTTCTGCAACCAAGACGAAGGCTGCCAAGCCCTCGGCTTCCAGCGCGTCTGCAAAAAATGCAAAGACCTTGGTCAAGCCCGCAGTGAAGGCCGCGGCCAAGACAACGATCAAGAAAGCGGCCGCAAAGAGCACTGCGAAGCCGACTTCCAGGTCGGCCAGCAAGTCAGCTAGCAAGCCGGCCTCCAAGCCAAAAGCTGTGGCCGTAAAAAAGACAGCGAACAAAGCGCCTGTGAAAGCTGTCTCAAAAGCCGGCAAGTCGATTGCCAAGCCGGTGCAGAAGAAGCCTTCCAAGGCCACTGTAGCCGCAAGCAAAACCGCGGCGAAGTCGGTTCGCAAGGCACCTGCCAAACCAACCGTCACGCCGAAAGCACCTGTAAAGAAAGCTTCTGTGACATCTAGGAAACCTGAACCAAAAATCGTAGCAACGAAAGCGGCTGCCCCTGGCAAGACAGCCGTCGGCGCCAAGGCTGCACCGAAAGAAGAGCAGCACAAGATTTTGTCCGTCAAACAGACCACCGATGCCGCGGCGCTGGCCGCCATCGATACCTCCGGCTACATCCTCCCTGGCATCAAGGTGCCGGGACGTCGAGGCCGCAAGCCGCGTGATTTCCAGCCCGAGAATGAAGAAATCGCGGCATTGAACGCGGTCGAGCGCGCCGAGCTGAAGGCCGCCGACAAGGCGCGCGCGCGCGACCGCAAGGCTAAAGAAAAGCAGTTTCTCAAGGATGCGTTCTCCTCCGATTCCGAGGCGAGCGAGGAAGAGCTCGAGCGTCGTCGTCAGAAGCTCAAGACGCTGATCAAGCTGGGCAAGGATCGCGGCTTCCTGACGCATTCCGAGATCAACGACCATCTGCCCGAGAACATCGTCGATCCTGAAGCGATCGAAGGCATCATCGGTACCTTCAACGACATGGGCATTGCCGTTTACGAGCATGCACCTGACGCAGAGGCGTTGTTGTTGTCTGATAACGTCGCCACGGTTGCCAATGACGATGATGCCGATGCTGCTGCGGAAGCTGCGCTACAGACGGTGGATTCCGATTTTGGCCGCACCACCGACCCGGTGCGCATGTATATGCGCGAGATGGGCTCAGTCGAGTTACTAACTCGCGAGGGCGAGATCGAGATCGCCAAGCGTATCGAGAGCGGCCTGAAAGACATGATTCAGGCGATCTCGGCTTGCCCGATGACGATCTCCGAAATCCTTGCGCTCGCCGACCGCATCTCGAAAGACGAGATGAAGATCGACGAAGTCGTCGATGGCCTGGTCGATCCCAATGCGCCTGACGAACCCGTGCCCACGCCGGCCGTCAAGGTGGCATCGTCCGATGACGATGACGAGGATGACGAGGACGAAGAAGACGAAGACGACGAAGAAGGTGAAGAGTCCACCAGCGGTGGTGCAGCCGGTTTCTCGGCTGAGCAGCTCGAACAGCTCAAGCGCGATTCGCTGGCCAAGTTTGCGACCATTTCCTCGCAGTTCGACAAGATGCGCAAGTCCTACGAGAAGGAGGGCTACAACAGCAAGCCTTACGTGAAAGCTCAGGAGGCAATTTCTAACGAACTGATGGGCATTCGTTTCACGGCCAAGGTTGTCGAGAAACTGTGCGACACGCTACGCGGTCAGGTGGATGAAGTGCGTCAGATCGAGCGCCAGATTCTTGATGTAGTGGTCAACAAGTGTGGCATGCCGCGCCAGCATTTCATCAAGGTTTTCCCCGGCAACGAGACCAATCTGAAGTGGGTCGATGGCGAGGTCAACGGCAATAATGCCTACAGCACCGTACTGGCACGTAACGTACCCGCCGTGAAAGAGCTGCAGCAGAAACTGATCGACCTGCAGTCGCGCGTCGTGTTGCCACTGCCTGATCTTCGCGAGATCAACAAGAAAATGGCCGCGGGCGAGACCAAGGCACGCAAGGCCAAGCGCGAGATGACCGAAGCTAACCTGCGATTGGTGATCTCTATCGCCAAGAAATATACCAACCGCGGTCTGCAATTCCTCGATCTGATCCAGGAAGGTAACATCGGTCTGATGAAAGCCGTCGACAAGTTTGAATACCGTCGCGGCTACAAATTCTCGACCTATGCGACCTGGTGGATTCGTCAGGCAATCACGCGCTCCATCGCCGATCAGGCAAGGACCATCCGTATCCCGGTCCACATGATCGAGACCATCAACAAGATGAACCGTATCTCCCGCCAGATCCTGCAGGAGACCGGAGCCGAGCCCGATCCGGCGACGCTCGCGTTGAAGATGGAAATGCCTGAGGATAAGATTCGCAAGATCATGAAGATCGCGAAAGAGCCGATCTCCATGGAGACGCCGATCGGCGATGATGACGATTCCCATCTGGGAGATTTCATCGAGGACAACAACACCCTCGCACCGGCCGACGCGGCGCTGCATGCGTCGATGCGCGGCGTGGTCAAGGATGTGCTGGACTCACTCACGCCTCGCGAAGCTAAAGTGCTACGCATGCGCTTCGGGATCGAGATGTCAACCGACCATACGCTGGAAGAGGTCGGCAAGCAGTTCGATGTGACTCGCGAGCGTATCCGCCAGATCGAGGCCAAGGCACTGCGCAAGCTGCGCCATCCGTCTCGCTCCGACAAGCTCAAGAGCTTCCTCGAAGGCAGCTGATACAACGAGAAAGCAGGGCGGCGAGGCGAACCCCTCGCCGCCTTGCGGTTCACGCGATAGAATCTCGACGTCGTGGATCAACCATTTCGGGCCCCTAGCTCATGCTTGGTTAGAGCAGCGGACTCATAATCCGTTGGTGCCGTGTTCGACTCACGGGGGGCCCACCATAAAAACCCGAGCATGTGTCGTGCCATTCAGTTAAGGTTGGAGATGGCCACTGACTATTAAAAATCCCAGAGACACTGGGTCCAGGCCTGCGCCGGGACGACGATGTTGAGACCGGTATCAGCTAACACGTCATCCCGGCGCAGGCCGGGACTCGGTGTCCTTCGTTGTGTATCAATGTGCTCTTGAGATTTTCAAACCATTCTGATCGGGCCTTCATATTTTCCGATGTGGGAATCCGATGTCAGCAGTAGCACGCCTTCGTTGATCGATTGTGCAATCAGGATTCGATCGAAAGGATCTCTGTGGTGAATGGGCAGAGAGTCAACCGTAATCGCGTGTTCGCTGGTAACGGGAATTTCAAGGTAGCCATTATCAAGTAATCCGCGTTTGAACAGTCTGGGGTCAACTGAAAAATCATCGCGACCCAAGCTTCGCTTGATCGCGATTTCCCAAATGCTGACAGCGCTGAAATACAAAGCGTTGTCAAAGTCTTCAATCAGTTTTTTTGCTGCTTCCGGAAGATGTGACGAGCCAGCTGCAGCCCACAGCAGCAGTTGGGTATCGAGCATCAGATTCAAGATTTTTTCCCGAAAAGTTCTTCGATCTCTTTTGCGCCCATGGTATTGAAATCATCGGGAACCGCGATGTGTCCCTCCAAGAATCCGGTGCGACGCATTTTTTTTTCTGGAGGCGCATCAATGGGCACCACCTTGACCATTGCTTTACCTGCTTTTGCGATCACGAAGGGCTCTCCTTTGGAGGCTCGATCAATCAGGCGTGATAAGTGCGTTTTCGCCTCGTGGATGTTGACTACAACCATGGAGTACTCCCAATAAACTAAGTTCGGTTAGTTTAGTCTAATTCTCGCTGCCGTCAACCAGCATACAAAAATTGCATTTTAGATATTTTGTTGTCTTATCTGCCTTGCCACGGCTTCAGAAACCCTCCTACGCATCCGATTCATCGAATGGATGACTCTCTCGTTCCCGGTAAGCGGCAAGCCCATGACCAAAAACCTCGAACCCTACCTGCAGGACATCATCGACCGCCACCTGCCCGCCCGGCAGCCGGACGGCCAGGCAGCGCGCGTCCTCAAGCTGGGCTCAGACCTGATGGATTGGGCGCAGTCATTTTTTGTGGAATTGCGGGATGTGGGCTCGCATGCACGGCAGACATCCACCCCGCGCTCGTCGCACGTGAAGCTCTTGCTGCTACTGTCAAATGAACTCCATCGCAATGCCGGCGGCATACGGTCCAGCTACGAATCGCTGTACGGCTACCTGATCGAGCGTTATCCGCGCGTGACCAAACAAGGGATGGCGCTGCGCATCCGGCACAACGGTCTGAACATTGATGTGTTCCCCGCACGATTGCTGCCGGGGCATACCGATGATCACGTGCTCTACCGTTCCAATGACAACAGCCTGTTGCAGACGAATCTTGTTCGTCATGTCGATGAGGTGCTGCAAGCCGGCAGGAGTAGCGAGACGCGCCTGCTGAAAGCCTGGTTCCAGCAACATGAGATACAGGCCCCCGCACTGTATGTCGACTTTCTGGTGCCGTTCAAACTGCTCTCCGACGTCAAGCCGAAAAACGATAACCTGCACAACAACTTCATGCACATGCTGCGTAAAATCGCTCAGCGTGATTTCAATCCCTTGCTAGAAGATCTCGCCGATCCGGCGAATGAAGAGAATTTGTTTTCCGAGCTGATGGCTTTGGAGGACAAGAGGCGCGCCATTCGAACCGCCCAGCAAGCGCTGATGGCGCGCAACCTTGCGGCTATCATTGGCTGATGTTGGCTTCTAGGCGATTCAGAACTAGCCAAAGCGACTCCCCCGTATCTCAGTGAGTTGTGCCGGGTATTGTTGTCAAATACAGTAATGTTCGCATTCCGATAGTTCGGCAGTGTTGACCATCCAGCGACACATCCAGTAGGTCAAGGTCATTCTGATCGCCGGGAATCCTTTCGAATCAATCCCTTAGGACCCGAAAAGGCAGAATCGGCAAGCTGACGAGTGCTATACTCTGATGCTCAACCGAATCCACCGAATGACCGAACTCAACAACCCACAGTCCGCCGCTGATACCCAGGCCACCCTTCCCCGATTTGAAGATTTCGGCCTCGCTCCGCCTGTGTTACAGGCACTTGCCGACCAGGGCTACGCCCATCCGACACCGATACAGGCCAAAGCCATTCCTGTCGTTTTGCAAGGTCGTGATGTCATGGGTGCCGCGCAGACGGGCACGGGCAAGACCGCCAGCTTCTCGTTGCCCATCATTCAGCTGTTGCTCGCACATGCGAACACCAGCGCGTCACCTGCGCGCCATCCGGTGCGTGCGCTGGTGCTGACACCGACTCGCGAACTCGCCGATCAGGTGGCAGACAACGTCAAGGCGTATTCTCGTCATACGCCGCTGCGCTCGACGGTCGTCTTTGGTGGCGTCGATATGGCGCCGCAGACCGCCGCGCTGCGTTCGGGTGTCGAGATTCTGATCGCCACACCGGGTCGCTTGCTCGATCATGTGCAGCAAAAAGTGCTGAACCTCTCGCAGACCCAGATCTTCGTGATGGACGAGGCTGATCGTATGCTGGATATGGGCTTCCTGCCTGATCTTCAGCGCATCATCAATCTACTGCCCAAGAAGCGCCAGAACCTGATGTTC
>RGFZ01000096.1 GCA_010024875.1 Oxalobacteraceae bacterium | reverse complement strand
GGGCAAAGCGTTTTTGGACTATCCACATTTTCTGTTGATAACTTTGTGCGCAACTGGGGCTTGACAAGCGAAAAGCGAGATTTCATGCGGCTCCCAACAATTTGCACATGGGGAATGCAGCTTCTTGACCCTAATAAAATCAACCACTTGGAAACGCTTCGACGGATCAAGGAAATGGGGTGAATTTATTTTCTGTCCGTCTTGACAAGGTGAGATTTTGTGAATAAGTGAGCCGGTCAGATATCGGTGGGCTTGCAAGCTGGGGAAATCCGTGATCTTTTTCTCAAGCGCCGCATTCGGGCAGCAGGATGGCCACGGCAAGGGCAAAATTCACTGAAATGCGGTGGCGGCCACACCCTGACTCGACGTGTTTTACGGGTTCAACAGAGCTTGCACAGGGCTGCCAAACTTTCCACAATCCTGTGGATATCTTTGTGAACAAGCCAGACTTCCTCGGGATGTCAAGCTTGGCGGAAATCCCTTCGTTCATCGAACCCTGTCTACGACGGCCCTCTCTCAAACTTTAAAATCAACGACTTACGGCACATATTTATGATTCTCTCTGACTTGTTTTTCCAAGTCATTGATTCGCGCGGAGTCCGCACGAGTGTGCATAACTGGGGAGTTTCGTGTGGGTCACCGCCCACCCTCTGTCCTCTGAGGGGGGTTCAGATCAACCACGCATGGTCCGGCTGATCTCGTGCACGGCCTCGACCATGGCCGTGACCGACTCTGGCGGGGTGAACTGGGAAATGCCATGCCCGAGGTTGAAGACGTGCCCGCTGCCGGGTCCGTGCTTGCCGAATGAGGCGAGAGCTTTTTCGACCTCGGTACGAATCTGCTCGGGTTTGGAGAACAATACATTCGGATCCAGGTTGCCTTGAAGCGCGACCTTGTGACCCACCGCGGCGCGCGCCTTGCCAAGATTAACTGTCCAATCCAGCCCGACGGCATCGGCTCCGCTGTCGGCGATTTCCTCAAGCCACAAGCCGCCGCCCTTGGTAAAGACGATGCAGGGAATGCGCTGGCCATCATGCTCGCGCTTGAGGCCTTTGATCACTTCGCGCATGTAATGCAGCGAAAACGCCTGATACACACCGTCGGCGAGGGCACCACCCCAGGTATCGAAGATCATCACGGCCTGTGCACCGGCATCGATCTGCGCGTTCAGATAGGCAGCCACGGCTTTGGCGTTCACATCGAGAATGTGGCGCATCAGGTCGGGGCGATCGTAGAGCATGGTCTTCACGAGACGGAAGTCATCTGAGCCGCCGCCTTCGACCATATAGCAGGCAAGTGTCCAGGGGCTGCCGGAAAAACCAATCAGCGGCACGCGACCGTTCAGTGATTTGCGTATCTGCGTGACAGCATCGAACACGTACTGCAGGCTCGACAGATCGGGAGCGCGCAGTGCACGCACCGCCGTTTCATCGCGCAAGGGATGCGCAAAACGCGGACCTTCGCCCTCGGCGAACGACAGCCCGAGGCCCATCGCATCAGGCACGGTGAGGATGTCGGAAAAAAGAATGGCGGCATCGAGCGAGTAGCGATCGAGCGGCTGCAAGGTGACTTCCGTTGCGTAATCGGGGTTGGTCGCCAGCCCCATGAAAGAGCCTGCCTTGGCGCGCGTCGCGCGGTATTCCGGCAGATAACGTCCTGCCTGACGCATCAACCACAAGGGGGTGTAATCCGTCGGCTGGCGCAGCAGTGCGCGCAAGAAGGTATCGTTCTGCAGCGGGGCGAAGGTGGTCGACATCCGTGTCCTTGTAGCGATGTTCGGAGAGGGTCGTATTATCGCCGAAAGGTTAGTGGGCACCTCAGAAATTCATCCGGCTTTCTCGGGTGACGGAACGTCTTCCGCACGTCACGCGCTGCCTTGGCGGGATCTGCCTTGGTGCTCAGGGCGCAACAATCACCTCAACACCCGCCTCGCGAAGCAAGCGCATCAATGCCTGCGGCGGTGGCGCATCACAAAACAATTTGTCGATCTCTGACAGCTGGGTGATGCGCACCAGCGCCTGCCGGTCGAACTTGGTGCGGTCAGCCACCAGCCAGACCTCGCGGGATTGCTCGATGATGGCTTGGGCGACTTTGACTTCACGCGGATCGAAATCGCGCAGCGTGCCATCGGGCTCGATGCTGGATACACCGATGATGCCGATATCGACCTTGAACTGACGGATGAAATCTACGGCAGCCTCGCCAACGATGGCGCGGTCGCGGCCCCGAACCACGCCGCCGGCGACAATGACCTCGCACTCAGGCTGGCTAGACAGAATGCCTGCGACATTCAGATTATTGGTGACCACATGCAACCCTTGATGATGAACAAGAGCGCGGGCCACTTCCTCAGTTGTCGTTCCGATATTGATCAGTAATGAACACCCGGGACGCACGCGCCCGGCGACAGCTGCGGCGATCCGGCGCTTGGCGTCGATATTGAGCACCTGCCGCTGGCTGTAATCGATGTTCTCGACGGAGGACGGCAAGCCGACCCCGCCGTGATAGCGAGCCAGCAACTGAGATTCCACCATCAGTTTGACGTCGCGCCGCACGGTCTGGGGGGTGACGCCGAGCTCTAGCGCCAGATCCTCGACCGAGACGGTCACTTGGCGCCGCACCGCGTCCAGCAGCCGTCGCTGGCGAGGGTTCAGGGTCATGGTCAGGCTCCAGCCCGCGTCGGGCATAGCAAAAGCGAAATAATGAAAGCAAACGAACTTTTTACGCGGCCTATTTGTTGCTTTTTGTTCGTTTAGCGTCTATCTTTATTCGCATTATCGTCAGACCAAGTTCACTTGGCAATTCCTGCGAAAAAAGTCACCCGCTTTTTGAAGCAGTCGCTGGCCCACCCATCCCTGGCCGGCGTTTCACTGGTGTTGTCACTGGTGTTTCATTGGCCCGATCTTTTCAGGGGAAATCCGTTCCGACCTGTCGTTGAACCTTGTTTCTGCTTGCGCCGCGAGAATGAATTCCTCCACACCTCTTCACTGTGATCTGCTGATCGTCGGCGGTGGCATCAATGGTGCGGGCATCGCACGTGATGCGGCGGGGCGCGGTTTGTCTGTCGTGCTTTGCGACAAAGATGATCTGGCCGCACACACATCGTCGGCTTCCACCAAGCTGATTCATGGCGGGCTGCGCTATCTCGAGCACTATGAGTTTGGTCTGGTCAGAAAAGCGCTGATCGAGCGCGAAGTGTTGCTGCGCTCGGCGCCGCACATCATGTGGCCAATGCGCTTCGTGATGCCGCACGATAAAGGGCAACGCCCGGCATGGATGATTCGCGCAGGGATGCTGGTCTATGACTATCTGGCCAAACGAGAAATCCTTCCTGGCTCAGGCAGCATTGATCTGCGCCTGCATGCGGCCGGCGAGCCGCTGAAGCCAGAATTCACCAAAGGCTTTATCTATTCGGATGGCTGGGTCGATGATGCGCGCCTGGTGGTGCTCAATGCGATGGATGCTGCAGAAAAAGGCGCGAAGGTGTTCACGCATACGATCTGCACCTCGGCCTTACGCGAGGGGGATCACTGGCATGCGACGCTGCGCACGGCCAATGGCAGCGACATACCGGTGCACGCGCGCGGGCTGGTCAATGCGGCCGGCCCCTGGGCCGCGCAATTTTTGCAGCAAGCTGCCCATCGCCCCAGCGCAAAATCGCTACGACTGATCAAGGGCAGCCATATCGTGGTCAAGAAGTTGTTCGATCATCCGTATGCCTACATTTTCCAAAATCCTGATGGGCGCATCGTGTTCGCCATCGATTACGAACAGGATTTCACGCTGGTCGGAACGACCGACATTGAATACGCGGGCGACACCGACAACGTCGCCATCGATCAGGATGAGATCGACTATCTGTGCAATCTCACGGCGCGTTATTTCCGCAAGCCGCTGACACCGTCGGATGTGGTCTGGGCTTATTCAGGCGTGCGTCCGCTGCTGGAAGATGCATCGTCCAATGCATCAGAAATCACGCGCGACTACAACCTCGCGATGGATGGCGACACGGCGCCGCTGCTAAGTGTCTTCGGCGGCAAGATCACTACCTTCCGCAAGCTCGCCGAAGAAGCGGTGGAGATGATCGCGCCCCGGCTCGGCAATCACCAGGGTGCGTGGACGGCGGATGCCTGTCTTCCCGGCGGCGACCTGTTTGGCAGTACACCGCAAAATCGTTCGGTGCTGGAGTTCGACGCCTATGTGCATGGGTTGCAGAAGCAGTATGCGTGGCTCGCACCCAAGGTGATCAGTCGCTACGCGCGCGCGTACGGTACGCGCATCCACCAGTTGCTGGATGGACGAGGATCGCTGGAGGACATGGGCGAGCCGCTGGCGGCTGGGCTGTACGCGGCTGAGCTGGAATATCTGATGAATTTTGAATGGGCCTCGTCGAGCGCCGATATACTCTGGCGACGCAGCAAGCTCGGCCTTCATGTGCCGCCAGAGATGTGCTGCTCGGCCCTACGCTGGCCGGCAAGACAACGCTGATGCGGGTAATGGCTGGTCTGGATCGCCCCGCCGAAGGCAAGATCATCGTCGATGGTGCTGATGTCACTGGCGTACCCGTTCGCGAGCGCAATCTGGCGATGGTCTATCAGCAGTTCATCAACTATCCCTCGCTGTCGGTTTTCGAGAACATCGCCTCGCCGCTGCGCATTGCGGGCAAGCTGTCTGATGATCAGATCAAAAAGAAAGTCAGCGAGATGGCGGAACGTCTGCACATCTCGGCCTATCTGGATCGCTCGCCCTCGGCTCTGTCTGGCGGCCAGCAGCAGCGCACCGCCCTCGCGCGCGCGCTGATCAAACAAGCCAGCCTCTTGCTGCTGGACGAGCCCTTGGTGAACCTCGATTACAAGCTGCGTGAAGAGCTGCGTCGAGAGCTGACAGAACTCTTTTCTTCCGGCGAGACCACGGTGGTCTATGCCACCACCGAGCCACTGGAAGCGCTGCAGCTCGGCGGGCAAACGCTGCTGATGCATGAAGGCCGCGTGTTGCAGCATGGCTCGACGCTGAGTGTCTTCCACAAACCGATGTCGGTGCAGGCCGCGCGCACGTTCAGTGATCCGCCGATCAATCTGTTCGAGGCCGAGGTGTCGTCTGGCGTCGCCCATCTATCGGATGGTATTGCAGTGCCACTCACGAGCGAACAACAGTCCACGCTGACGGGCTTGAGTCGCGTCACCCTCGGCCTGCGCGCGCACTGTCTGCATGCGACACCCCAGGCAGAAGATTTCGCGCTGCAAGGCACGATTGATCTTGCGGAGATCAGCGGCTCGGAAACCTTTGTGCACATGAAGCGTGGCAGCCTCGCGCTGGTCGCGCAGCTGACTGGGGTGCACGAGCTGGCGCTGGGCTCTGCCGCAACCATGCATTTCCAGCCGGGCGAGCTGTTCATATTCAATACGGACGGCACATTGATTTACGCGCCTGGCGCGGCAGGAGTCTGAGATGGCACGCATAGAGCTCGCTGGCCTCGCGCACAGCTACAAATCGAATCCCTCGCAAGCGTCGGACTATGCGCTGCGCCCGATGGACATGACCTGGACTGATGGCGGCGCCTATGCGTTGCTCGGGCCGTCGGGCTGTGGCAAGACCACGCTCTTGAACATCATCTCGGGACTGGTCAAGCCGTCGCAGGGCAAGGTCCTGTTTGATGGCAAGGACGTGACGAATCTGCCGACTGAAGCGCGCAATATCGCGCAGGTATTTCAGTTCCCGGTGATCTACGACACGATGACGGTCGGAGAGAACCTGGCCTTCCCGCTGAAGAATCGTGGCTGGAAGCAGGCGGATATCAACAAGCGCGTATCGCAGATTGCCGAGATTCTGGAGCTGACTGGCGACTTGAAGCATCGCGCCAGTGGCCTGACTGCGGATGCCAAACAAAAAATCTCGCTCGGCCGGGGTCTGGTGCGTCCCGATGTCGCCGCAGTGCTGTTTGATGAACCGCTGACAGTCATCGATCCGCATCTCAAATGGCTACTGCGCCGCAAACTGAAAGAGATTCATCACGAGCTCAATTTATCGCTGATCTATGTGACGCACGA
>RGFZ01000095.1 GCA_010024875.1 Oxalobacteraceae bacterium | reverse complement strand
TTTGGCTCCCCGACCTGGACTCGAACCAGGGACCTGCGGATTAACAGTCCGTCGCTCTACCGACTGAGCTATCAGGGATCAACGCGCAATTATAGCCCCAAAAGTTTGAGCCTGCAACAAATCATGGCTAAAAAGCAATTTCAATATACCTTCAGTTCCGACAGCGCCGCAGCGGTCCCATGCGCTTTGTGCCTTTCGAACCGACCAGTTAATTGAGCCCACGCTATTAGATGCGGCAGTGTCTAGATCGGCGGGGATTACATCTTAAAAAGTATACGTCTATCCAACACGGGTAGACGTTTTTTTTCGTCTATCGGAAAGTAAGCCAAAGTATTTGAGGTAAATGTGCTGAGGTACCGCATCAATTCGCAAAAAAATTCGGCGACTCGAGAATATCGATTGATGTGAAGAGATCTAGAATTCGATTATCAATTACTTCGAGGCGGCGTGATTGTAATTTTCTTCGCAATATATTGATCTCTGGTGATGCGGTCAAAATCAGAAGCACTATTCTGCGGTAAAAAATTATAAATATATAAACTTTTGCTTTAGCTAGATGAACCACTTAGACTGAGCCCATGTATATCAGTGCCAAAGAAATGAGGCTTTTGTCCAATGCATTCAGCCTAATGGCTGAGGGTTTGTCTTCGGCTGATATTCGAGAGCGTGTGGGCTACTGCCTTATGGATTTGTTGCAAGCTGATTTTTTTGCATCCTTTGTATGGATGGAGTCTGAGGAAAGGTTCTCAGAGGGAATCTCCATCAATATGGACCATAGCAACCTTAGCAGCTATGAGTCATATTATCAGTACCACGATCCAATCACTTTTGAACTACAAAAATGTCGTGTTCCCACTCTGGTCACACAAATCATGCCACAGCGCGAGCTAATGCAAACTGAATTCTTTAATGATTTCCTGGCACGAGACGGTCTGTATTGGGGCGTTAATGTTTATAGCTATTCTGGTGGACGCAATATCGGCGATTTGCGTATCTGGCGGAGGCATGGCAAAACAAATTTTGATCAACACACACTGAACCTACTCAGCCTGATAGAACCTGCATTTACCAAAGCGCTAGACCGAAGTACTTCCAGTCAGTTTCTCTTGCATGGTGATGCTCGCCCGGATGGTGAATTGTCCCAACGAGAGAGGGTAGTCGCTGGGCTAGTTAGCCTCGGTCTTACGGACAAGGAAATCGCCAGGCAGTTAATGATTGAGCTATCTACGGTACGAACTTACCTCAAGCGGATTTTCGTGAAACTAGGGGTCAGTCGACGCAGCGGCATAGCCGCCGCGCTGACCAAATCACATTAGTCGTCAACGATTGCTTGGAGCGGGGAGACGTCCAAACAGCACCTCAAGTGCTAGTCCTATCGAAATTAACTTGCGATCACTACCCGCCGGTCCATCTAATTCAATCCCGATTGGTAGGTTGCTGCTGTTTCCCAAAGCGATCGGCAGTTGCAAACCCGGTATGCCGGCGTTACTGCCAGGATCGGTATTTTGAATGTAGGTCAGAAAGTTACCCAAGCTGCTGGATTCTGGTGTTGCGTCCATTGCTACTTTTGGTACTGTGGGGAATACTAAAGCGTCAAGCTTTTTTTCTGAGAAGGTGTTTTGATAAAGCTTAATTAGCGCGGGGCGGCTGTTTTTCATGGCCGAATCATAGGCAGGCTTTGCGTCGACCAACGTGTTATCAGGCCCAGGTAGTTTTCTGGGAATTACCAACCCTTCATAAGTACCCTTTACATCTGGGCTGACGATATTGTTAGCTAAGTCGGTTATCGATACACCTGAATTGCTGTACTGAAGATATGTCACCATATCATCATAAGCTTCATATAGTGCTACTGGAAATCCGATTTGTCCGTTGAGATCGGATAAACCTGGTAAATCGACGTCAATAATTTTGACTCCGGAAGCTCTCATCTTCTCTAATGCTTTTTCAAACGCGGCTTTTGTGTCTGAATCTAAATTAGCCAACGTTGGTGAAAAAATTCCAAGCCGCAAAGATGATAACTGTGCCGGCTGTGCGACTGGTCCACCTGCAATTACCCTATCAAGTAATTCAACATCGACCATACTGCTGGCCATTGGACCTGCGGTATCTCGCGTATGCGAAATTGGTGCAATACCCTTTTGAGAATATCGCCCGATTGTAGGCCTGAGCGATGCGCAACCGTTCAGGGCACAAGGAACGCGTACTGAACCGCCGGTGTCTGTGCCCAGACCGGCGGGCGCGATTCGTGCGCCCAATGCGGCAGCGGTCCCTGAAGATGAACCGCCAGCGATTTTGCTACTGTTATATGCGTTACGCACACCTTGAGCAGGACCGATTGTGTAGCTTGGGTTGAATCCTGAAACGCCGAACGCTAGCTCATGCATGTTTGTTTTTCCAATAATTATTGCGCCAGCAGCACGTAGTTTTGCCACAACAGGAGCATCTACTTTTGGAATAAAGTTTTTCAAGGCGGGTGTACCTGCGGTACTAGGCAGGCCAGCTACTTCTATGTTGTCTTTAATTACGATTGGAACGCCTTCCAATGGTCGGCACCGGCTGCCACCTTTACGTGCAGCATCAGCCTGCTTAGCCGCGATTAATGCGCCATTTTCATCGAGTGTAATAAATGCATTAAGGTCAGCCGCAGATTTTGCTCGGCGAAGCGATTCACCCACCATAGACTGGCTACTCAGTTTGCCATTACAAAAGTCAGAGGCAGCTTTTGTTGCAGTCAAGCTGTCGAAATCATTGCTGATGTTCTGTGCATTTACCACTGGTGCTGTTATTAGTACCGTTAAAAAAATAGCTCCCAGTTTTGATGCAGGCCTTGGTAGATTAATCATGTGTTTCACGATTTTCCTCCTTGAAATGGTTTGGACCTACATCGGTCCATTGACTATTTTGGGAGAAAGGTGGGCTAAGGTATGTCCTCATTTTTGAGGACATTCAGCGTGGTAGCCAGCGCACGCCGGTTTTTCTAAAGTGAATGCTGAATTTGGGACTTTGATATTGGCCGTAAGGGCAATGGCTGACAGCATTTCAGCGAGGGAAGTTGGAAATTAGTTTGAATGTTGCGAGGCTGTGCTGGTAGAAAGTGATTTCGGACATAAAGTCCGAATATTATTAAAATATTAACTAATTACAGAGTAATCGTGTAATAACAATGTAATTGCAAGTTTAATGATAACTCCTTTGTAACGCGCTGATTACAAAAGTTTTTTTGTTCGGTTCTGGTGGATTTTCGTGCTTCTGCGGAGTTAACAGTCCGTCGCTCTAACGACTGAGCTATCAGGGAATAGGGTCGAGGGTATGCCCCGTTTCCTGCCGCTTGTCAAATTGTGCAACATTTAACAAGCTGATACCAGTTGAGATCAAAGTACCTTGGCGATCGCGTCCACGACTCGGTCGATGTTGCGGGAGTTTAGGGCTGCCACGCAAATTCTTCCGGTGTCCACGGCGTAGATGGAGAACTCGTTCTTCAGGCGCTCGACCTGGGCCTTGCTCAGTCCCGAGTAAGAAAACATGCCACGCTGGCGAACGACAAAGTCAAAGTCATGGCCAGGGGCCTTGGATTTGAGCTTATCCACCATGGCCTGTCGCATGGCCTTGATACGTACGCGCATGCCGGCCAATTCTTCTTCCCACAGCTGTCGCAATTCGGGTGTGGCGAGGGCAGTGGCGACGACCTGACCGCCGTGCATCGGCGGGTTGGAGTAGTTGGTGCGGATCACGCGCTTAAGTTGAGACATCAGCCGAGCGGCTTCTTCGGCGCTGGCCGCGACGATGGACAGCGCACCCACGCGTTCGCCGTACAGCGAGAAAGACTTCGAGAAAGAATTCGACACGAACAATGGGCCACCGGCGGCTGCGAACATACCTACGACCTTGCCGTCTTCGGCGATACCGTCGCCAAAGCCCTGATAGGCCATGTCAAGGAAGGGCACAAGGCTGCGCTGAGTGATCACCTCGATTACCTGCTTCCACTGCTCATCGGTCAGGTCGGCGCCTGTGGGATTGTGACAGCACGCGTGAAGCAGCAAGATTGAGCCAGCCGGTATCTTCTTCAGCGTATCCAGCATGCCAGCAAAATTCACACCTTTGCTCGCTGCGTCGTAGTACGGGTAGTTGTTGACCACAAAGCCGGCTGATTCGAACAGTGCGCGGTGGTTCTCCCAGCTTGGGTCACTAATGTAGATCTGCGCATTTGGCGAGAAGCGTTTGAGAAAATCGGCGCCCAGTTTCAGCGCGCCAGTGCCACCGATGGCTTGTGCAGTAATAGCGCGCTTGGAGGTCACGACTTCGCTGCCCGCACCGAAGACCAGTTCTTGCACCGCCTTGTCATACGCCGCGAGACCTTCGATGGGCAGGTAGGTGCGCGGCGAGAGCTTTTCCATGAGCAGCGCTTCAGCCTTCTGCACGCACTGGAGCAGGGGGACCTTGCCGTTGTCATCGTAGTAAACGCCGACGCCGAGGTTGGTCTTGTCGGGGTTCTGGTCAGCATTGAAGGCTTCGGTAATGCCGAGAATGGGGTCACGGGGCGCCATCTCGATGGCGGAGAACAAGGCTGCGGATAGGGGTGCGTTCATCGTGCTACCATAAAAAGTTGCTAGAGGGCTTCGCCCGGGGCGAAAAACGCCCAAAAATCCAATAAACCAAGCGAAATTTCGAAACCCAGCATTTTACCAAAGGTCATATTCTGATGGCTGAATTATCCGAAGTTGAAAGCCCTCTGGACGAATCGAAATTCGTGACCTTCCCCGACTCGCCTTTCCGGCTATACCAGCCATTCTCGCCCGCCGGTGACCAGCCTAATGCGATCGCCAAACTGGTTGAGGGAGTGGAAGATGGCTTGTCTTTCCAGACGCTGCTGGGTGTGACGGGTTCCGGAAAAACCTACACGATGGCCAACGTCATCGCCCGGCTCGGTCGTCCAGCGATTGTATTCGCGCCCAACAAGACGCTAGCCGCACAGCTGTACTCCGAGTTTCGCGATTTTTTTCCGCAGAATGCGGTTGAGTATTTCGTCAGTTACTACGACTACTACCAGCCCGAAGCCTACGTGCCACAGCGTGATCTGTTCATCGAGAAGGACTCGGCGATCAACGAACACATCGAACAGATGCGGCTATCCTGCACGAAATCACTGATGGAGCGGCGTGATGTGGTGATCGTGGCGACCGTATCAGCGATCTACGGTATCGGTAATCCAAACGAATACCACCAGATGGTGCTGACCCTGCGCACTAAAGACAAGCTGTCGCAGCGTGACGTGATCGCGCGCCTGATTCAGATGCAGTACACCCGCAACGAGATGGATTTTGACCGCGGTACCTTCCGGGTGCGCGGCGATACGGTTGATATCTTCCCCGCCGAACATGCAGAGCTGGCGATACGAGTGGAATTGTTCGATGACGAGATCGATAGCATTCAATTGTTCGATCCGCTGACGGGTAGGGTGCGGCAAAAGATTCCTCGTTTTACTGTGTATCCTGGTTCGCACTATGTGACACCACGCTCGACCGTACTGCGTGCCATTGAAAGCATCAAGGTCGAGTTGCGCGAGCGGCTGGAGTTCTTTCGTAAAGAGAACAAGCTGGTCGAGGAGCAGCGGCTGGAGCAGCGTACGCGATTCGATCTAGAGATGATGCAAGAGATCGGTTTCACCAAAGGCATTGAGAATTACTCTCGCCATCTGTCCGGTGCCAAGCCGGGCGAGCCGCCGCCGACGCTGGTCGATTATCTGCCTGAAGATGCGCTCATGTTCTTGGATGAATCCCATGTGCTGATGGGGCAGCTGAACGGCATGTATAACGGCGATCGCGCGCGCAAGACCAATCTGGTGGATTACGGTTTTCGTTTGCCTTCGGCACTGGACAATCGGCCGCTGCGGTTTGATGAATTCGAATCCAAGATGCGGCAAACCGTGTTTGTGTCTGCTACTCCTGCAGATTACGAGAACAAGCGTTCTTCCCAGATAGTAGAGCAGGTCGTGCGCCCTACCGGCCTAGTCGATCCCCAAGTCATTGTGCGGCCAGCGAGTACTCAGGTCGATGACTTGATGAATGAAATCGCGGATCGTGTCGCCAAGAATGAACGTGTGCTGGTGACGAC
>RGFZ01000094.1 GCA_010024875.1 Oxalobacteraceae bacterium | reverse complement strand
TCATCAAAATTGCCGCCAGTGATCTGGTTATCCAGTTGATTGCCGGTGATTTCTACAGCCTGTTTTCCGGTAAACACAACATTCTCTAGCCCGGAGTAGTCGGACATCGATACGTAGGAGAAGTCGGCACGCAAAGTGTCTAGGCCTTCGCCTGTCGTTAGGTGTATCTGGTCATCCAGCAGGGTAATCTGATCATCACCAGCGCCGGTATCTATGGTCAATTCACCGCCACCGCCTTTGGCAGTCACGGTATCGTTACCGTCACCTGTGTTGACATTGACCGATTGCTCCATGCTGTTCGGAAGGATGATGCTGACTTTGTCATTGCCGGACCATAGGTCGGCCTGACTCAATGCTTTGATCAGTGACGTCTCTCTGGAAGCCGGGACTGGGGTGCCACCACTCAGTCGGATGTGGCTGCCATCGTAATAATTGGCGTCATAGCTGGATACTGATCCTGCTATCGCCACATTGATGGCTTCGGCTTGTGTGCTAAGTGGGTTGGAATTTGCGCTAACCGGGTCTGTCGCCACTTTCGAAGGCGTGACCTGAAGATCGCCTTTGATCACTTCGGATTTCAGCAGTTTTGATGCATTGAATGTCAGTTGCGATAAGCCGCGCATAAGCATAGGAGATGTCCCCCGAGATTGTCGAAGTGCTGCCATTGGCGCCCGTGAGCGTGAAAGAGCTTGCATCAATGTGGCCTTCCCTCTGGCCCGAAGCATCGATCTCAGGTGATTCAATCTTTGTGCCATTCACCCGAACCATCACGCCATTTCCGATATTGACGTTGAATCCGCTGCCGGCGGTCAGCGTGCCCGCGTTTCGTGCGGCTTCTACGTCCTGAACAGAGTGGGCAAAGAGTTTGTCCAGACTGTTGCCCAGTTTCTGCGTCAAGAGCGACCCAGCATGGGGCATCACCTGCTCGCTGAGTTTGATATCAATGACGGCGCCGGGGGCGTCGGGAACGGTAACGGTCATGAGTCCTCCTGATCAGAGTGGTGGGGCGGGAATGAGAACCGCGTACCCTGTCAGGAAGTTTTGTGCAGGTTTTTAATTTGGTCGTGCAGACGGGTGATGTGCGCTGAAAAGAAAAATAACCGCTCGGCTTGTGACTAAAACGCCATAGCGAAAATCTTTACATAGAGCAACGGAGATGATGGGTAATCGCTCGGTGACCGATCACCCGGTACGAGATTCGCAGTAGGTCAGTGCTTGCGCAGATCGTCTTCGATATAGGCGCGCACCACATCGTCATAGCTCTGGTCGCGCACGAAGCCCATTTTTTCTGCGCGCCCGGTGGTGAAATCTCCCGGCCAAGTGCGCACCAGCTTCATCACCGCAGGATCTTCTTTCCACTCGATCAGTTTCAAGGGATCAGGGCCCGCCACGCGTGCCATGGCGTCAACCATCTCTTGCACAGTGATACTGAGGCCACACAGATTCACTGCACCTGCGCTGCCGAAAGCAGCGGCATCGAGTTCGTGCGCATGAATCAGGTTATGCACCGTACTGCGGGGTGACAGCACCCACATCCGCGTTTGCGGCGGCACTGGGCAAACGGACACCACGCCATTCAGCGGCTCGCGAATCACACCGCTGGCAAAACTGGACGCCGCTTTGTTGGCTTTGCCCGGGCGCACCGAGACCGTGGGCAGGCGCAGCGAGCGTCCATCGACAAATCCCTTGCGTGCATAGTCGGTGACCATCAGCTCGCCCATCGCTTTTTGCGCACCATACGAGCCTTGCGGGGTCGCGGGCGTACTGTCGAGTACTTTGGCTGGCAGATCGCCGCCGAATACAGCGACCGAACTGGTAAAGACAAAGCGCGGACGATTGCCGTTCTTGCGCGCCTGGTCGAGCAAAAAACGTGTCGCATCCAGATTGATGCGCATGCCCAGATCGAAATCGCTCTCCGCTTCGCCGCTGACGACGGCGGCGAGGTGGAACACCGATTGAATCGCTGGCGTCAGCACGTTGGCGATGGAGGCTGGATCGGAGACATCACCCGTTACCGAGGCAATGCGAGGATCGGAAAATCCCTGCGCGGCGACTTGGTCCAACAGCACGATGCGAGTAATAGTCTGCTGCTGACCATCCTTGCCGGCGAGGGTGCCACGCTCCAGCAGTTTGTGCGCGAGTTTTGATCCGAGAAATCCAGCGCCTCCGGTGATCAGGACTTCCATCTGTGTCTCCTGGTTGTTCTTGTTTTAGTGGACGCACAGGATACTCTGGGGGGCTTGGTTGTGGCAAATGGCCCGGGCTGCCTAGCTCGTAAGCTCACCGCTTGAGTGCCAATGCATTCTAGCCTGCGCCGGAATGAGTTTATGTAAACCCGATACCGTGGATATCGTCATTCTGGCGCAGGTCGGAATCCATGTTGGATCTGGCAGTGCATCATCATGGTCGTTCCATCACTCACGAGCGCTTGCTCAAAACGGCATCGATGTCCCCCGCGCGCCCTGAGCTTCCTTCGCCGTAGCCTGCTCCTGCCTGAAGACGCGTTCCACGGGCGGATCTTCATGCACCGCGAGCTGCAGCTTTTGCTCGCTCGGTCGGTGCAGCATGCGCAGCTCATCGCCGACAATTTCAGTGGTGTGCCGTTCGATGCCATCCTTGCCGGTCCATTTGCGGGTTTGCAGATGGCCTTCGATGTACACCAGCGCGCCTTTTCTCAGATGCTGCCCGGCGAGCTCGGCGAGTCGTTTGTACAGCACGACCCGGTGCCACTCGGTCGCTTCGCGCCGGGCGCCGGTGGATTTGTTTTTCCAGGCCTCACTGGTCGCAATCGACAGATGCGCGACCGGTTCGCCGCTGTTCATCGTACGTACATCCGGATCATGGCCGAGGTGGCCGATCAGCAGGGCTTTGTTCAGCGTTCCAGTCATCATGGTGTCCTTGGATTTTTGTTGAGGCATGCGCCCATCATGCCGGCGCGTGGTATCCGATGTTCTGCGCAGATTCAAGCGAGACTTTGCGCGGATCCTTGATGCGGTTGAATTCATCCCGCGAGAACACTTCGTGAGGCGCTCAGATTCGGCTAATGTCGGCCGGCGACTGCCCCCTTTGCACCACCCCTGTACAAATGTCTATGCGTACTGACAATTGGGGGTGTAAAGTAATTGGGTGTTTACCCTCCCGGCATGCATAGAATTACAATAATTGCAATTCAACGACGGGTAACAGAAGACGGGGGGTAGTCATGGGCAATGCAGCGAGCGGATTTTTTGCGGGCACTGGGTTGGTGGATTTCGTCATTGCGGTCACCTTGGTGGAGGCCGCACTGCTGGTGCTCTGGAACGTGCGCACTGGACGCGGTATTCCCGTGCGGGATGTGATGGGAATGCTATTGCCGGGAATGTGGCTGATGCTGGCACTGCGCAGTGTGATCAGCGGGTATGACGGGCTGATCACCGCCTTGTATTTGCTGGCAGCAGGCTTCAGCCATGCCAGCGATCTGTTGCGACGTCATCGCTACCACGCCGATAAAAACAGATTTGAATAGAGACAGCAGTGCCGGTTGAGAGCACATCCGGTTGCTGCGGAGAAGACATCATGCGCTATAGCTTTCCTTTTTCAGCGATCGTCGGACAAGAAGAAATGAAGCACGCGATCCTGGTCGCGGCGGTCGATCCGGGTGTCGGTGGTGTACTGGTGTTCGGCGATCGCGGCACGGGCAAATCCACGGCCGTGCGCGCGCTGGCGGCACTGCTGCCCAAAATGAAGGCAATGGCCGGCTGCGTGTACGGTTGCGATCCCGAACCGGGTACGCCGTCGTGCGAGCATTGCGCGACGCTAAAGGCCGTCGGCAACCCCAAGACTGTGCAGCGCGATGTGCCGGTGGTTGACCTCCCCTTGGGTGCCACGGAAGACCGTGTCGTTGGTGCACTGGATCTCGAGCGCGCCTTGTCCGAGGGCGTCAAGGCCTTTGAGCCGGGCCTGCTGGCGCGTGCCAACCGAGGGTTTCTGTATATCGATGAAGTCAATTTGCTGGAAGATCATCTGGTCGATCTGTTGATCGATGTCGCAGCCTCCGGCGAGAACATGGTCGAGCGCGAGGGTCTGTCGATACGCCATCCTGCGCGCTTCGTGCTGGTGGGTAGCGGCAATCCGGAAGAGGGTGAGCTGCGTCCGCAGTTGCTGGATCGCTTTGGTCTGGCGGTTGATGTGAGCACGCCGACAGATCTGGCACTGCGCATCGAGGTCGTGAAGCGGCGTGATGCCTTTGAGCGCGATCCGGCAGGGTTCACTGAGCAGTGGCGCAAGGAGGATGAAAAAATACGCAAGCGCATCGTCGCCGCGCGCAAGCGGCTCAATGAGGTCTCCGTGTCGGATGCGGTGCTTGGTCGCGCTGCGGAGCTTTGCATGGCGCTGGGTACTGACGGCCTGCGCGGCGAGCTGGCACTGATGCGCGCCGCGCGCGCGCTGGCCGCCTATGACGGCGATAAGGCCGTCAACGCGGGCCATTTGCGGCGAATGGCCGCGCCTGCCTTGCGCCATCGCTTGCGCCGCAATCCGCTCGATGACGCCGGTTCCGGCACGCGAGTGGCTCGCGCGGTTGACGAAGTGCTCGCCTGAGCGCTGATCACTGATCGACGTTCGTATCGATCTCCCACGCATCAGCACAGACCCGCATGAACGCTCGACAAGATCCCGAAGCGCAGGCCATGAGTGCCGCCAGCCTGTGGCAATGCGCGGTGCAGGCGGCCGTGCTGCTGGCCATTGATCCTGCGGGTCTTTCGGGGGTGCGCGTGCGCGCAGCGCCGGGACCGGTGCGGGACGCATGGCTGGCACTGCTGAAGGAATGGATGGGCGACTGTGCATGGAAGCGCATGCCAGTCAACATCAGTGACGAGCGCCTGCTGGGCGGACTGGATCTTTCCGCGACCTTGTCAGCAGGACGTCCGGTGTTGCAGCGCGGACTGCTCTCCGACGTGGATGGCGGCGCGCTCATACTCACCATGGCTGAACGTCTTTCTCAGCAGACTGCCGCCCGGCTTGCCACAGTCATCGATCATCATCATGTGACGATTGCGCGTGATGGTCTGCATGAGCGACATGACACACGCTTTGCACTGGTGGCGCTCGATGAGGGTGCACATGATGATGAAGCGTTGTCGCCTGCGTTACGCGAAAGGCTGGCATTCGATATCGATTTGCGCGCCATACCGTGGCAACTGGTCACGGACGATTCCTTGCCCATGATTTCGCAACAAGACATCCGTGCCGCACGCGAGCGTCTTTCCGGGATAGCCATGCCGGATGACTTGCTCAAGGCACTGTGCGGCGCGTCACTGGGGCTGGGCATCGGTTCGGCGCGCGCCTCGCTGATGGCGCTGGCCGCTGCGCGTGCGAATGCAGCGCTCGATGGCAATGACCAAGTGACGGAAGATGATGCCCGAGTGGCAGCCTCACTGGTACTGGCACCGCGTGCGACCCGATTGCCGCCCATACCCGAGGAAGCCGACGCCTCCGAACCCGAGGCACGCACCGAACCGCCGGATCCGGAGACGGACGATCCGTCATCAGCGCAGTCAGCGCAAGAGCAAGCACCACTGGAGGATCGCGTGCTCGATGCCGCCAAAGCCGCGTTGCCTGCGGGGCTGCTGATGCAGATGCTGGATGCGGGTGCGCTCAAGCGCGGCCATGCAGGCAAGTCTGGCGCGGCCGTGAAAGCCGGCCTGCGCGGTCGGCCCGCCGGATCGCGCCGGGCGCGACCGGTGCAAGGCAGCCGCTTGCATCTGATCGATACCCTGCGCGCCGCTGCGCCCTGGCAGCGGTTGCGGCAATCGACGGGATCCAAGGGGTCGCAGGCATCGAATGCATCCAAGTCATCAAATGCATCGAGCACCATCAGCGGCGGCTCACGTATTCAGGTGCGCGCCGAAGATTTTCATGTCGCACGTATCAAGCAAAAGACATCCACTGCCACGCTGTTTGTGGTCGATGCATCGGGTTCATCAGCGTTGCACCGGCTGGCCGAGGCCAAGGGCGCGGTCGAGCTCCTGCTCGCGGATTGTTATGTTCGGCGCGATCAGGTGGCGCTGATGGCTTTTCGTGGGCAGCAGGCCGAATTGCTGCTGCCGCCGACGCGTTCGCTCGTGCGCGCCAAGCGCAGCCTGG
>RGFZ01000093.1 GCA_010024875.1 Oxalobacteraceae bacterium | reverse complement strand
GTTCCTGCAGGCACGAGCGGCAGTCTGCCCGCGCAAGTCATTGCGGCGCGCAACATGGGCACCCACTGGCTGGTCGACTGCCAACTCGGCGAGCACCGTATCGCCGCCAAGCAGCGCGCACTGCATCCGGTGCATGCCGGTGATGCGATCGGTGTGAGGCTGCCTGACGAGCGCATCCTGTATTACGTGAATGAGAGACGCGTGGCATGAAAACGCACAACAACAAAGCCTGGTGGCTGGTACTGCCCGTGATTCTGTCGGTGGCCTTCTCGGCCATCATGCCGCTGATGACGGTGGTGAATTATTCGGTGCAGGATATTCTCGGGCCAGATCAGGCCGTTTTCGTTGGCATGGAATGGTTCAAGGAAGTGATGCGCGATGAAGACCTGCACGGCGCGTTCTTCCGTCAGCTGTGGTACTCGCTGGCGGTGCTGGCGATCGAGATACCGCTGGGGATTGGTGTCGCGCTGACCATGCCGCATCAGGGCTGGCGCGCGTCGCTGTCGCTGGTGATCGTTGCCCTACCCCTGCTGATACCTTGGAATGTGGTCGGCACGATCTGGCAGATCTTCGGTCGTGGCGATATCGGCCTGATGGGCAAACTGATCAATGATGCCGGCATCTCATACAACTACACGGGCGATTCGATGGATGCCTGGCTGACTGTGCTGCTGATGGATATCTGGCACTGGACGCCGCTGGTGGTGCTGCTCTGCTACGCGGGCTTGCGCGCGATTCCCGATGCTTACTATCAGGCGGCGAAGATCGATGGCGCATCACGCTTTGCGGTGTTCCGTTTCATTCAACTGCCGAAGATGCGCAATGTGCTGATGATCGCGGTGCTACTGCGCTTCATGGACAGCTTCATGATCTATACCGAGCCTTTCGTGCTGACCGGCGGCGGCCCGGGCAATGCGACGACCTTTTTATCGCAATACCTGACGCAGAAAGCCGTGGGCCAGTTCGATCTGGGGCCGGCAGCGGCGTTTTCGCTGATCTACTTCTTGATCATTCTGCTGTTCTCGTTCGTGCTCTATAACTGGATGCTGCGCGTGGGCACAGGAGACAAAACATGATGCGTCAGAATCTCTCGCGCTTTTTGCTGGCGGCGTTTCTTGCGCTGTCACTGCTGCCCATCTACTGGATGTTCAACATGTCGCTCAAGACGAACGAGGAAATCCTCGGCGCGATGACGATGTGGCCGACGCATCTGACCTTTGACAACTACAAGACCATCTTTACTGACGAGTCCTGGTACAGCGGTTACATCAATTCGATCATCTATGTGGCGATGAACATGGCGATGTCGGTGCTGCTGGCGCTGCCGGCTGCCTATGCGTTCTCGCGTTACTCATTCATCGGCGACAAGCACCTGTTCTTCTGGCTGCTGACCAACCGCATGACACCGCCTGCGGTGTTCCTGCTGCCCTTCTTTCAGCTGTACTCGACCTTCGGCATGATGGATACGCACATCGCGGTGGCACTCGCGCACTTGCTGTTCAATGTGCCGCTGGCGGTCTGGATTCTGGAAGGTTTCATGTCTGGTATCCCGAAAGAGATCGACGAGACCGCTTACATCGATGGCTACAGCTTCCCGAAATTTTTCGTGAAGATCTTCCTGCCGCTGATCAAATCGGGCATCGGCGTGACAGCCTTTTTCTGTTTCATGTTTAGCTGGGTCGAGCTGCTGCTGGCGCGCACGCTGACCTCGGTGAATGCGAAACCCATTGCCGCGACGATGACGCGCACGGTGTCCGCCGCTGGCATGGACTGGGGTGTACTGGCTGCGGCGGGCACGCTGACCATTGTGCCGGGTGCGCTGGTGATCTGGTTTGTCCGGCATTACATCGCCAAGGGCTTTGCGATGGGGAGGGTCTGAGATGGGCAATGCGTTTTCATGGATGGCCTGGACGATCGAGATCGCGGTGTTCTTCAGCTGCGTGGTGCTGATGCTGATCGGTATGACACTGTGGCAGCTCCGCTCACCCAGTGTGGAACGTAAAGGTTTTTTGCCGATACCGACAACGCGCGGCGACCGGCTGTTCATCGGGCTGCTATCCGCCGCCTATGTGAATCTGGCGTGGGCAGGGTTGACGGACATCACCCAGTGGGTGGCGGCCGCTATTGGTTTTCTGGTGTTGCTGGTAATGATGCGTTGGGGTTAGTTCTATTCGTAGAAGCCTACTGAGTCAGCCTCGATTCATCCTGGCCCCGGGTTTTCTTCCCACCGGTGTCAGTCTGTATGTCCGGGAAGATGCGAAGAGGAGACTAGATGAAACTTAAATTAAGTGCGATTGCTGTCGCCGCCATGCTGGCCTCAGGCGCGTCCTGGGCTGACATGAAGGCCGCAGAAAAATGGGTGAATGATGAATTCCAACCCTCCACGCTGTCCAAGAAGCAGCAGCTCGATGAGATGAAATGGTTCATCGATGCCGCTGCCAAGCTCAAGGCCAAGGGTGTCACGGAAATCAACGTCGTGTCTGAAACCATCGACACGCACGTGTATGAGTCCAAGACCATGGCGAAGGCCTTTGAAGAGATCACGGGCATCAAGGTCAAGCATGACCTGATTCAGGAAGGTGACGTGGTTGAGAAGCTGCAGACCTCGATGCAATCGGGTAAGTCGATCTATGACGGCTGGATTTCGGACTCCGACCTGATTGGTACTCACTTCCGCTATGGCGCGATCGAGCCACTGTCGGATTTCATGGCCGGCGCTGGCAAGGAGTTCACCAACCCCGGCCTGGATCTGAAAGACTTCATCGGTATCAGCTTCGTGACTGGTCCGGACAAGAAGATTTATCAGCTGCCTGATCAGCAGTTTGCCAACCTGTACTGGTTCCGTGCCGATCTGTTCGCGCGCAAGGATCTGCAGGACAAGTTCAAGGCCAAGTATGGCTATGAGCTGGGCGTGCCGCAGAACTGGTCGGCGTATGAAGACATCGCCAACTTCTTCACGAATGATGTGAAGGAGATCGATGGCAAGAAAATCTACGGCCACATGGACTACGGCAAGAAAGATCCATCGCTGGGCTGGCGCTTCACCGATGCATGGCTGTCGATGGCGGGTACTGCCGACAAGGGCATCCCGAACGGCATGCCGATCGATGAGTGGGGCATTCGCGTCGGCGCAGACAAGTGCACACCGGTAGGCGCTTCGGTGTCGCGTGGTGGTGCGACCAACTCGCCAGCGGCGGTCTATGCGCTGACCAAGTACATCGACTGGATGAAGCTGTACTCACCGAAGGAAGCCATGGGCATGACCTTCTCTGAAGCCGGTCCGGTGCCAGGTCAGGGTCAGATCGCTCAGCAGATCTTCTGGTACACCGCATTTACCGCGTCGATGAGCAAGGCACCGGCGGTTAACAATGCCGACGGTTCGCCAAAGTGGCGCATGGCACCTGGCCCGCACGGCCCGTACTGGAAAGAAGGCATGCAGAACGGTTATCAGGACGTTGGCTCCTGGACCTTCTTCAAGTCGACGCCAAACGAGCGCAAGTCGGCAGCCTGGCTGTACGCCCAGTTCATCAATGCGAAAACCACGTCGCTGAAGAAGTCCATCGTGGGCCTGACTTTCGTGCGTGACTCGGACATCCGTCATGAGTACTTCACGAAGAATGCCAACAAGTACGGCGGCCTGATCGAGTTCTATCGCAGCCCGGCGCGCGTCGCCTGGACGCCGACAGGTACCAACGTGCCGGATTATCCGAAGCTGGCCCAGCTCTGGTGGAAGAACGTCGCGACTGCGGTCACCGGCGAGAAGACGCCTCAGGCAGCGATGGACAACCTCGCAGACGAGATGGACAAAGTCATGGAGCGTCTGCAGCGCGCTGGCATGAAGAACTGCCCGCCAAAGCTGAACGAGAAGAGCGATCCGAGCAAGTGGCTGTCGGATACCAACGCTCCGTGGAAGAAGCTGGCCAATGAGAAGCCGAAGGGCGAGACCATCGCTTACGAGAAGCTGCTCCAGGCATGGAAAGAAGGTCGCGTAAAATAATTTTGCGCAATGAGCTGGCGCAGAGATGATCCTTCTCTGCGCCGCTCAGCCTGAGTCCCGAATGCGCGATTAGAGAATCTCTCTAACCGCGCATTTTTTATCTCTGTGATCTCTGAGATTTTGTGAGGTTGGCATGGCAGACCGATATATTCTGGCGATAGACCAGGGCACCACCAGTTCACGCGCGATCCTGTTCAATCGCAGCGGTCGCATTCACGGTATCGCGCAGCAGGAATTTCGGCAGATTTTCCCGAATCCGGGCTGGGTCGAGCATGATGCCAACGAGATCTGGAGCTCACAACTTGCTGTCGCGCGACAGGTGATGAGGGATCATCATCTCAAGGCCTCGGATATCGCCGGCATCGGAATCACCAATCAGCGTGAGACCTCGGTGCTGTGGGATCGCAAGACGGGTGAGCCGGTGGCGCATGCCATCGTCTGGCAAGACCGCCGTGCTGCCGGGCTGTGCGACTCGCTGAAAGCAGAAGGCAAGAGCGATCTGTTCCGCAAGAAGACGGGCTTGGTGATTGACGCGTATTTCTCTGGCACCAAACTGCGCTCAAGCTCTCTGGTGAGCATATTACGGATACCAGTAATGCGTCGCGCACGATGCTGTTCAATATTCATACGCTGGATTGGGATGATGAGCTGCTGGAGATATTGCGCATTCCGCGCGCGATTCTTCCAACGGTGGTGCCCAGCAGTGGCACGGCCGCTTATGCAGCGGAAGAATTTTTTGGGGCGCGTATTCCTATCGCTGGTATCGCGGGCGATCAACAAGCGGCGACCTATGGCCAGGCTTGTTTTCATCCGGGGATGGTGAAGAGCACCTACGGTACCGGTTGTTTCATTCTGATGAATACGGGTAAAGCGGTTGACTCGCATAATCAGTTACTGACCACCGTGGGATGGACGACAGGGCATTCCTCACCCAACAAAACTGATTACATGTTTGAGGGTGGGGTGTTCATGGGGGGTGCGACCGTGCAATGGCTCAGAGATGGCCTGGGCATCATCAAACAGTCGACCGATGTGGAGGCACTGGCTTCGTCGGTACCGGACAGCGACGGCGTTACGTTTCTGGGATGCCTATGCGCGCGGCACCCTGCTAGGCATTACGCGTGGCACGACCGCTGGGCATATCGCGCGTGCGGCGCTTGAAGGCATCGCGTTTCAGACAGCAGACGTGATCGCCGCGATGCAAAAGGATTCCGGCACGCCGATTCGAGAATTACGTGTCGATGGCGGTGCGGCACGCAACAATCTGCTGATGCAGTTTCAAGCCGACATACTGAATGTCCCGGTGGTGCGACCGGAGGTCACCGAGACCACGGCATTAGGTGCAGGCTATCTCGCGGGTCTGGGGGTAGGTTACTGGTCTACGCAGGAAGAGATCGCTGCGCAGTGGCATGTGGAGCGGCGCTTCGAGCCCTTGATGCCGGCTGCACAGCGCGAAGCCAAACTGGCTGTGTGGAAAGCGGCGATCGAGCGATCAAGCCGCTGGGCAGAGTAACGACAAGCAAACCTCAGTGCGCTGTGGTCTGTTCGATTCGGCTGCGGTAGAGCTGCTGATTCAGCCGTGAAAACAGCTGCAGCCGTTCTTCCGTTGCCGGCGCATACTCGATGACACTCAGTAGCTCTGGCAAGACAAGACACTGGCTGGCGTGATCCTGCGGTAGATGTGCGCTCAGCATCTCAAGATAGCTTTGCGTGAAGGCGGCAGGCAGATGGGGTACCAGGGCGGCGGCGTGCACTAGTCGGCGGCCCATGACCTCAGGGATGGTATCGGGTAGATGATCCTGGACTTCCTCCACTAACAGCTTGGCGAGGCGGTCCGTGCCGAGCGTTCGACTCACGCCGCCTAATTTCACGATGAGTTTGATCATCGTGTCCCTATCGTGCAATTCACCCGCACTCAGCAATGCAAAAGCGATTTGTCGAGCATCGTCATCACGCTGGTCGGCCGTCGCTTCATCGCTTAGCCGCAGAAATTTGTCCAAGATGGAATCGGTCAGCTGTAGCGCATCATCCGAAGAAAGCAGGGAGGCCATCATCGCGAGATCCTCAAAGGCGTCGGCACGTTCATTCCCACCCAAGGAAGACACGTTGTCGAGCTGGTGTTGAAGGTGCGCATATCTTTGCTCGGGCTGAAGCTGCCTTGCCAGCGACACCGCTTGAGTGAAATTTTCCATCGCGCTGCTGCGGGCGAGAGGTTCTGAAGGGACCCCATACCTTGAACTGTTGATGCGCGGACTACGATCCATCACGATTCCTTTCTG
>RGFZ01000092.1 GCA_010024875.1 Oxalobacteraceae bacterium | reverse complement strand
TCCTGCGGTAGATGTGCACTCAGCATCTCAAGGTAGCTTTGCCTGATTGAGACAGGCAGATGGGGTATCAGTGCTGTGGCGTCCACAATTCGACGACTCGCCACGACAGGGTTTGTATCCGACAGATGATCCTGAACTTCCTCCACCAACATTTTGGCTAGACGATCGGTCCCGAGCGTTCGACTCACCCCGCCCAATTTCACGACGAGCTTGATCATGGTGTCCCTATCGTGTAATTCTCCCGCACTAAGCAGGGCAAATGCCATTTTGCGTGCATCGTCATCGCGCTGGTCTGCCGTCGCTACCTCGCTTAGCCGCAGAAAATTGTCCAAGATTGAATCGGTCAACTGCAGTGCGTCGCTCGAAGAAAGCATGGATGCCATCATCGCCAGATCCTCAAAGGCGTCGGCACGCTCATCCGTGCTCAGGGAGGCGATCGTGTCGAGCTGTTGGTGAAGATGCGCATATCTTTGCTCGGGCTGAAGATGCTTCGCCAGCGACAACGCTTGATTGAAAGTCTCCAACGCACTGCTGCGAACGAGAGGTTCTGAAGGGACCAAGTACCTTGAGTGGTTGATGCGGGGACTACTATCCATCACGATTCCTTTCTGGACGATATACCGGTGGGTATGCGCGCCTTGTGGAACGTGGTGTCCTCGCGGGTTCCTTTGACGAGGTTTTCTTATACGCCTTGATACTCGCAGATGATCTGGTGTCGGCCATCACGGTCACGGTCCTTGGCTGAACTTCGAGAATGCCGCCAGCGACAAAGACGAATTCTTCTTCTGCCTGACCCGGTACGCGGATGCGCACTGCGCCCGGCTTGATGCGGGTGATCAATGGGGTGTGCTTCGGATAGATGCCCAGCTCGCCCGCCTCGCCTGGCAGAGCGACGAATTCCGCAGGGCCAGAGTAGATCTGCTCTTCAGCAGAAACCACATCAACCTGAATTGTGTTTGCCATAAAAAACCTTTGTTGAAGCCTGTTCGTATGAATCGATCAGCGTTGCAGCAATGTGCTGTCCCACCGCGTGACGCAGCGGGACATGGGCATTACTGGATCTTCTTCGCTTTTTCGATGGCTTCGTCGATCGTACCGACCATGTAGAACGCCTGCTCGGGAAGGTGGTCGAGTTCGCCAGAAGCGATCATCTTGAAGCCTTTGATCGTTTCTTTCAGCGGCACATACTTGCCCGGCGAACCGGTAAATACCTCGGCCACGTGGAAAGGCTGCGACAGGAAGCGTTGCATCTTACGCGCGCGCGCCACGACCAGCTTGTCTTCCGGTGCGAGTTCGTCCATGCCCAGGATCGCGATGATGTCGCGCAGTTCCTTGTAGCGCTGCAGCGTGCCCTGAACGGCACGCGCGGTGTCGTAGTGCTCGGGGCCGACGACATTCGGATCGAGCTGACGCGAGGTCGAATCCAGCGGATCCACTGCGGGATAGATACCCAGCGCAGCGATGTCACGCGACAGAACGACGGTGGAGTCGAGGTGGGCGAAGGTGGTTGCAGGGGATGGATCGGTCAAGTCATCCGCAGGCACGTACACGGCCTGGATCGAGGTAATCGAGCCGACCTTGGTGGAGGTAATACGCTCTTGCAGGCGGCCCATTTCTTCGGCCAGCGTCGGCTGATAACCCACCGCGGAAGGCATACGGCCCAGCAGCGCGGACACTTCGGTGCCGGCGAGTGTGTAGCGGTAGATGTTATCAACGAAGAACAGAACATCGCGGCCTTCATCGCGGAAGGATTCTGCAATGGTCAGGCCGGTCAGCGCGACGCGCAGACGGTTGCCCGGCGGCTCGTTCATCTGGCCATACACCATCGCGACTTTGGATTTGGTGAAGTCATCGGTGTTGACGACGCCGGCTTCGATCATCTCGTGATAGAAGTCATTACCTTCACGGGTACGCTCACCCACACCGGCGAACACGGACAGACCCGAGTGCGCTTTGGCGATGTTGTTGATGAGTTCCATCATGTTCACGGTCTTGCCCACACCCGCACCACCGAACAGACCAACCTTACCGCCTTTGGCAAACGGGCACACCAGGTCGATCACCTTGATGCCGGTTTCGAGCAGTTCTTGTGAAGGGGACAGTTCGTCATAGGCTGGGGCTGCGCGGTGGATCGATGCGGAGCGCTCCATGCTGACGGCGCCGCGCTCATCGATCGCATTGCCGAGCACGTCCATGATGCGACCAAGGGTCGCTTGACCGACGGGCACGTTGATCGGTGCACCGGTATTCTTGATGACCATGCCACGGCGCAGGCCGTCAGAGGAGCCCAGCGCAATGGTCCGCACGATGCCGTCGCCGAGCTGCTGCTGCACTTCGAGCGTGAGCTCTGAGCCGTCCATTTTCAGTGCGTCATAGATCTTGGGCATCGCATTGCGCGGAAATTCGACGTCAACCACAGCGCCAATACACTGAACGATTTTGCCTTCAGCCATTTTCGTTCCTTCAATTAAAAATTAGGTTTCGATTCTTTGAAAATCCGGTGGCAGCGATTACACCGCTGCCGCGCCAGCGACGATTTCGGACAGCTCTTTGGTAATGGCGGCCTGACGGGTCTTGTTGTACACCAGCTTGAGCTCGGCGATCACATTGCCGGCGTTGTCGGTCGCGGCCTTCATGGCCACCATGCGCGCCGACTGCTCCGAGGCCATGTTCTCCACCACGGCCTGATAGACCAGCGCTTCGGCGTAGCGAAGCAGAAGCTCGTCGATCACGGACTTGGCATCGGGCTCGTACAGGTAATCCCAGGAATAGCTATTGATCGGCTCCATCTTGTCGGCGGTCAGCGGCAGCAGCTGCTCGAACACCGGCTCCTGTTTCATGGTGTTGATGAAACGGGTGTAGCAGATGTAGACCGCATCAAGCTGTTCATCGTCATAGGAGTCGAGCATGACCTTCACCGGGCCAATCAGCTGCTCCAGGTGCGGCGTGTCGCCCATGTTGACGGCCTGCGACACAACTTTCGCGCCGATACGGTTCATGAAGCCCAGGCCCTTGTTGCCGATGCAAACGACTTCGATTTTGTTGCCAGTGGCCTCGAACTCTTTCATCTTGTTCGTCACCTGACGCAGCGCGTTGGTGTTAAGACCGCCGCACAGGCCTTTGTCGGTCGTGACGACGATAATGCCGATTTTCTTGCTCTTCTCGTGCTTGACGAGAAAGGGGTGCGTGTACTCCGGATTCGCCTGGGCTAAATGCGCCGAGACGGTGCGGATTTTTTCGCTGTAAGGACGGGCCGACCGCATCCGCTCCTGCGCCTTGCGCATTTTGGATGCGGCGACCATTTCCATCGCCTTGGTGATCTTCTTCGTATTTTCTACGCTCTTGATCTTGCCGCGTATCTCTTTACCTGCAGCCATTGCTTATGCTCCCGGGTTGAGATCAGAACGTTTTCTTGAAGTTTTCGATCGCTGCAGTCAGCACAGCCTCATCTTCTTTGGACAGTTGTTTGCTGTCTTCGATACGCTTGAGCAGTTCGGCACTGCTGGTCTGCAGGGACTTGTGCAGGTCATGCTCGAAGCCGAGTACGTCTTTCACTTCGATATCGTCAAGGAAGCCTTTGTTCACCGCGAACAACGACACGGCCATCAGCGATACGGGCAGCGGTGCGTACTGCGCCTGCTTCAGCAGTTCGGTCACGCGTGCGCCACGATCGAGCTGCTTGCGGGTAGCCTCATCGAGATCCGATGCGAACTGCGCGAACGCGGCGAGTTCACGGTACTGCGCGAGGTCGGTACGAATACCACCGGACAAGCCCTTGATGACCTTGGTTTGCGCCGCACCACCGACACGCGACACCGATATACCGGCGTTAATCGCGGGACGAATACCCGAATTGAACAGCGAGGTCTCAAGGAAGATCTGGCCATCGGTAATCGAGATCACGTTGGTTGGAACGAAGGCGGACACGTCGCCAGCCTGCGTTTCAATGATGGGCAGCGCGGTCAGCGAGCCGGTCTTGCCCTTGACTTCGCCGTGGGTGAAATGCTCGACATATTCGGGGTTCACGCGAGCGGCACGCTCGAGCAGACGCGAATGGAGATAAAACACGTCGCCGGGGAAGGCTTCACGGCCCGGAGGACGGCGCAGCAGCAGCGAGACCTGACGATACGCAACCGCCTGCTTGGACAGATCGTCATAAATGATCAGGGCGTCCTGACCGCGATCGCGGAAGTATTCGCCCATCGCGCAGCCGGAATACGCTGACACGTACTGCATTGCTGCGGATTCGGAAGCGGACGCAGCAACCACAATGGTGTAGTCGAGAGCGCCATGCTCATCAAGCGCGCGCACGACGTTTTTGATCGACGAAGCCTTTTGGCCAATCGCGACGTAGATACAGGTAACGTCCTGGCCGCGCTGGTTGATGATGGTGTCAATTGCGACCGCGGTCTTGCCGGTCTGACGGTCGCCAATGATCAGCTCGCGCTGGCCACGACCGATGGGCACCATGGAGTCGATCGCTTTCAAGCCCGTTTGCAGTGGCTGCGAGACGGACTGGCGGGCGATAACGCCGGGAGCGATCTTTTCGATCGGTGCCGAGAGCTTGGCATTGATCGGACCCTTGCCATCGATGGGCTGACCCAGCGCGTTGACAACGCGGCCGCGCAGCTCGGGGCCAATGGGCACTTCCAGAATGCGGCCGGTGCACTTGACGGTATCGCCTTCGGAGATGTGCTCGTAATTACCGAGAATAACGGCGCCCACCGAGTCGCGCTCGAGGTTCAGCGCGAGACCAAAGGTATTGCCGGGAAATTCGAGCATCTCGCCCTGCATCGCGTCGGACAGCCCGTGGATGCGGCAGATACCGTCGGTCACGGAGATCACGGTGCCCTGATTGCGGATTTCGGCACCCGCGCCGAGGCCCTGAATCCGGCTCTTGATCAGCTCGCTGATTTCAGACGGGTTGAGTTGCATGTTAGCTCCTGATTGGTTGAGACCGGCGCGGTACGCTGTCTCGCAATGTGAAAATGGTTTTAGCCCTTGCTCAAGCCACCAGCGCGGTGTGCATGCGCTGCAGGCGCGCGCTCACGGACTGATCGAGCACCTCATCGCCGACGGTTACGCGCACGCCGCCTATCAGGCTGCTGTCCACGGATACCGTGGCGATGAGCTTGCGACCGAATTTCTTTTCGAGTGCCGTCACCAGTTCGCTCACCTGCGTGGCGTCCATTGGGTAGGCGCTGACGATCTCGGCATCTGCGGTGCTCTCGTGAGCGTTTTTCAGATCATGGAACTGGTGTTCGATTTCTGGCAGCAGCGCAAGACGCCCGTTGTCGGCCAGCATGCCGATGAAGTTTCTCGCCTCGGCATCGACGGCTGTTTTGAGCGCGGCGAGGAAGGTCTCGATGACGACTTGTCGCGGCACGCGCGGATCGTGCGCCATGTCCTGAAAATCGGGCACGGCGGCGATCTGCGCCATCTCGGAGAGTATGTCGGCCCAGGCGTTCAGCTTGGCAGGCAGTGCGACGCGAAACAGCGCTTCGGCATAAGGACGAGCAATCGTTGCGAGTTCGGCCATGATTACAGCTCGGCTTTCAGTTGATTCAGCAGATCCGCATGGGCTGCGGCGTTCACCTCGCGGCGGAGAATCTGCTCTGCGCCTTTGACGGCGAGCGCAGCGACATCGTCACGCAGGTGATCGCGCAGGCGAATGGCTTCCGCGGCGGCTTCATGGCGTGCGGCCTCGATAATGCCGGCGGCTTCTTCCATCGCATGCTTCTTCGCCTCTTCGACGATTTCGGCGGCGCGACGCTCAGCGTCGACGATGCGCTTTTGTCCTTCTTCATGGACCTGCTGCAGTTCGACCTGCACGCGCTTTTCGGCCACGGCCAGTTCATGCTTGCCGCGTTCTGCCGCAGCGAGGCCCTCCGAAATGCGCTTGGCACGTTCGTCGAGCGTTTTCATCAGCGGTGGCCACACAAACTTCATGGTGAACATCGCGAGGATGAAAAAGACGACAAACTGCGCAAACAGAGTTGCGTTTAAGTTCACGGTAGTTTCCTTCTCAAATTGACAGACGCCGGGGCATATCCCCGGCACGATGAGAATTCAGAAATTAACCGGCGAACGGGTTTGCGAAAGCAAACATCATCGCGATACCGACGCCGATCAGGAACGCGGCGTCGATCAGACCTGCGAGCAGGAACATCTTGGTCTGCAGGCTGTTCATCAGCTCAGGCTGACGTGCGGATGCTTCGATGAACTTGCCACCCATGATGCCAATACCGATGCATGCGCCGATAGCGCCCAGACCGATGATCAAACCGCATGCCAGTGCAACGAGAGCGACGTTAGTCATGAAAACTCCTTA
>RGFZ01000091.1 GCA_010024875.1 Oxalobacteraceae bacterium | reverse complement strand
AATTCCTGAATCAGATAGGTCGCGCCTGCATAGCCCATGAACGGCGTACCTGTGTGGCGCCGAATGACTGCGCCCGGGAACGATGCCGGGATGAACGACGATTTCATCGGCGATGCAGCGCCGCCTTCGGCGAGATACATGCGCTCGTTGTAGCTGCCGTACATGACCAGCGGGGGCTTGTCGCGCACCAGCTGGCGTATCGTTTCGCTGTCGGTCTTTTCGCCCGGCTTGCGAGCGATCGCAAAATTGCAGGGCAAGCCCATTTCTTCTTCAAAAAATTTACGCAGACCACGGGTATACGTTTCATTCGCCACGACGGCAAAGCTTGCGGTGCCAAAGAAATCCTGTGTCACCGAGCGCCACAAATCCCAGACTGGCTTGATCGTGGTGTGCTTCTCGCGCTCAATGAAAGGCTCGGGATCGAGGTGCAGCAATTCGCCCAGCGTGCGCAGGAATTTGGTAGTGCTGTGCAGCCCGATCGGTGCCTGCAGGTACGGACGATCCAACGCCTCGCACAGCATGCGGCCGAATTCGCGGTACATGCAGATGTTCACATCAGCTTCGACCAGTCGCGACACATCGGCCAGATGGCTGCCGAGCGGGAAAACCATGTTCACTTCCGCACCGATGCCTTCGACCAGGCGACGGATCTCCGCCAAGTCACTCGGCATGTTGAAGGTGCCGTAGCTGGGGCCGATGATATTCACGCGCGGCTTTTCGCCGGATGCGCGCTCAGCAAACGGCTTGCGCGCGGGCACGTGACGCATGCCGTATTCATTCCACAGCCACAGCATCGCGCGGTTCGCGCACTGCCACTGATCTTCGTCGATCGTGCGCGGCAAAAAGCGCAGGATGCCAGTACCTTCAGGTGTCACACCACCGCCGATCATTTCGGCGATCGAACCGGTGACAACGACGGCGGGCAGATCGGGATCAAGCACGCCATGCGCGCGCTTCATGGAACCCTCGGTGCCTTCGCGACCGAGCTGCTCTTCTGCGAGCCCCGTCACGACGATGGGCAATTCATGTGGCGGCAGCGCATCGGTGTAATGCAGCACCGAGGTCACGGGCAGGTTCTCGCAACCGACCGGGCCATCAATGATGACTTGCAGTCCCTTGATCGCGGTGAATACATACACCGCACCCCAGTAGCCGCCCGCGCGATCGTGGTCGATGATGTTCATATCATCTCCTCCGCTTTGCGCTTCTTCGCCGCTTTCTCCAACTTCCGGCGCACCTCGGCACGGAATTCCGGATGCGGTACAGGCACACCTTCCCACACACCCGCGCGATCACCTTCCCCGGTGTTGCCGAAGAAGGCTTTCATTTCATCCATGCGCGGCTTGTTGTTGATGGCTGCATTGATCACGGTCGCCAGCGAACCTGCGCCTGCCGGACCCATGAGCGGACGCGCGGAGATCAGGTTGGTGAAGTACAGCGCCGGTATCGACAATTCTTTTGCTGCCTGCACGACTGGTGTGGTGCCGATCGCCAAATCAGGCTTGAATTCATTGACCGCCGCAATATCCTGCTCCAGCGAGGCGCGATACTGGACTTGTACGCCACGCGCCTGCAGCCATTCGCGGTCGGCATCGCTCATCGCGGTTTGCGGGCAAGCGCTGCCGACATAGCGCAAATCGGCACCGCTCTCGACCAGCAGCCGCGCGACCAACAGTTCCGAGCCTTCATAGCCCGAGAGCGTGATGCGACCTTTAATCGGCATCGCGGCGAGCGCACCTTTGATTGCGGGCAGCATCTTGTTCTTGGCGGCGTCGATCTTTGCCTGCTCGACGTTGCATGCATTGCCAATGGCCTGCAGCCAGGCTTCGGTGCCATCGTGACCCACCGGCGCTGAACCCACCGCGACGCGCCCTGCGGCGTCGAATTCGCGCAGGCTGGCGGTGTAGAAAGGATGAATTGCAGCGACTGCTGCGCAATCGAGTGCGGAATACAGCTCGCGCCATTCGCGCGTGGGCACGACCGGGCCGGCGGCAAGATCGAGCATCTGCAACATGCCACCGATGATCATCGGATCAGCAGGGAACATCTCACCGAGCAAGGTAACGGTCGGTTTGTCGGTGACACGATTGGCCGGGGCGGCAACCGGTCCGGCCTGCACTTCATTGCGTGCGTAGCGCAGCATGGCCGCCGCCAGCACGTCTTTCGCTTCGGCATGCGTGGGTACGCCAAAACCCGGTACATCAATGCCGATCACGCGCACACCATTGATTTCTTTCGGCAGGATCTGCAGCGGCACGCCCGAGGCGGTCGGCACGCAGAGATTGATGATCACGATGGCGTCATAGCGCTCGGGGTCGGCATAGGCATGCACGGAATCACGGATATCTTCAAACAACTTACCCGTCACCAGGGATTCGGAATTGAACGGCACATAACCAACGCTTCGACGCGCGCCATAAAAGTGCGAGGTAAAGGTCAGTCCGTACACACAGCAAGCTGAGCCCGACAGAATGGTTGCAGTGCGCTTCATGCGCAAACCGACACGCAGCGAACCAAAGGCCGGGCACATGCTCTGCGGCTGATCGTGCGGGCCCTTCGGATAATCCTGCGCGTATTGATCCAGCGTGTCGCTCTTGCCGGCAGCGCGCGCAGCGGCTTGCATCTGATCCTTGCCCGAGTGGCAGCCGACACCGTCTACCTTCAGGGCATCCGGGTTCGCAACGATCGGGATCACAGGATGGGTCATGGTGTTCAAGCCTCGTCGTAGATCACTTCGAGGGAAGGCTTCACGACTTCGTCGCGGCCCATCATGTCGGCGATGGTGGCTGGCTCCAGCACCACATTCCGACCCACGGTGTCGGCCGAGAACAGCCCGAGCAGCGCTTCCTGCGACATCGGTTTCGGGCGCACCGGCGGCGCATCGGCAACGTTCTGCGCGAGCGTGGCGAACAGCTCACCCCATTGACTCTCCGGACGACCGATGATTTCGTAGCTGGCGCTCTTGCGGCGAATGTCTTCATTTGCAGGAATGGCTGCAAGCACCGGAATGCCTGCGTGCTGCGCAAACGCCTGCGCTTCGCCAGTGCCATCGTCTTTGTTGATCACCATGCCGGCGACACCGACATTACCGCCGAGCTTGCGGAAGTACTCCACCGCTGAACAGACATTGTTCGCCACATACAGCGATTGCAAGTCATTGCTGCCGACGACAATCACTTTCTGGCACATGTCGCGCGCGATCGGCAGACCAAAACCACCGCACACCACGTCGCCCAAAAAGTCGAGCAACACATAATCAAAACCCCAGTCATGGAAACCGAGTTTTTCCAGCAGCTCGAAGCCGTGAATGATCCCGCGTCCGCCGCAGCCGCGACCGACTTCTGGTCCGCCCAGCTCCATTGCATAGACGCCATCACGCTTGAAGCAGACATCGCTGATCGTGACCGGATCGCCGGCGAGTTTTTTCTTGGATGAGGTCTCGATGATGGTCGGACAGGCCTTGCCACCGAACAGCAGCGAGGTCGTGTCGCTCTTCGGATCGCAACCGATCAGCAAGACTTTCTTGCCTTGCTGCGCCATCATGTAAGAGAGGTTGGCCAGCGTAAAGCTCTTGCCTATGCCGCCCTTGCCATAGATCGCGATGATCTGCGTCTCTTTCGTGACTTCGCCAGTGGCGGGTGCCTCTGGCTCAATCGCCGCTTCGGCGCGCAAGCGCTCTTTCTGCATGAAATGCACGGGCGCTGCCTGGTGTTCGGTGGGCTTGCTCATTGTGCGTTTCTCCAGTCGAGGATCATCTTCAAACAAGTGGGGTCTTCAAAGGCAGTGCGGTACGCTGCCTCGGCGTTTTGCGGATTGCTGCGATGTGTGATCAGTCCGTCGAGAGACAACTGGCCGCTCTCGGCGAGATCACGCACTGCAGTGAGTTCGGCGGGCTTCCATTGGGCAGCCACGCGAATGCGTGCCTCACGCAGGAAAGCGGGCGCGAAAGAGAAGCACATCGACTGATCATAAAAACCAGCGAGCACGATGTCGCAGTTCGGTGCGCCGCGCGCGATCAGTGAATCGAGAATGGAAGGATCGCCACTGACATCGCAGATGCAGCGGTAATTGGCGCGCGAGTCATCTTTCGGATCGACGACCTCATAACCCATCGCACCGGCGCGGCGCTCGGGGTTGGTCTCCCAGACCACGGGCTTGCCGCCTGCGAGTAAGGTCAGGCGCGCAATCATGCGACCCAGCACGCCATGGCCAACGATCAGCTCCGGTTTGTTTGTGCCGGCGGCGACATGCGCGTGATACGCGGTGGCTGCCAGTGCGAGCAACGTGCCTTTCTCACCCAAGTGTTCAGAGACACGTAGGGCGCGCAGCGCGGGGATCACCACGCGTGAGGCCGCGCCGCCAAACAGGCCTTTCACCTCGCCAAAGCAGGCCGCTCCGGGTACGAAGACCAACTCGCCTTTGTCGTAATTCGTGCTCTTGCCGGCCTGGGCGACACGACCGACCGATTCATAACCGGGCACCAGCGGGTAGCCCATGCCAGGAAAGGTCGGCATGCGGCCTGACCAGAGCAGTTTTTCTGTACCGGTTGAAATGCCGCTCCAGCAGATATCGACCACCAGATCATTGTCGGTCGGCTCGACCAGCGCGAGCTCACGCAGCTGGAGCTTCAGCGGCTGCTCGACCACGACGGCGTGCGCATTCATGCCCACCTCCTCTGGCATAGGTACTGCGCGCTTGTCTCGTGGTGCAGGCTGTTCATCGCAAACCTGTCTCGCTGTTGTTGACGGCGTTCGCCGCACTTGTTGGAGGTGCCCCGCACGGCGCGCGTGATCCGCGCCTTTACAGGTCATCGTGTCATTCTATGCTGACGCACAGTACTGTCAAGTAATATTTACAAATGTGGAGTTCATTTCAGATTGACACCATATTGGCGAGGATTGCCATTCCGGCAGCGGCGAAGTGGCGCGCTGTCCAAGAGACTCACGCTGGCTGGTCACCATGCGCGGGAGTGTGAAACCGCCCCCGACCTTGGTGACTGAACAGGCAAACGCCCGCTACAAAGGGACACTCACTTTGTAGGGCTACACCGCCTCCGCCACCAGCATTCGCACTTGTAGCGGGATGCGGGTAGGCAGCATCCGCACCTTCCCGAAACCGCAGGCTTGCAGCAGCGCGGTCAACTGCTCGGCCGTGCGTGCTTGTCCGCGTCCCATCGCGAGCAAATAGAAGCCGAAATAGGCGTCGCCCATCGCTTCCGCGCCGGGTGTGCCGGACATGGGCTCGGCCAATACCAGCGTGCCTCCGGCAGGCAATGCACGGCGTATCGATGTCAGGATCGTGGTGGCACGCGCATCATCATGGTCATGGATCACCCGCACCAGCGAAGCGATATCAGCACCGCGTGGAAGTTCATCCGCGAGGAAGTTGCCGCCCACAGCTTCAGCACGGTCAGCAATGCCAGCGGACTGAAACCGCTGCCGCGCATTCGACGCGACGGGCGGCAAATCGAATAGCGTCATCTTGAGTTGCGGCGTGCGCTCGGACACGCTCACCAGAAAGCGCCCCTCGCCACCGCCGACATCCAGCAAATGGCGGTAGCCATTGAATGAAAACGCATCGAGAATTTCAGCGGCAACCAGCGGCTGCGAAGCCGACATCAGCCGCGAATAGCTAGCCACTTTTTCTGGCGAGATCTCTGCCGCCCGCGTGGACGCTTCATCAGCGGTGTAGGGGTAGTAATCAGACAGCGAAGGTGGTGGTCCGCTGCCTCTCAACAGCGCAAGCGGGTCGGCAAGATCGGCATAGAGCACGGCGTGATGCTCAACCATGGCGATCACGGCTTCGTTGCCGACCAGCGGCGCGCCAAGCCGGCCTAGTCCATAGCGTGACTCGCCCGAGGCATCGACACCTCTTTGCTCGACTAGCTTCAGTGATTGCGCGGCGGCGAGCAATCGTGCTGCCGCCTCGTTACTCATCTCGAATCGCTTGGCCAACGCGGAGAGTGACTGCGGGCCGTGGGACAAGGTCCGGAAGAGATCCAGCTTCACGCACGCCGCCAACACCTGCGAATACACAAAACCGGCGACGAGATCAAAGACCTCGCGCGCATGACGATGTGCCAAAGGGCGCGTCAGTGGAAATCCAGATGCTGCGCGATGAAAGGCCGGACTGGACAGCAGCCGGTCGCGCCAGCCGAGCAGCCAGTCAGTCCATGAGAGTGTCGCTGCAGCCATCAGGCATTCACACGGGTGACGCTGGGCGCGACGCGGCGGGTCAGCTCCACCGGCACCAGTCGCTTCGATTCATGCCGCAGCAGCGTACGCAACTGCGCCGAACCCCGGCAGGCCGGAATCGACGCGCTCGCATAGGAAATCAGCTGATCGAAATGCTGAATCGCGCCGGAGAGTCCGAGTTCTGCTGCGGAGCTGGGTCGGCCGTGTTTGGCGTCTTGCCCTGCCGGCTTGCCGAGTGATTCAGGATCGACCGCGACATCCCGGATATCGTCCGCGACCTGATACGCCTCGCCCAGCCATTCGCCCAATGCACGCCATGGCTCTGCAGCGGTACCCGCCGCTTGCGCGCCGGAGACCGTGGCCGCAACGAACAAGGCGCCCGTCTTGGCACGCTGGTACTCGGTCAGCGCCACGCGCGGCT
>RGFZ01000010.1 GCA_010024875.1 Oxalobacteraceae bacterium | reverse complement strand
GCCCCGGAATTCCGGGGCATTTTTCATTGGGGCTTTCCTCGCTGCCCCGGGACGCCGATTTTTGGATCGACACCCGAGCCCGAGAAATCCTCATCATCATCATCGCTGAAGTCATGCTGGTCGTCGAAGCTCTCGTCATAATCGATTGTTAGCTCTTCGCCTTTTGGAATCGTCCTGATTGCGCGCAGAACATCCTTGTCGTCGAACTTCAGGTTTGGCTGCTTCGAGTGATTCAGGTATACCGACAGGTTGACGGCATTCATGCCTATCTCCGGAGCGAACACCCGGCCTTTCTCGACTAGGCAGAACATCGCCAGATGCTTGCGCACGCTGCTGGGGACATTTTTCATCTCGGTCCGTGAAAACTTGATTTCTCTGCTAGTGACCATGCTCTTCAGCGGAGCGGTGCCAGCAGGTATCTCTCGTAATGCGAATACGCCGATACCGTGAATCTCGGACACGCCCAGTTTGCAATACACTTCGTTGACCAAGTGGTCGTATAGCTTTTCTTTCAGGCTGCTCATGGATTGAATCTGGTTTGCTGCTGGTTTTGCTGGTAAACGCTGGCGGAACCCGATGTCGCTGAATTGATCCGTCGTGCCGGGGAAAACCAGAGATAGCCCGACATAGTTGATATTATGTTAATTATTCCCTCGATGCCAAGCTTGGCCTCTGCTCTCGGCCTCGATTTTGCTCATGACTCAACATGGTTTTGATCGTGATCAAGGTGAGCCGGCAGCGACCAGCCCGGCTTGCCCTTGCGCGGTTCACAGCAACAGGTCCCTGAAATATCCGGGGAGGGCGAACAGTCCCTGGTGAGTCGCCTCGTTGTAGTAGCCGAGCTTGCCAAGGCCGAAGGACTGAAGCCGCTGTGCGATGTCTGGTGCGGTAATCTGGCGGGGATCGAGCTGGTCACCGCAGACCGCCATCGACCAGTAGGCGCCGTACAGCGGTATGTAAAGCCCATAAGGCGCGACCACATCGAAGTGCGCGGTGAGGCTCTTGTAAATATGTGTGACGACCTGGGGCGCGAATACTGGCGTGCCGGTATGAAGCACCATCGCCCCGCCGGGATTCAGCAAGCGCTTAACGGATGCAAAAAACTCTGCAGTGTAGAGCTGTGATGCTGGCGTGTCGGGATCAGTCAGATCGAGTAGGACGAGATCGAAACGCTGGCTGCTGTCGCGCACATAGCCCAGCCCGTCACCGATGCGGATATCGACCCGCGCATCGTCGAGCGCGCCTTTGTGAATATTGCCGAAAAATTCGCGCGAAATGCGAACGACCGCCTCGTCGAGTTCTGCCAGTACGATGCGCTCAACGCTCGGATACTTCAGCAATTCTTCTGCGGAGCCGCCGTCACCGCCGCCAAGGATCAGCGCCGTGCGAATATTGCCATGCGAAAGCGCAGCAGGATGCACCAGAGCCTCGTGGTAAAAAAATTCTTCACCTTCGGAGGTCATGTAGTCGCCATCCAGCCGGAACAGCTTGCCGAATTGCGGCGATTCATGCACCTCGATTAGCTGGTACTGAGACTGTTCACGATGTAGCAGCGGTCCAAGACGATAGGCGTAGGAACTGTTTTTGTTCAGGTATTCGTGGCCCATCGCCGCATCAGCGCCCGAGTGCGCACGGCCGACCTCTCCGCGCAGCAGGCTTTGGCGGTTTGCGTCTTCGGGGTTGAACAGACCGATCAGCGAATCCAGCAATTGCGTCGCCTTGTTGCTGTTATCCGTAGAGAAGTTACACACGTAGACATCCAGCGTTACCGCTTGTTGCTCAGGCCAGGTGTGCAGAGCCAGATGCGATTCAGCCAGAAGCACAGTCCCGGTGATACCGCCACTCTCGCCCTCGGTGAGGCCGGGGAAGGCATGGAACAGCTCTCCCACCACGGTGAGGCCAGAGGCCTCGACGAGATTCAGGCAGGTGCTGCGCAGCATGTCGACATCTGTCATCAGCGACAGGTTTTGTCGGCATCCGGCCAGATCGGCGGTGAGATGTAATCCTTGCATTTTTTAAGTCGTATTTATCCAGGATAGAGTTCTTGATCCACGCACCACAGCCGGCTCTGCAAGACCGTGCCTGCGCGTCGAAAGATGTGGCAAGTTCGACAACGCTCGCTTCTCGAAGATAAATAGCAAAGCTCGAAATTGTGCCATCAAACGACCCATCATTCAAAACATGTGTGCAATTTTTGGCTGCGAAATCAGCTCGGATGCGCTCAAAAGAGGCAAATGAAGGCGGATAGCCCACATCGATTAATAAATTTAAAACCTTTTGCGCGGCTCAGGTAGCGTTTGCAAACTTTGGTTCACGATCCACAAATAGCCGCCGGCTTTGCTTGAGGCTATAGTCGCCCACAGCGCGCGAAAACCTCGCGCGCACCTTGTCCATTTTTTTATCCAGCGCATCTGCACTACGGCGACATCATGAGCACATACACGGCGCACTCAGTGAACACATCGCGTCTCGAGATCGAATATCTCGAGTGGAATCCCGAAGGCCGACGCACGGCCGTGCTGGTCCATGGCTGGCCAGACTCAGTCCGCACCTGGTTTACCACCGCGCCTTTGTTGGCGAGTGCTGGATACCGAGTCATCGCGCCATCGGTGCGCGGATATGCCGGTACGCGATTTTTATCCGCCGATACGCCGCGCAGCGGTCAGCTGGCGGCGCTGGGACGCGATCTCATTGAATTGGTCCACATGCTGAAGCTCGACCGGCCCGTGCTGGTCGGGCACGATTGGGGTGCGAGAGCGGTGGCGATCGCCGGTGCTCTGGTGCGCGGCATAGGTTCGCACCTTGTGATGGTGTCTGTAGGTTATGGCACCAACGATCCCAGCCAGCCGATGTCTCTGCAGCAGGCAAAAAACTACTGGTACCACTGGTACATGGATACGCCGCTGGGCGCGAAATCACTCGCGCAAGACAGGCGCGGATTTGCCCGCATCATGTGGGAGACGTGGGCGCCTGCGGGCTGGTATGACGAGGAAGAATTCGAGGCGACCGCCAAGGCGTTTGACAATCCCGACTGGGTCAGCGTCGTGCTGACTTCCTACCGTCATCGCTGGGGATTAGTGGCGGGCGACCCTGCCTATGATGCTGACGAAGCCGCGCTCAAGCCCTTGCCTGTACTCGACGCCCCGATGCTGGTGCTGCACGGTGTGGAGGATGGCGTCAATCCCGTGCAAAGCTCGGCGGACAAAGAGCGTTGGTTCAATGGCCCCTACAAGCGTGTGGTGTTGGAAGGACTCGGGCATTTCCCTCAACGAGAGTCTCCGCAGCGGATCGCAGACGAGATACTGGCGTTTTGCGGAAGAGCAGACTGATATCCTTTTCGAAACGAAACAGTAAGCATCTGTTAACTAAATCCCCGGAATCCCGGGGATTTTTGCATTCTGGGCGTATTTTTTCTGACCAGTTGGTTGACTAGCGCCCGAAAAATTGTCAATATTCATGGACAATTAGAAGTGTAATGAAGGCCTTACACCGATTACACCGATAGTTGGTCAATGCCATTCTGCGTGTCCTCGCTGATGCGTCGAGATGGATCCAGTCGTAAGCGATGTCTTTCTAGGAGGTGTCACGATGTCTGACAAAGACAAAGTTTGGCCGACCGGTTTAACGGAGGCCGAATCAGAAGAAATACACCGTCATTTGATCCAAGGTACGCAGCTTTTCGGAATGATCGCAGCATTCGCTCATCTGCTCGCGTATATCTATTCACCCTGGCTTCACTAAGGGAAGGGGAGACTAGACATGATCTATGGAAAAATGTGGTGCGTTGTTAAGCCGTCGGTGGGTATTCCCATCGTCATCGGAGCGGTCGCAGTCGCGTCGTTTTCGGTGCATCTGGCCCTGACCCTGAATACCACCTGGGTCAAGAAGTTCCTCAATGGCAGCGCTGCTCAGGTATCGAGCATCCAGCCCGAGTCGCCACAGGTGGCGGCATTGAGTTTGCAGGAAGTGGGACGAAAATAGTCGTCCTTCGAAGTCCGGGACCCACGGTCCCGGACTTCGGCCACGTAGTGCAAGCAGATAAAACGATAGGTCAGGGACGCTTTCACAATCATCCGGCGCGTCGGGATGATTCTGAGAGACGCTCTGCAGGTGTGCCGGCATCGGTGGCGGGCGTCAGCCCCGCTGGCACCCGATCGCCAGATTTAGGCAATAATAGGGATATAAGGGACGTGTAAAGAGCCCGCGTTCCCGGGCTGTTTCCGCAGGGGTGATTCGGCAGGCGGAATCTAGGTTCAGCGTGGACTGGCCACAGCAAAGCAGGAACGTTCCACCACAAATTCATCGGGAGAGTCGCATGAAGATCTGGCAAATTCTGTTGTTCATCTGGGTTGTTGGCGCGGGTTTCATGATGGCCAATCACTTCAACCGGCAAAATATCGAGCGGATGAAGAAAAGATAATTCGTACAATAAAAAATGCCGCAGCGTGCTGCGGCATTTTTTATTGTGCTTGCGTATTTACCTAATGTTCAGTTTTTTTCTGCTCGATCAGTAGCTGACGCAGCTCGGCAATTTCTTCGCGCAGCGCCTTCAGTTCCGATTCTGCGAGCGGCGGATGAGCCGACTTGGACGGAGAGTTCAGTGAATCAACGATCACTGCAATGAACAGATTCACGATCACAAAAGTCGCGATCAGGATGAAAAGCAGAAAAAAGATCCATGCGTAAGGAAATACCTGCATCACCGGCCGCGCTATACCCTCCGACCAGCCCTCCAGTGTCATCACCTGAAACAGCGTGAAAGCGCTCAAGAACATGTCACCAAACAGCTCGGGAAATGCTGCACCGAACGTGTTGGTGGCGATGACCGACGACACATAGAAGATGATGACTATCAGGCTGAACACCGAGCCCAGGCTGGGCAGGGAGGTCAGCAAGCCACTGACCACTTTGCGCATGCTCTCCACTTTGTTGATCAAGCGAAGTACCCGCAAGACCCTGAGCGCACGCAGCACTGACAAGCTGCCCGTCGCGGGCACCAGTGCAATGCCGACCACGATGAAATCGAACACGCACCACGGATCAGTAAAGAACCGCAGGCCGCGTGCTGATATCAACAGCACCAGTTCCGCGATAAAGATTACCAGGATCATATGGTCGATAGCCATCAGATAATGGCCTATCGATTCGTGGATCCGGGCATCCGTCTCTAACCCCAGAATCAGCGCGTTCAAAACGATCAGCACCACCAGCAGATGTTGTATCCACGGGTGCATCACAAAGCGCTCTATCGCGCCGCGCCAGCCCGGCACGCGCAGAGAGACGGTGGTCATGATTAATCAGGAGATGGCAGGCCTTACTTGCTGCCACTGCCAAGAATGACGATATTTCCTTCCACCTCGCCGCCTTTGCGGATCTCGAGATCAGAGTAGGTGATGGAGCCACGAACCGAGCCGGTCGATTCAACCAGGAGCGAGGTCTTGGCAGTGATTGATTTTTCCATCAGTCCGGCTACCTTCACGTGGCTGGCTACGGCATTGCCGGTCACGACACCATTCGCGGTCACATTGATCGCATCTGCGGTAAGCTCCCCCTCGGCCTTGCCATCGATGAACGCTTCGCCAGGAACCTGAAAGACGCCATTGATCGTCACGCCTTTGCCGACCAGCAGATTGCCGTAATCTTTATCGACTGCCATGTCTATTCCCTGTAAGTGAATGAGTCAAAAATCAAGACCGAGCGCCAACGCGTCCAGTGCACCGCCGTGATTTTATTGAAAGCCCGGAATTTTTGAAACTTATTTCCCTCAAGTCTAGTACCAGGAATTGTCTTTAATGAAATGAAGTTTCCAATGGCCTTCGGCGCGGCGTACCTGAACCCACAGATTGACCCCTTCAGAGGATGTTCGTCAGAAATGCGTCAGCTTTTTCGGCGCTGGTTGAGCGTACTGTTATTGGTTTCTTAATAATCTCGGTAGGGTTCATATTTTTCGCTTACGGTCCGGGAAATTTATTGAATAATAGAGAGCCTAAACATTAATAAAAATACGGGTATTCGGTGGGTTTGCCCAGATCACGGACACTACCCAACAGCGACCATTGAACCAACGGCGATGAAATCCTTCCAGACACGTCTGTACAAGATACTCGATGGCTCCGTCGAGGAAAAAGCTGCGCGCTACTGCGAGATTTTTATCGCCTCCGTGGTGGTGCTCAATGTAGTCGCGATCATTCTCGAGTCTGTACACGAGCTGCACGAGGCCTATGCGGACTTTTTCCACATTTTCGATGTGGTGAGCGTCATGATCTTTACAGCCGAATATGTACTGCGTGTGTGGTCTTATGCAATGAAGTACTCTGCCGATGAGGGCGGTGCCTGGCGTGGCCGCAAAGAGTATATTTTCAGCTTCTACGGATTCATCGATTTTTTCGGGACCATACCTTTTTACCTGCAGCTGCTGTTTCCCGGCCTCGACCTGCGCTTCCTGCGACTGTTCAGGCTGATGCGTATTTTCAAGCTCTCGAGGTACAACAGCGCACTGACCGATCTGGTCGAAGCAGTCAAAGCCGAGCGCGATTCCTTCACGTCGGCATTGTTTCTGCTAATGATCTCCTGCCTGTTGTGTTCGTCGCTGATCTACATCGCCGAAGGACATCTGCAGCCTGAAGTCTTTCCCTCCATCCCGTCCACGATGAAATGGTATTTGCTGACCATTATTTCGGGTTGGGGTAATGCCGATCCACAATCGTTATTCGGTACCGTGCTGGTGGTACTGACCCAGGTGCTGGGCATTGCACTGGCGGCTATCCTTACCGGTGTGGTAGCGACGGCCTACACCACGCAGGTCGAGCGTCGCGCGGTGATGTACGAGATGGAGATACGCGAGGCGCTAGCCGATGGCATCGTTACCGATGAAGAGCGCATCAAGCTCGAAGAACTCAAGAAGCGTCTGGGCATCAGCGACGAGCAGGTGGAGGCGATTGCCGCGCAGGTGAGGGAAGAGAAAGGGTTGACCTGAGGCGGTACTTAGTCGCGTTTCTTTTCCAGGCCGCGGATAGTTTGCAGCTGCTGGAAACGCTGGCGGTTGTTTTCCTGCGCCAGCCACAGACAAGACTTCGCCGCGTCGTTTTCATTACCCGGTAGCGCGCGGTTGTATTTTTGCTGAACTTGGGGCGGCAAGTCCGTGGGGTAGCGCTGCATCAGTACCTTCAGCCCCTCGCGGAATTCTCGGGCACGCTTCAGGCTCAGGGCACTTTCCACCTCATTCACGCACTGCAGCATCACGGGTATTTGCAACTCCGGGCAGTGGTTTTGCTTGAGGTACTGCATTTCCGCGCACAGTTGTGTGTAACTTCCCGCCAATCGGCCCAATTCATCATCGCGGGACACCGAGGGCCCGCACCCGGACAGACAGACGATCAGTGTCATCAGCGCCTCCATGCGCAGTCCTCCCTTACATCACTGCGCCGACTTGCCAGGGTACGAACTCGTTCTGTCCGTAGCCGTGCTGTTCGCTCTTGCTTGACTGGCCTGAGGCGGTCTGGATCATGAGCTCGAAAATACGCTCCCCCATCTGCTGCAAGCTGCTGCTGCCATCGATGATTTCGCCGCAGTTGATATCAATATCATCCTGCTGGCGCTGCCAGAGTGCAGAGTTAGTCGATAATTTGAGCGAAGGTGAGGGCGCGCAACCATAGGCGCTGCCGCGACCCGTGGTAAAGCAGATCAGCTTTGCACCGCCGGCCACTTGGCCAGTGGCACTCACCGGATCATAGCCCGGGGTGTCCATGTACACGAAACCATGCTCTGTCACCCGTTCGGCATACTCATAGACAGCGCGTAGTGCACTGGTGCCCCCCTTGGCGACTGCGCCGAGCGATTTTTCGAGGATGGTCGTCAAGCCGCCCGCTTTGTTGCCTGGTGAGGGATTGTTGTCCATCTCGCCTTCGTTCACCGCAGTGTAGTGTTCCCACCAGCGTATGCGATGCACCAGTTTTTCGCCAACTTCTTTGCTAATCGCACGGCGTGTCAGCAAGTGCTCCGCACCATAGATCTCCGGCGTCTCCGACAAGATCGCCGTACCGCCGTGCTCGACCAGCAAATCAACCGCCACGCCCAGGGCAGGATTGGCACTGATGCCCGAGTATCCATCCGAGCCACCGCATTGCAGCCCCACGGTCAGATGCGACACATCACACGACACACGCGAACAGTCATTCGCGATCGGCAGCATGTCTTTGATCAGTGCGATGCCTTTCTCGATGGTCCTTGCGGTACCGCCGCTGTCCTGAATATTAAAGGTGCGCAGAAGTGGCCCCTCCGCCAAGTGACTGTGATCCAGCCAGGCTGCCAGCTGATTGCTCTCGCATCCCAAACCGACCACCAGCACGCCGGCAAAGTTCGCATGCGTCGCATAACCGGCCAGCGTGCGCCGCAGCAGCTGCATGCCGGGGCCGGTAGTATCCATGCCGCAGCCAGTGCCATGCGTGAGCGCGACCACGCCATCGATTTGCGGAAAATCTTCGAGCGCGCCCGGGTTCATCCGTCGCGAAAAAAAATCGGCAATGCCGCGCGCGACGGTCGCCGAGCAGTTCACGCTGGACAGCACACCGATGTAGTTACGCGTAGCGACTTGTCCGTTCTTGCGCACATAGCCCATGAACTCGCGGTGTCTGCGCGGCTTCTCGGGCTGCACGTCAGCGCAGAAAGCATAATCGCGCTCGAAGCCGCCTTTCTCATCGCCGATCGTGCAGTTGTGTACATGAACATGCTCGCCTGCCTGGATCGGTTTGCTGGCAAACCCGATGATCTGGTTGTAGCGGCGTATTGGCTGACCCGTGGTGATATCGCGAACCGCGACCTTGTGACCCGCCGGTACTAGGCCTTTGACCGTGATGTTTTCAACGGCGGTCCCGCCGACCAGCTGCTGACGGGCGATCAGCACATCATCCTGCGGATGCAGGCGTATGAAAGGAGCGATGGAATTCGACATGGTGTTGTTTTGATTTGTGGGGGAATCGTCTCGATAACAAAAAAGGCGCCACCCAGATGGGAGACGCCCCCATTGTAGCGGTAGCCCCGGACCGAGGCGTCTGCCTCAATGTGACTCGCGCGGCACCTCCGCGCCGCTGCCGCCGACGAGAAAATCCAGGTCCGCGCCGAGATGCGCCTGCTGCACATGCTCGACATAGAGCTTCACATAGCCGCGCGCAGGTTTTTCTGGCGGCTGCCACGCCGCCTTGCGGCGCGCGAGCTCTTCATCGCTGACATCCAGATGCAATCGGCGACCCGGCACATCCAGCTCGACCATATCGCCATCCTTTACCAGTGCCAGTGGCCCGCCGATACTGGCTTCGGGCGACACATGCAGCACGACCGTGCCATAGGCCGTGCCGCTCATGCGGGCATCGGAAATGCGCACCATATCGGTAATCCCTTTCTTCAGCACTTTCTTGGGCAGCGCCATGTTGCCAACTTCGGCCATGCCGGGATAACCGACCGGGCCGCAGTTCTTCAAGACCATGACGCAGTTTTCATCGATATCGAGATTGTCGTCCTCAATCCGCTCGCGGAAGTGTTCGGTGCTCTCGAAAACCACCGCGCGTCCGCGATGCTTGAGCAAATGCGGCGATGAGGCTGACGGCTTGATCACCGCGCCGTCCGGAGCGAGATTACCTTTCAATACCGCAATGCCTGCGGCAGGCTTGAACGGCTTGTCGATCGGCGTGATCACGTCGCGGTTGTAGCAAGGCGCATCCTTGATGTTCTCGCCGATGGTCTTGCCGTTCACGGTGAGCGCATGAAGGTGAAGTTCCTTGGAAATTTCTCTCATCAGCGATGGCAGTCCACCAGCATAGAAAAAATCTTCCATCAGATATTTGCCTGAGGGCTGCAGGTTCAGTAGGCAGGGCAACTGACTGGCCAGCTTGTCCCAGTCTTCCAGCGTCAGTGGTACACCCATGCGTCCTGCCATTGCCAGCAGGTGTACGACCGCATTCGTCGATCCGCCGATCGCGGCATTCACCTTGATCGCATTCTCGAAGGCCTCGCGGGTCATGATCTTGTCCATGGTGAGATTGTCCTTCACCATTTGCACGATGCGTCGGCCCGTCAGTTGCGCGAGACGATTTCGACGCCCATCGACAGCAGGAATCGCCGCATTCTCCGGCAAGGCCATGCCCAATGCTTCGACCATGCTCGCCATCGTCGAGGCCGTGCCCATAGTCATGCAATGGCCGTGCGAGCGGTTCATGCAGGATTCGGCTTCAATGAATTCTTCCTGCGTCATTTGGCCCGCGCGCACCATTTCCGACATCATCCAGACACCGGTGCCGGAGCCAATGTCTTCGCCCCGGAACTTACCATTCAGCATAGGGCCACCCGAGAGGCCGATAGTCGGCAGGTTGCAACTAGCGGCGCCCATCATCAGCGACGGCGTAGTCTTGTCGCAGCCCATTAGCAGCACGACGCCATCGATGGGATTACCGCGTATCGATTCTTCGACGTCCATGCTCGCCAGATTGCGAAACAACATCGCGGTCGGGCGCAGTTGTGCTTCACCCAAGGACATCACCGGGAATTCCAGCGGAAAGCCACCGGCTTCGTACACACCGCGCTTTACATACTCTGCTAGCGTGCGGAAATGGCTGTTGCATGAGGTGAGATCAGAAAAGGTATTGCAGATGCCGATCACGGGACGGCCATCGAATTGATCATGAGGATGGCCCGAAGCTTTGGTCCAGCTGCGGTGTAGAAAACCATCTTTGTCCGGCTTGCCAAACCAAGCCGTGCTGCGCAAAGGCTTGTTCTTTTTATCGTCGTTGCTCATGACAGCAAAATCTCCTCGTTATTGTTGTTGTCTTCAGGATGTGGACATCGTTTTCTTCAGCTCGGGTGGATTTGAGAAATTCTTGCGGAAATAATCCGGTGAGTTTTCCGAGTACTTCACACCGGTCATCTTGATTGCGTTGTCATCGACCTTGTGTAGCGGTGTGTATTGCGGATGATGGTGCTCCAGATAGGGATTATTGCGCGCCGCGTTGTAGCAGAAGAGTACCGTCCAGCGACGGTTCGGAGAGCGGTTCTGATCCGAGCGATGCATCACATTCGCATGGAAGAACAAGCCATCGCCGGGCTCCATCTCGCAATACACTCGTTCAAGGGTTTTGAGCATTTCTTCAACCCGGCGCGGGTCGGCGCCCACTTGCTCGCCAGGTAGTACGCCATGATCGACACGTCCCGCATGATGCGACCCGCGAATCACCTGCAGGCAGCCATTCTCGCGCGTGGTCTTGTCCAGGGCGAGCATCATGCTCGCCATGTAGGGGAAAGTGCAGCCGTTGTGGTACCAGTAGCCATAGTCCTGATGCCATTCCCAGGCGCCGCCTTCCAGCGGCTCTTTTGCGGTCAGCTTCGAGTGATAGTGATACACCTCCCCTCCGAGCATCGATTCCATCGTATCGACCACGCGATGTGACCGGGCCGCCAGCCCATAGACGCTATCGCCCGGATGGTTCCAGGTCGCCATGCGCGTGGACTTACCAGATGCATCGTGCCGGTCATACAGACTGGCCTGTAGCTGGGGGTCCGTCTCGATCGCGCCGCGCAGTATCGCGATTTCTTCCTGGTCAAACAGTGAACGTACCAGCACATAGCCGTCACGCTCGTAGGCGATTTGCTGCTCTGGGGTGAAGATGGAAGGCATGCTCGTCTCCTTGGAGTGATTGTTGCAGGAGCTGCGCAGAGGGTTCTACACTCTCTAAGCTGCCAGCTTAACCGGTTTGCCCCCGCTTGAGAATTTGTGTGAAGATCTCTTTTTGTATTACAAAGCCCCGTGGCCTCCCGGCGACGGGTAAGATCCGGCCATTACTAAAACAAGAACAGGACCAGGCAATATGAGTACTCCCGCATATCCCCCGATTGCACCGACTTCAGCCCAGCAGGAAGCCGCGCGCACCCTGCACGGACTCTGGATCCGCAGAGGTCGCTTTGCTGCGCTGCCAGAAAATATTCGCCCCTCGACTCGCCGCGACGGCTATGCCGTACAGCAGGCGTTCGAGCAGATCAATGGCCAGACCGTGTCCGGCTGGAAGATCGCCGCTACCAGCGTCGATGGTCAGCGCCATATCAATGTCGATGGGCCCCTCGCTGGCCGCATCTATCAAGACCGCCTGCTGCCAGTTGGCGCGACCGTGTCGCTGAAAGACAATCTGATGCATGTGGCCGAGATCGAGTTCGCGTTCCGCTTCGCCCAGGATCTGCCGCCTCGCGCGGCCGAGTACACGGTGGACGACGTGTTGACTGCAGTCGCCTCTGTGCATCCGTCAATCGAAGTGCCGGATTCGCGCTACGAAGATTTTGTGAAGGTCGGCACCGCGCAACTGATCGCTGACAATGCCTGCGCCTGTCTGTTCATCCTGGGCCCTTCCGCCGCCGATTGGAAAGATTTTGATTACCTGAATCAGGCCATCACCGTGACGCTGAATGGCAAAGCGATCGATTCGGGCTATGGCCGCAACGTGCTCGGCGATCCGCGTGTGGCACTCACCTGGATCGTGAACGAACTGTCATCGATAGGCGTGACGATGAAGGCTGGTCAATTCGTCACGACGGGTACTTGCCGGGTGCCGGTCAAGGTGGAGCCCGGCGATGCGGTGCATGCCGACTTTGGTAGTTTGGGGCAGGTGGGTTGCAGCTTCTCTGCTTGATGGGCTGACCATGCTGGTGGTCACTGAAAGACCACCAGCAGGTGCTTGACGCCGAACACTAGTAGGCCGCCCAGAATGCCGCAGATTGCAATCAGGCTGACCACAAACAAAAAACCGATGAAGAGGGTGCCGATGAAACCGAAGATCATCGACACCAGTCGGTCCACGGCCCACTCGGCGAAATTCACCAGCAAGCCCCGACACATCAGGCTGTACTGATTTGGCAGCGACAGCAGAAAGCTAATCACCAGCACCGCCGCGACAGTGCCAACCAGCCAGCCGGCATCGATCGATGCCGATTCTACGCTTTGGCCAAGGAACATCATGGCCGACCGCCAGAATTCAGAGAGCCAGTTTGCGTCCATAGTTCGTGCTCACAGGTTGACTGCGAAAGAAGTGCTTCAGGCCGACGCAAAAAATCGTTCGGCAGCCTTGTAGCGGTTAGATTCAGGTATTTCCACCGGCAGGCCTTGCTCATACTGCTGATTGAACGCCAGCTCGATCTTCAGGCCGTTCGGATCGTGCACGAACATCTGCCAGTTATTTGATCCCTTTAGATGCTGCGCGCGCCATGCGATATCGTGCTGAATAAAGCGATCACGAAAAGCGATGAAACCGCTGGCCGACAGCGCTAGATGATCCGCGATACCTTCATCGTTGTCTGCCGGGATGCCGCCATCCGGCCCTGCCGCCGCGCTGCCCGCATAAAAATGGAGGATCGCCGCAGACTCATGGCCCGGCAACGCTAGCCAGGCACCCGGGAAGGTCAGTCCGCTGGGACGCGGCACTTCGACGAAGCCCATCACCTCGGTATAAAACTGCAGTGTTTTTTCCAGATCGGCGGTGCGTATCGCCAAGTGGGCCAGTCCGTTGAGTTTCACGCTATCTCCGTGCAGGAATCAGAACATCAGGGTTCGAGAATAATCGCGCCGGTGCTCGCACGAGATTCCAGAAAGTCATGTGCTTTCGCCGCTTCTACCAGTGGAAAGCGCGCGCCGATATGCGGCTGTATTACGCCGGCGCGTATCGCCGCGAACACATTGCTCGCCATTTGCTTCAGCGTGTCCAGGTCGGCGGTGTAATGGAAAAGCACCGGACGCGACAATGCAATCGATTTGCTGCCCAGACGCTCTAGCGCGACCGCATCATGCGGGCCGCTGGCCTGACCGAAGCTCACCCAATGACTGCACAAGGCGAGTGCGCGAAGGTTTTCCTCAAACGCCAGCTTGCCTAGACCGTCGAACACGATGTCCGCACCTTTGCCGCCAGTCGCTTCCAGTACCGCATCCGCGAAGTGGTAGTCGCGCGTGACAATGGGCAGCCCGCAGCCATTCTCTGCGGCCAGCTGTGCTTTCGCTTCCGATGACACCGTGCCGATCACTTTGGCACCGAGGCGCGACGCCCACTGGCAGAGTAGCAATCCTACGCCGCCCGCAGCGGCATGCACCAGCACCGTGTCACCGGCCTTTACTGGACGTATGCGATGCAGCAGATATTCTGCGCTCATGCCCTTCAGCATCACTGCAGCAGCGATGTCGTCGCTGATGTTCGCGGGCAGCTTCACCAGTTGGCCAATATCCATCGTGCGAGCGGTTGTGTACGCGCCGACCGGCGGGCATGCGTAGGCGACGCGATCGCCGACCGCGAATTCCGTCACCCCCGGACCAAGGACAGTGACCACACCCGCCGCCTCCATGCCCGGTGTACCCGGCAATTCGATCAGCGCGCCATACAAACCATTGCGCACATAGACATCGATGTAGTTGACGCCGATGGCGGTATGCTTTAGCGTGACTTGCCCCGCCTGTGGCGAGCGTAATGTCGTCTCCGCAAAGCTGAAGACCTCCGATCCGCCGTGGCGGCTCATCATGATCGAATGCGCTGTCCCGGTCGGTGTGCTGACGTTGGCAGGCGCTTTGGTCGTCTTGTTGTTCGCGCCCGGCCTGCGCAGATACTCCTGCAAGGCCTTGAAGCCGGTTTCGTAGACGCCGGTGCCCACCGCATTTGACAGCTCCGCCTCCATGCCAGGCGGGGTCGAGAAAGTCGACTCCCAATGCCAGAAAGTCCGGTTGCCATCCGTGACGGGCGAGAGTTTCACTGTCGCGACGTAGCGTTTGAGCGGTATCGTCGAATCCAGTATGCAGTAGGTGGATACATAGTTTTCATCCGACAGCGTCAGCAGTTGTTCGCGCAGCACCGCACCGTTTTTCAGGCTAAACGCACGTACGCAGCCGACCTGATCAGGCTTTTCACCGTTCTCGATTTCGGAGTGCGCAATCGCCGGATGCCAGTCGATATGACTATTGAAGTCGCGCAGGACCGCCCACACCCGTTCGATGGGCGCGTCAATGACCGAGGAGCGAGTGACGCGAATCACGGCGGGCCTGATCGTTTACCGTCGTTCCCGCAACAGGCGCTTCAATGCATCGAAGCCGCCCTGGAACACGCCTTGGCCGATATTGTCTGATAGTGCCTGTTCGCGACCGGGTGCGCAATCGAACTCGGCGCTCCATTCGGCAAAGGTGCGGTCCCCATCGGTGATCGGCGTGAGCTTCAGTGTCGCCACATAGTTGTCCACGCCCATCGGCGATTCAAGTATCGAGTAGGTGCACGAGTACTCGAAATCCGACAGGGCCAACAGCTTTTCGCGGATGATGCCGCCATCCTTCATCGAGAACAGCCGCACGCAGCCGACCTCATCCGCTTTCCTGTAGTTTTCGATCCGTGATTCCGCAATCGCTGGATGCCACTTCGGCAGTCCGTTGAAGTCGCGGATCATGCCCCAGACCGCCTCCGCCGGGGCATCGATCACGCTGGAGGTATAGACGCGTATCACTTCGCCTTGTCCTTCTTGTGGGTCAGCTCAGCCGGCTCCGCGCCCTCGGCCGCAGTGATCGCGCTGAAGGCGCCGGCAAGCTTGCCGATGTCACCGGTCTTCACACCGATCTCCGACAACATCTGATCGACCAGCGGCGCTTGCGCACGGTAGCGCAGCGCTGAGTTCACTACGCTGTCGGTGAAATTGTTGCCACCGCCGCCACTGCCATCTCCACCACCACTGCCGCCGCCTGCCAGCCCATCGACATGCAGGATCTTGATGCTCTCGATGCGCTCCATTGGCTTGACGCTCTCGCGCACGATGGAATCGAGTTTTTCGACCAGCTTCATCCGCAGCGCCGAGATGCGTGCCTCTTGCGTCAGCATGTTGTGCGCCTCGTTCATCAGCTTTAGGCCTTCGGCCTCGACCTGCGTGCGTAGCTCAGTTACGGCGACACGGATGCGCTCTGCATCGGCCAAGGCCTCCGCTTCGGCGCGGATCGCGGCGCCACGGTCGGCTGCCGCATTTTTTTCTGCGGTCGCCGCAATGGTCAGGCGAATCGCCTCGCGCTCGGCCTCTTGTGCGGCAGAGATCAGCTCGATCACTTTCTTGCGATTAGCCATCTCGGTCTCGCGTGCAGTGAACACGCGCTCTTCCTCGGTAACCGCCAGTGCACGCGCCTTGTCAGCAGCCGCGCGTGCCTCGAACTCGGCCTTCGATTGTTCAGCCGTGTCGATCGCGCGCTGCTGCTCAGCGAGCTCGATCTGCTTGCGGCGATCGATCTCGGCCGACTGTATCTCCAGCTCCTTCTTGATCCGCTCTTCCTCGATCAGTTTTTCGGATACGATGCGCGCCTTTTCCACGGCTTCGCGCGCGGTAATCTCAGCACGATCCGCCTGCTGTTTCTTCGCGGCGCGATCCTGTGTAAGTGCTGTCGCTTGCTCGATTCGGGCGATTTCCAGTGTGCGTTCCTGCGCGAGCTTGGCTTCCTCTGCTTCGAGGTCGATCTCCAGCGCCAGCTTTTCGGTTTCCAGATTCTTGTTGCGGATCTGGATCAGGGTGTCCTGCTCAATGTCATTTCGCAGTTTCTTGCGTTTCTCGATGGTCTCGGTCAGACGGGTCAGGCCTTCTGCATCGAAGGCGTTAGATGGATTGAAGAATTCCATCGCCGTCTGATCCAGTTGCGTCAGCGAGGCCGATTCTAGCTCCAGACCGTTCTGCATCAGGTCTTCCGACACCACCGCGCGCACGCGCTTGATGAATTCACCGCGCTTCTCATGCAGCGCTTCCATGCTCATTTCAGCCGCTACAGTGCGCAGCGCATCGACGAACTTACCTTCTAGTAGTTCCTTGAGCAATTCCGGCTGCATCGTGCGCTGACCAAGAGTTTGCGCGGCATTGGCGATCGCCGCAGGCGAGGCTTGTACGCGCACATAAAACTCAGCGATCACATCCACGCGCATACGGTCAAAGGTGATCAGCGCCTTGTCGCGTCCGCGCGAGACTTCCAGTCGCAGCGTGTTCATGTTGACCGGGATCACGTCATGCACGATGGGCAGCACGAAAGCGCCACCGTTCAGCACGACTTTCTGCCCGCCCAGGCCCGTGCGCACGAATGCACGCTCTTTGGATGACCTGAGGTAGAGCCAATGCAGCAGCCATACACCGATGGCCACGACAATGGCGACGACGATCAGACCCAGTATGAAGCTCCCAAAATCACTTCCGCTCATGGTGGTCTCCTGGTTTTACGTTCTTCTGATGCTCAGATGAAGGGTTAATGGATTAATTGCGGCTTATTTTTTTGAACTGTCTGGTCTGTTCAGTGATCGCGACTTCGGTCGGTAGTCTTTCCATGCTCGATGCGCCATAAAAGCCGTGCAACTGCGGACAATGTTTGAGGATATAGCCAGCATCCTCGGGCATCGCAATCGGCCCCCCATGGCAAAGGAGAATCACGTCTGGATTGACTTTCTTTGCGGCCGCACACCACTGGTCGATCAGTGGCACGCAGTCTGGTAGCTTCAGCGCGGTATCGGCACCGATCGTCCCGCCGGTGGTCAAGCCCATATGGCAGACGATGATGTCCGCACCAGCCTTTGCCATATCGATCGCGTTCTGCTCGGAGAACACATAGGGCGTGGTCAGTAGGTCCATTTTCCGCGCCAGCCGAACGACCTCGACCTCGAGCCCATAGCCCATGCCGGTTTCTTCGAGGTTTGCACGGAACAGGCCATCGATCAGGCCGACCGTTGGAAAATTCTGTATGCCGGAGAAGCCCATCTCCATCAGTTTTTTCAGGAAGGGTTCGGGCGACATGAAAGGATCGGTGCCGTTCACGCCCGCCAGCACCGGCGTGTGCTTCACGACCGGCAGCACCTCTTTCGCCATGTCGACTACGATGTCATTGGCATTACCGTAGGCAAGCAGCCCGGCGAGCGAGCCGCGGCCCGCCATCCTGTAACGGCCTGAGTTGTAGATCACGATCAGATCGATACCAGCCAACTCTTCGCATTTTGCGGACAGTCCGGTGCCTGCACCGCCGCCGATGATGGGCTCGCCGCGCGCGATCATGCCGTGCAGTTTCGCGAGTATTTTTTCTCTGGGTATGCGTGCCATGCTTGTCTCCCGTCACAGCGCCCGGCGACGCGCACCGGACTGCGCATTCAACTCGTGAAAATGTTTTGCGAGCTCTTCCGCGAACTGCGGATCATTCAGATGCAGTGGCGACTTGATCAGCCGTCGCTGACTGCCCGGTCTGAAGTTTTTTTCTATGGTCTGGAACAGCGCATTGTCCGCTTCGGGATTCCAGAACGCCTTGCCGGGCGCATCCAGCGCTGACACGCCGCCCATCGGCAACACGAAACGCACCGGGCCTTCCATTTGATTGAGCTTGCCGGCGATAAACTCGCCGATCTTGATATTCTCTTCAACAGTGGTGCGCATCAGCGTGACATTCGGATTGTGCTGATAGAACAGGCGATCATTCAATCTCGAGGGGACGGTGTCGCGCGCCCAGAAATTCACCATGTCCAGAGCGCCGCAGGTACCGACATACGGAATGCGCGAGCGGATGATCGCGTCCATGCGCTCCGTTCCTGCCGAGAGTATGCCACCGCCGATCTCGTCAGCGATCTCTGTGGTGGAGACATCGATCACACCAGAGATGAGTCCGCTGTCGACCAGTTTTTCCATGGACTGGCCACCGGTGCCGGTCGCATGAAATACCAGACAGTCGAATTCCTCTTCCAGTAGTTTCGTCGTCGCCTGCACGCACGGCGTAGTGACGCCGAACATCGTTAACCCAATCGCCGGCTTGCTGTCCTTGGATTCTTCACGTGCGTAAGCAATCATGCCGGCAAGCGCATGCGCAGCATTCGATAGCACGCGCTCGCTGATGCGATTGATGCCCGACACATCCGTGACGGAATACATCATGCAGATATCGCTTGGGCCTACATAAGGCTTGACGTCACCCGAAGCGACGGTAGACACCATCACCTTGGGCATGCCCACGGGCAGGCGGCGCATTGCGGGCGTGGCCAGCGCGGTCCCGCCCGATCCACCTGCAGAAATCATGCCGCCCAGATCGCGCCGCGACACAATGAAATTTTCGAATGCGAGCGCCATGGCAGTGACCGCCGTGCCACGGTCATCGGTAAATACGCCGCGTTCGCCCTTGGGATGAAAACGCGCGATCTCACGCGGATGAATGTTCGCCGGCGATGGTTTGCCCGATGTCGATAGATCGACGGTCACCGTGCGAAGGCCAAGCTTTTCCATGCAGTTCTTGAGGAAGAACAGCTCGCGGCCCTTGGTGTCGAAGGTGCCGGCGATGTAGGCTGCACGGTTCGCAGTATGCGCAACACTGAATTCGAAGACTTGCGCTTTATGCTCGATGGGTGCCGAAACATGTTCAAAACTTGCTTCCGACGGACGATCGCCCAGCGAAAGATCCTTCAATGTCGCACCTGTGGCACCCTGATTCCAGCGATTGAAGTTGCGTACGGTGCGCGAAGCATCGGTCGTCGCATCATTACGCGGCAGTCCATTGTCCTCCGCGCGCGCTACTGTGAATACGCGCACTGGCGTCTCATCATCGACTTCGGGTACCGTTAAAGCTTCTGCACCGCCCTCGTCGTCGGCAGACTGTCTGACGCCCAGCAGCTGATGCTGCAGATTCACATCGGCAGCCAGCTCGCGTGCGGGCAGGGTACGCGCGACACGGCCGTTCATCATCACTGCGACGTTGTCGGCCACATCGACCGCGACGCCCAGGTTCTGCTCGATCAGCAGCACTGAAATATTGCCTTCGCTGGCCAGGGTCTTCAGCGTGTCAGCGACATGCTCGACGATCACCGGCGCCAGTCCTTCGGTGGGCTCGTCCATCACCAGCAGGCGCGGATTGAACAGCAGCGCGCGGCCGATCGCCAGCATTTGCTGCTCGCCGCCTGACAGTTGCGAGCCGCCATTACTCTTGCGCTCGCCCAGACGGGGAAACAATTGATAAATGCGCTCCACTGTCCACTCGCCACTGCGTACGCTTTTTGCAGCCAGACGCAAGTGCTCATCGACCGACAGCGATGGCCATACACGTCGTCCCTGCGGCACATAGCCTATACCTTTCGCCGTGATCGCATGCGGCGGCAGGCCAAGGATTTCTTCACCGGCCAGCTTGATGCTGCCGCGCGCCGGTACCAATCCGGTGATCGCATTGCATAGCGAAGTCTTGCCCATGCCGTTTTTGCCGACTACGCCGAGCACGCCTTTTTGTAAAGTCAGCGAGACGCCTTGCACCGCATGCGCCTTGCCATAGTAAATATCGAGATTCGAGATCTCGAGAATGGGGCTGTTGCCGCCACCGCGGCCAAAGAACTTAATGGCCATGATGACCGCTCCCCATGTAGATTGCCTGCACTTCGGCATCGTTCTCGATTTCCTGCGGCGTGCCGTGCTTGAGCAGTCGACCATTGTGCATGATGGTCACGCGATCGACCACGCGCAGCGCGATGTCGAGGTCATGCTCGATGAGCACAAAGCCTATATGCCGCGGTAAGCCTTGCAGGATATTCACCAGCTCGCGACGTTCGGCGGGTGACAGCCCGGCGGCTGGCTCATCAAACAGAATGAGGCGGGGCGCACCGGCCAGCGCCATGCCGACTTCCAGCTGACGTTGCTGGCCGTGCGAGAGCAGGCTGACGGGCATCTCCGATAGGTGGTCGAGATGCACCAGGTCCAGTAGGATCTGAGTCGCTGCCAGCAGCGCGTCATCATCGCGCCGGCGCAGCACGCTGAAACGTCCGCCGCTGATGCCTTGCGTGGCGAGATACAGGTTATCCCGTACCGACAGTTCGCGGAACAACAAAGAAGACTGATACGTGCGGCGCATGCCGCGTCGTATGCGTTCATAGGGCGGCAGTCGGGTGATGTCCTCGCCAAAGAACATCACCCGGCCCGCCGTGGGCGGAAAATCGCCCGTGATCGCATTGAACAGCGTGGTCTTGCCCGCACCATTCGCTCCCAGCACGGCGCGGCGCTCGCCGGCCGGCACGCTGAATGTCACATCATCGATAGCCTTCAGTGCACCGAACGCGCGGGTGACGCCCTCAAGTATGAGAGCATCGCCGCTGATTCTGTGCATGTCTGCGCTGTGCAGCATCAGGTTTCTCCGTGAGTGCGATAGTGCGTTAAGTGCCTCTGACAAAACGTCGCTAGCGTTATTACACTGCCTTGCCGTGCCACCACACTGTCTGCGGCAGCACGCCTAGCTATCAACGTTTTACAGAGGCATTAGACCTTTGCTGTTTACTTGCGGCAGTCAGGCACGTCGCGTGATCCCAGGCCCATCTTGTCGAACTCGGCTTTCGACAGACCCAGTGTCTGCGTGACATTCGGTACCTGCTTCACCACCTTGTTGGTGAAGGAGCCATCGGCCGTCTTCACAACTTCGGTGATGTAGGTGGTACCCACGCCATTGCGGTTGTCATCGATCTTCACCGGACCGGCGGGGCCTGCGAAGCTCGTTTTCTGTAGCGCTGCACGGTAAGCCTTTTGGCCACCGCCCAAATCACCCTTTACCGCATCCAGACCATCCAGTGCCGCCTTGGTGTTGATGTAGTACAGATAGGCGAACAGTGACGGACTCGGGAAGCCATCCTTGAAAGCGGCCTTGTAGTCCGCAACGAATTTTTTCCACTCGCCGGTGTCGATCGAATCCGCCATCGGACCAGCGGAGGCTGTACCCAGCAGCGACTCGCGACGCTTGCCCTTGTAGTTCAGTACGGTCTGATCTACCGTGATCGAACCACCGACCATCGGCTTGCTGCCGCCGGCCTGCTCATACTGCGTCAGAAAGTTCACTGCATCGGAACCGCCCAGCACGACCAGGAGCGCGTCGATATCTTTCGGGATCTTTGCGATCACGGTCGAGTAATCCTTGGTGCCCAGCGGTACCCAGGCTTTGTCCACGACCTTGCCACCTTTCGCACAGTAGCTGGCCATGAAGCCCTGCACTTGCGAGTAGGGGAACCCATAGTCTTCGGCAATCAGGAACATCTTCTTGTAGCCTTTGCCGAGCGCATGCTCGCCCAGACCAACCATCCACTGTGCGCCTTCGCTGTTGAAGCGGAAGAAGTTCGCCGAAGGGTCGACCAGCGTCGCGGCCTGTGCGCCCGAGGAACCGTTGACGAAGGTGATGTCGGGCTTTGACTTCGCGTAGTTCTTCACTGCGACGCCCTCGTCACCAGACAGCGGGCCGATCATGATCTGCACCTTGTCCTGTTCGACCAGTTTGCGGGTCGCGTTGACAGCCTTGTCAGGCGTACCATCCGATGAGCCCTTGATGAACTCGATCTTCTTGCCGCCAGCCATGCCCCCCTTTTGTTTCAGCGCTAGTTCTGCGCCACGAATGCCATCCTGACCGGGTACCGCGAATGGGCCTTCCAGCGTGGCGAGCAAGCCGACTTTCAGCGTGTCGGCAGCATGCGCGTTGATGGAAAATGCGGCCAGCACGGCGACGCCGATGGCTGCACGCATGAAAGTTCTTTTGTTACTTGTCATCCTCAGTCTCCTCTGCTGCTTGTTGTAACGCACAACGCCGCATGCCCATCATCGGGCGATGCAACACTCAAACAAACCACTATGACTACTTGGTACTGCTACTTCACTACTGCAAGCTGCTGCCGCCAGGTGACGGCGACAGAATTCATTTCATCCTGCGATCTGCCGAAAGCCGCGCGCGCAGCCGTGCCCATAGGCCCAGCACGCCGTCCGGTGAGAACAGCACGATCAGCAGGAACACTGCGCCAATGACAAGGTTGAATCGCTCGCGATCAAATACATCGATAGCAAAATTCTGGAGTAGCACAAAGATCAGCGCACCGATATACGCACCGATGCTGCGACGCATACCACCCAAGACAGCAATGACCAGAATATTGATCATCGCACCCGAGTTCACCGAGCCTGGCGAGATCATTCCGTTGTACCAGACCGAGAGCACCCCACCGATGCCCGCAATCAGTCCCGCCAGACTGTGTGCCGCGACACGGTGCGCGGTCACATTGAAACCGAGCGCATTCATGCGGCGCGCATTGTCGCGGATGCCCTGTAGAGCAATCCCAAAGGGCGTGCGTACCAGATACTGGATGAAGGAGTAACAGACCAGCGCCCAGAACAGGCACAGAAAATAAAAGGGCAGCGGTTCGCGCCACTGCACACCGAACAGATCGGGTGGCATGACTTTCTGGAAGCCCCGGAAGCCCGCGAACACCGAATAATTTTGCTGCGCGAAATAAAAGAACGCCACACCGACGGCCAGCGTGATCATGATCGTATAGATGCCTTCGGTGCGCACCGATAACCAGCCAATCAGTGTGGCAGCGATCACTGCGACCAACAGCGCATCGGCCACCGCCAGCCACCAGGGCCAGCCCATGCTGATCGACATCGTGCCGCTGGTACCGCAGATCGCGACCATGTAACCGGTGATGCCAGCAATCGACATCTGCGACAGTGACACCATGCCACCATAACCGCCCAGAAAAGTGAGCGATAGTGCAATCGTACCCAGCACCAGTGTCTGCGCACCGATCTGGAATGTGAAGAAGGGTGTGGCGATGAATGGGTAGATCAGCAGGAAGATCATTACGATCACATAGCGTGGCGCGAGCCAGGGCCAAGGTGTTCCCATAATGCGACGGCCATGGATATCGTGCGATACGTCACGCGATACCACGCCGGTGATGGATAGCTTTGGCGAGGTAGCCGTTGGATGGCCGCTGCCGCTCTGCATTGCCCTGCGCCAGTACGCTGCACTCATGGCCTACACCTTCTTTCCCAGAAGGCCTTGCGGGCGGAACGCCAGCGCAAAGGCCATGATCGCAAACGTAAACACAATCCCGTAGGTCGGCGCGTACGCCAGACCAAGCTGTTCGGCAACCGCAATCACGATCGCACCGACAGCAGCGCCGGTCACGCTACCCATGCCGCCGACGATCACCACCACCAATGACGCGAGCAGGTAACGTGAATCCTCACCGGGCGCGATCGACAGTGCGGTGCCGCCGACCACACCCGCGAATCCGGCTAGGCCGGCGCCAACCGCGAACGTCACCGCGAACACCAGTTGTACATTGATACCGGAAGCCGCGAGCATCGCGCGATCATCCACGCCAGCACGGATCATCATGCCCACGCGAGTCTTGTTCAGGAACCACCAGAGCGCGACACCGATCACGATGGCTGCCAGCAGTACCAGTACGCGGTACACGGGGAAAGCCTCGACCACTGGCAGACGCAGTGTGCCTATCATCCAGCTCGGCGGATCAAACTGATAGATCTCTCCGCCAAAAATCCACAACATAATATCGGCCAGCACAATCGAGATTCCGATTGTGACCATCGTTTGCCGCAGGTCTTGTCCCTGCATGAAGCGAAACACAGCAATCTGAAGAAACAAGCCGACTAGCGCTGAGGAGATGAATCCCGCAATCACCGCCAGCACCCAAGAGCCGGTCGCATCACCGATCACGAAGCCGAGATACGCGCCCAGGAGATAGAGCGAGCCATGCGCAAGGTTCACATTGCGCATCAGGCCGAACACGAGTGTGAAGCCGCTCGCTACCAAAAAATATAATGCAGCTAGCGTCAGCCCATTCATCAGCGTGAGGAAGAACAGCTTCGCGTTGTCATCGATGGCCCAGATCGCGCCCGCGAGCAACGGTACGGCAATCACGATCCACCAGAACCAGACCCAGGCTTTTTTCACCGTCTTCTCCGTTCCTGCGATCAGGCAGCCAATCGGCCAAAGCGTCCGGCTAGGCCATGACGGCCCTCGGGCTCTTTGAAGAACTCGCCATCTTTCATAATGGCCAGAAGCTTTTTCTGGTCGAGCAGGATGTTTAGATCAGCCGCCGGATTGCCATCGACCAGTAGCAGGTCGGCAAGATAGCCTTCTTTGATCAGGCCCAGTTCATGCTCCTGCATCATGATCGCGCCGCCATGTTTGGTCGCTGCGACCAAGGATTCCATGGGTGTCATGCCCGCGTACTTGACCAGATATTGCAGGTCCATTGCATTCTCGCCATGACGCGCCCAGGCAAAACCATAGTCACCGCCGGGGAGCACGCGAATACCGCGCTTGTGCATGCGGGTCAGGCCTTCCGTTGCAGCTGACAGCTCGTCTTCATAACCGTGCTCTATTGCTTTCTGACGAGTGAATCCGTAAGGCTCACCCTCGTACAGGAGTTTGACGACTACTGACAGACCGGGAACGACGAACACGCGATCCTTCACCGATTCGAGCATATCCAGAGACTCTTCATCCCAATAAGTCGAATGGAAGATCAGGTCGATGCCATGCCGGATTGCCTGCTTCACGGATTCAGCCGAGCGCGCATGCACGATCACGCGCTTGCCGCGCAGCTTAGTTTCTTTGACGGCGATCGCGACTTCCTCATCGCTCATCCAGGTTGTCGTAGCGTCTGCATCTTTCATGATGTTGTCGCCTGACAGATTCAGCTTGATCGAGTCCACGCCGAATTTCAGGAACATGCGCACTACCTTGCGCATCTCTTCTGGACCGCTGACGACCTGACCAAAGCTGAATTCGGGGTAGGGCATGTGCACCGGAATATCGTCGCCGAGCGACCCGGCGACAGTGATCTCCTGGCTCGCCGCCAGATAACGTGGACCGGGAATCATGCCGCTATTGATGGCATTGCGTACCACCACATCAAGGCGAGGCTTAGCTGTTGCCGCACCCATGCAGGACGTCCAGCCATGCGACAGATAAGTCTTCGCAACACCCGCGGTCCATAGCGTATGCTCTTCCGGCGGCATCACCTGAATGCCGTCCAGCGTCGCTGCATTATTCCAAGCGAAATGGGTGTGACCTTCGACCATGCCTGGCATCAGTGTCGCACCCGCGCCATCGATGACGGTCACACCCGCCATGGGCATTCCCGTACCCGCTGGTGATACACGCGAGATACGCTTTCCCTCGATCAGTACCTCACCCCGATAGGGCTGATTGCCTGATCCATCCAGAATTTGCACATTGGTGAACAGCACGTTAGCCATCGCTGCCTCCTCCCCGGTGGTGTTGCAGTGATCAGCGCCCGATGCAGGCGCACAAATTTTTACGCGTAAAAACGCTCCAGCAGCCGCATGCATTCTTCCGGCTGCTCGGTCGGTGTCCAGTGTCCGCAGTCACGCAGCACTTCCATACGCGCCTGCTTGAATTTATCAGTCATCATTCGTACCGATTGCGCAGGTGCGACCGCGTCTTCGTCGCCGGTCACCAATAGCACCGGGCAATCGAGCATTGATACATCGGCGGGCTGCGCATCAGCCAGTGCTTCACAGGAACGCGCATAGCCCTCAGGATCTTGCCGCATCAGCGATTCGCGCACATAGGCGAGCGCGACAGGTTTGCGTGTGCGGTTGCTGGTCGAGATTGATGCCGCAGCCAGCGTCTCTGCGATCGTATGCATTCCCTGTAATCCCTCATCACGCGCCTTTGCGCCGCGTGTGCGCAGCGCCGATCGCGCTGGGTCTGGCGGAGCGAGCAGCGGACCGAACAGCGCGAGGCTTTTCACCATCGAGGGTTCGCTCACGGCGAGATGTGTGGCGACGATAGTGCCCATCGAGTGTCCGATGACATGCGCGCGCTCAATGCCGGCTACACCCATCACGCGCACACAGGCATCTACATATTTGGCAATGCTGAGAGGACCTTCGACGCGGCTTGAACGCGCCGAGCCGGGCAAATCCAAGCGTAATACCGTGTTGCGCGAAAACGCCCCCATCAGCGGCGTCCAGACATTCGAGCTTCCACCGAGGCCGTGAATCATCAGCACGGCATCGCCTTCTCCTTGGATCTCGTAAGCCATACGGTCGACGGTATGCAAGCTCATTCGAAGGTTTCCTCTATGCTGCAGACAGCGAATACACGCTGCGTTCCGAGCGCATCACCGGCTCTTTGTAGAATTTGCCATCTTTCATCACCGCGAGAATGCGTGTCTGATCTTGCAGAACGCTGATATTCGCGAGTGGATCGCCATCCACCAGAAGCATGTCAGCCAGATAGCCCTCCTTGATCTGTCCCAGTTCATGCGGTTGCATCATGATCTGACCGCCATACTTCGTGGCGGAGATCAGCGCTTCCATTGGTGTCATGCCGAGGTACTTTACGAAATACTCGAGGTCTTTCGCATTCGTGCCATGCTTGGTCCAGGCAAAGCCATAGTCGCCGCCCGGCAGGATGCGAATGCCGCGTTTATGCATTTTCTTCAGGCTGTCGATGGCTACTTCCAGCTCGCGGTGATAGCCCATGTCCTTCGCCATCTCCGGCGTCACGCCCCATTCGGATGCGTGATACGAAGTGTTGATCAACCAAGCAAGACCCGGCGCGACAAAATGCTTGTCTTTCTTCGCTTCCAGCATGTCCAGCGTTTCATCATCGGTGAAGCTGGCGTGATAAATGAGATCAATGCCATGTTTCACACATTGCCGTACCGAGCCGCAAGAGCGTGCATGCGCTGAGAGGCGCTTGCCACGCATACGGGCTTCTTCTACCGCAACCGCGACCTCTGCATCGGTCATTGGGGTAAATTCAGCAGGTATTCCGGCAATATATTCGCCCGAGAGGTTGAGCTTGATCGTATCAACACCGTACTTCAAGAACATGCGCACGACTTTGCGCATTTCATCTGCACCATTCACCACTGCGCCAAAGCTGAATTCTTCAAACGGTAGGTGAGGCAAAGTCTCATCGCCGAGCCCGCCGGGTACGGTGATTTCCTGACTTGCCGCCAGATAGCGCGGACCGGGAATTTGTCCGGAGTTGATCGCGTTGCGGGTGACTACATCCAGTCGCGGCTTGGCTGTCGCCGCACCGACGCAGGATGTCCAGCCTGCCTTCAGCAGACGCTCAGCAACATGCGCGCACCAGAGAATGTGTTCTTCTGGCGGCATTCGCTGTATCTGCCCTAGAGAGGGCGCATCATTCCAGCTGAAGTGCGTGTGCGCCTCGGTCATGCCGGGCATCAGCGTCGCACCCGCACCATCGATCACCAATGCGCCCGGCGTAGCTAGTGAGCGAGTGCCGCGCGCAACGCGCGTGATGCGATTGCCTTCGACCTGCACCTCCCCGCTGTAAGGCAGCTCGCCCGTGCCGTCGAAGATGCGGACATTTGTAAAGACAAATTGGCCCATGAGCGCTCCTATAAGACAGGGTTCTCTAGCGTACCGATACCGTCGATGTCGATGCGTACCTTGTCGCCTGCCCGCAGATACTTCGGCGGCTTGAAACCGATACCGACACCGACTGGCGTACCCGTCGCGATGATGTCGCCGGGATAGAGCGTGATACCGGAGGAGATACATTCGATCAGCGTCGGAATATCGAAAATCAGATCTGTGGTATGCGCATCCTGCCGCAACTCGCCATTCACCCAGGTGCGCAGCCTCGTGTTCGTGCCATCGCATTCATCTGCTGACACTAGGCAAGGTCCCATCGGTCCAAAGGTATCGAAGCTCTTTCCCATGTGCCATTGCTTGTGGCGCTGCTGCCAGTCGCGCGAGGTCACATCATTCAGGATGGTGTAGCCCCATACATGATCGAGCGCGCGCGCCTTCGAAATGCTGTAGCCGCCCTTGCCGATCACAACAGCTAGCTCGCCCTCGTAGTCGATCGCGGTTGATATTTTTGAAGGGATGCGTATCGTGGCACCGGGCGCAATCACGCACTCGGGCACTTTGGAAAAAACATAGGGAGCTTCAGGTAGGTCATCGCCCGGTTTCGTCGCGCTGGAATCGAAGCCGCTGCCGGCGAATTCCTTTGCATGTTCGGTGTAATTTTTGCCGACGCAGAAAATATTCCGTCTGGGCCGTGGTATCGGTGCTTCTAGGGTAATTGCAGAAAATGGAAGGCTGGGCGCGCCCATCGAGAGGGGTGTATGGCCTTCTGTCTGCATCTCGATCAGCGCCAGCGCTCCCCGGCTGCTCGCGCGCTCACGCCACTTACCCTCGAACTGAAACGGCGTGACATCCTTACCGTCCGCAGACAAGCGACCAACATGACGTTGCCCACCCCATTGATAGGTGACGATTTTCACAGGTCCCGATCTCCATTATTGTTTTGAGTGCTCTCCATCATCAGAGAGGTCTTGCGGGCGCTACTGGAAAAAACGATACTGCAGTCTCTTTTTCTGAGTTCATCGTAGTGGATTAAAAATACAAGAGTCAATCAATTCATGTCGTGCGACGCACCAAATTATTCATTACGACAAGTGATAAAAAATTACTTATTGGTTTTCCAAATCCTTGGTTATCGAAATCAGCACACCACATTAATTCAACAAGCATGAATGCCAGTACAACAACTAGAGCAAATAATCGCGAGCAGAAAGAAATACAGTTGTCGAATGTGTCGGCACGCATGCGCGCGACCTTGCTCGAGACCGCAGTAGAGATGGTCAATCGAGGAAGGCTGCCCTCAGTGACCGAGCTTGCGAATGAGGCCGGTGTCTCGAGAGCTACGGCTTACCGCCACTTTCCAACCCGCGCGCGGCTAATCGCCGACCTGACCGATTTCAGCCTTGGCCCGGTGCGTAGCTGGGTATCCGGGCACGAGGACGGTGTTGATCGCGTCATGGAGCTTTTTGAAAACACGTTCCCGCGCTTTAAGGAATATGAAACCCAGCTGCGTGCCGCGCTGTTAGTCTCGTTGGAGCATCAGTTGCTCGCACAGGCGGGCGCGCTGAAAGAAGATCAGTACAAGCGAGGCTTTCGGCGCAAACTCCTGACCGAGGCGGCAAAACCGCTGAAGACCACGCTGGGCAAGCGTCGCTTCGACCGACTGGTTCGCGCGCTGTCCCTGATTTACGGCATAGAATCCTATGTAGTGTTCAAAGACATCTGGGATGCCTCCATTTCGGAGACCGAAGCCACTGCGCGCTGGATGGCGCGGGCTTTGCTCAAGCAGGCGCTGGCCGAGGCAGGTGTTGAATGTCCGCTAACCTGATATCAGTATGGCATCCTAAAAAATGCTGAATTTAGAAGAACTACCCACCGGACAGGACATCATGGCATTAGCTGCTTCAGTCGTTGCTCAGGAATTTGACGCGGTAATCATCGGTGCTGGTTTTTCCGGAATGTATCAACTTCTCTCGCTGCGCGACAAGTTGGGGCTCAAGGCCCGGGTGTTGGAGGCCGCCGATGGGTTGGGTGGCACTTGGTACTGGAACCGCTATCCTGGGGCGCGCTGCGATTCGGAGAGTCATTCCTATTCTTACTACTTCTCCAAAGAGTTGCTGGCCGAATGGAACTGGACCGAACGCTACCCGGAGCAGCCCGAGATTCTGCGCTACCTGAATCATGTCGCTGATCGTTTTGATCTGCGCCGTGATATTCAGCTGAATACACGCGTCAAATCCGCGCGTTACGACAAAGCTGCCAATCGCTGGACGGTGACGACCGAGCAGGGAGAGATCTTCCAATGCACCTACTTCATTACTGCAGTGGGTTGTTTGTCGTCAGCCAATGTACCCAAGATCGATGGACTCAATGATTTTGGTGGAGATTGGTATCACACCGGGCAATGGCCGCACGAAGGTGTAGATTTCACTGGTAAGCGGGTCGGCGTGGTTGGTACCGGATCGACGGGCATACAGGCGATACCCGTGATCGCTGCGCAAGCCAAGCACCTGACGGTATTTCAGCGCACGGCAAACTACAGCATCCCTGCGCGCAATGCGCCGCTTACTGAAGAATTCAAGCGCTACGCTAAAGAGCATGCGAACGATATTCATGTGATCATGAATTCGAACACCAATGCGCACCCTTTCTATATCAAGAGCCGCTCAGTGTTCGACGTCAGTGATGACGAGCGCGAGCAGATCTTTGAAGCAGCTTGGGCCAAAGGTGGGCTCGCATTTCGTGCCGAATTTTCTGACACCTTGCTTGATGCGCGCGCGAACAAAGTGGTTGCTGATTTCATTCGGCGCAAGATCCGCGCTATCGTAAAAGACGAGACTACAGCTGAACTGCTAGCCGATATCGACCATCCGTTTGCCGCCAAGCGGCCACCAGTAGATTCGCATTACTTCGAGACCTACAACCTGCCGCATGTCGACCTGGTCAACATTCGCAAGCATCCTATCGAGCGCATTACGAGCAGCGGTATAAAAACTGCAGAAAAAGTGTATCCGCTCGATATCATCGTCTTCGCAACAGGATTCGATGCGATGACTGGCTCGCTACTGAAAATTGATATCGAGGGCCGGGATGGGCTGAGGCTCAAGGACGCATGGCACGCCGGTCCACGCAATTATCTGGGACTGCAGGTACCGGGTTTCCCGAATATGTTCACCGTGACAGGTCCGGGCAGTCCTTCCGTGCTTTGCAATATGCCGCCCGCAATCGAGCATCATGTGGACTGGATCACCAATTGCATCGCGCATATGCGAGAGCATGGCGTGCGGTGCATCGAAGCAGACGATCAAGCTGCCCACAGCTGGGTGTTGGAGGTGAACGAAGCTGCCAACTCCACCTTGCTGCCCAGTGCAACCCACTCTTGGTACCTTGGCGCGAATGTGCCTGGCAAGCCGCGGGTGTTCATGCCGTATGCTGGGGGTTTTGCGAAATACCGCAAGATTGTCGAAGAGAGGACGCAGGCGGGGTATCAGGGTTTCTCTCTAAGCACCTAATATCTCGTTAACGCATCAGCACACCACCATTCACATCCATCACGCTGCCCGCAATGAATGACGCTGCAGGCGAGGATAAAAACACGAGCGCATTCGCAATCTCTTGCGGATCCCCCATGCGCTTCATCGGGTAATTGTCTTTGTTGTAGGGCTGTCCATCGGTCATCCCGGTGGCTATCGGCCCAGGGGCGACCGCATTCACTCTCACATGATGAGGCGTGGCGCGCTGCGCAAACCATCGGACCAGCGCATGGACGCTGCCTTTCGAAGCCGCATAATGCGGGGCAGCCAGCAGGCCGCCCATCCAGCCTGCAATCGAGCCGCACAGCGCAATGCTGCCCTGCTTGCGCTTTATCATGCCGGGCATGACGGCTCTGACCAGATTGATTGGCCCGAGCACATTCACTTTCATCACCCGATGAAATTTGTCGTCCCATTCCGGCTGCATCCAGTCTTCATCGAAGGGACATATTGCGGCGGTATCGATCAGCGCATCAAAGGGAGCGTGGCTGGCAACCAGTGTCTCGACCGCGCGGCGATCCGCAATGTCCAGAGGCTCAACTGCTTCGATACCAGGCAGCGCAGAAGCCTGCATCGCCATTCTCTCCAAACTACTGGCGACATCGGTGAGTACCGTCGTTGCGCCCAGCTGGCTGCATAATTTTGCGGTTTCAGAACCAATGCCGCCCGCAGCACCAGTGATCAGCACGCGCAGGCCTTGCATGTCGAAGGCTTTGGGAAGGGTAGAACTCATGAGGCCTCTCTGGGTTTGAAGTCTGCTTAGGATGGCGATTGTCGCTGCTCATCGTAAAGTCGCAAGATCCCGATCCGCGCCGGGGTGACATTTTAGGTGCTACGGGTCTCAATATCGTCGTCCCGGCGCGGGCCGAGACCCAGTGTCTCATGTCGTATATCGGGACGTTTCGGCTTAACTGACTGGCATTGGGCAAAGCGCCGCTCTTATACGGACAGATAGCGCTGCTTCACTTCCGCATTGGCTTCCAACTCGCGAATGCTGCCCTCGAAAACGTCGCAGCCTTTATCGATCACCACCGCGCGATCTGCTAGGCCAAGGCAGAAATGCAGATTTTGCTCGGCCAGAATAATGGTGGTGCCAAGCTTGCGCAGGTTATCGACGAGCTCGCCGATTTTTTGAACCATGATGGGTGCTAAGCCTTCGCTGGGTTCGTCCAATAGCAGCAGGCTGGGATTGCCCATTAATGAGCGGCCGATAGTCAGCATCTGCTGTTCACCGCCCGACAGCTGTCCACCCAGACGCTCGCGCAAGGGTTTTAGCAGCGGCAGCATGTCGTATACGCGTTCTATGCTCCAGTCCTCTTCGCCATGCACGCCGCGCTTGGCGGCGATGCGCAGGTTGTCATCAACGGAGAGATCAATGAAGATCTGTCGGTCTTCCGGCACGAAGCCGATGCCGGCGCGTGCGATCTTGTGCGAAGGCTGGCCGGTGATGGATTTGCCTTGCAGCTCGATACTGCCGCGTTTCGCAGGAATCACACCGGCGATGGCTTTCATGGTTGTGCTCTTGCCGGCACCATTGCGTCCCAATAGCGCGAGCGTCTCGCCTTGGTTCACGTTGAGCTGTAGTCCGAACAGTACCTGGCTGCTGCCGTAACTCACGTCGAGGGACTTGACTGTCAGCATGCCGCTCATGCGTGGGCCTCTTTCGGTGTGCCCAGGTAGGCCTCGATCACTGCCGGGTTGTTGCGGATCTCATCCGGTGTTCCCTGCGCAAGCAGCTTGCCGTAAGAGAGCACATGAATATGTTGCGACACCTTGAACACGATCTCCATGTCATGCTCGATGAGCACGACAGTCAGGCCGCCTTGCTTCCAGAGCGCATAGACCGTGTCGATCATCTGCCAGCGTTCTTCAGGCCCCATGCCTGCCACCGGTTCGTCTAGCAGCAGCACCTTGGGTTTGAGCACCAGCGCCAGCGCGATATCGAGCAGCTTCTGGTCGCCGTGCGACAGATTGCCGCTGACGACATCAGCCTTGTCCTGCAGTCCAAGCTGTTCCATCACTTCATGGGCGCGATCGCGCGTGTCGTCAGTAGGAAAGCGGCCGCGCATCTGCAGCGACTGCCCCAGCGGCGATTGCAGCGCGCCGCGCAGCGATTCTTCCACGGTCAGCGATTTGAAAAGCTTGGCGACCTGGAATGCGCGACCAATCCCTTTGCGCACGATCTCGCTGCTGGGCAGGCCGACGATATCCTCGCCATCAAGCAGGATGCGACCGGAATCCGGCTGCAAGCCGCCCGAGATCAGATTGAAGAAGGTGGTCTTGCCCGCGCCATTGGGGCCGATCACTGCCGACAGCGAGCCGGCGGCAAAGTCGATCGACACATCCGAGGTCGCGACCACCCCGCCGAAGGATTTGCGAAGATTCTCGACTTTCAGCATGGCCTGTCCGTGTGGTTATGCTCTCAAAGATCGTTCAGGATTTGCGTGGGCCCTGCATGCCGCCCCAGGTATCCCAGGTGCTTCCGGCCATCCAGCCACAGTCGATGGGCATGGTGATGCCCGTGATGGCACGTGCCGCATCGGACAACAAGAAGCCGATGCCATCGGCGACTTCATCGGGCATCACCAGACGGTTCATTGCTGAGGGCTGCGCCAGTTCCGCAGGATCACGGTCACCACGATCAATTGCCGCCTGCAAGCCCTCGGTCAGCGTGAAGCCAGGAGCGACCGCATTCACTCGCACACCGGAACGTCCCCATTCTGCAGCGAGTCCCATGGTGAGCGATGCGACTGCCGCCTTGGCTGGACCATATGCATGCAAAGGAGAGGAGCGGAAGCTGGTGATGGAGGCAATGTTGACGATGGCTCCGTACCCCCGCGCCGCCATGCGTGAACCGAACACTGCACAGCACAGGTAGGTGCCGCGCAAGTCAATGTTAGTGACCGCATCCCAGTGATCCATCGGTAGCTGTTCAGGTGGCAGCTTGCGCTGCAGGATACCGGCACTGTTGATTAGGTAGTCGATAGCGCCGTGTTCTTGTTCGATTAGTGCTGCGACGTCGCGCACACGCTGGTCATCCAGTACATCGCATGCATAAAATGCTTTGACACCGAGGTCTTTGGCCTTGGCGTCCGACCAGCCGGCAGGCAGGTCGAGCACGATCACGGTGTCGCCGCGCTTCACATGATGACGTGCACAGGCTGCGCCAATGCCGCTCGCTCCACCTGTGACAACGGTCAGGGGTTTCTTGCTCATTGCTTGTCTTCCTTCTTTTTTATTGTTTGTAGTAGTTGTTCTGCAAAATCCATGATGCCACGCTTGAAACCCAGTGCGAACAGCAGCACGACGATGCCCAGCGCGAGTCCGTGGTATTCCGTGCTTCGGGTGATCACATCATTGAACAGCAGCAGCAGACCCGCGCCAACCACCGGGCCGATGAACATGTGCAGGCCGCCCATCATGATCATGAAGGTCGCTTCGCCCGACATCGTCCAGTAACTAAACTCAGGGAAAGCGCCGGAGACAAACAGCGCCATCAGGACCCCACCCACGCTGGCCAATGAAGCCGCGAGAATGAACGCGTATAGCTTCACTCGCCACACATCAATGCCCAGATAGCGCGCTCGCTCCGCGTTATCTCGCACCATGCGCAACGTGTAGCCGAACGGTGATTGCAGCAGCGTGCGCATCAGCAGCAGGCTGCCCACGCCGAGCGCGCAGGCAAACCAGTAGAACTGGATCGGATCAGCGAGATGAATACCAAGGAAGGGCGTTCGCGGAATACCACCGGTCAGGCCCTGATCGCCACCGGTTAGCGAGGTCCAGGTCAGGATCACGCTATAGAGCAGCATTTGAAAAGCCAGCGTGATGAAAGAAAAATAAATCTCTTTCAGGCGTACACAGATCGCGCCAACGACCAGACCCATGATTGCGCAGAAGGCGATTGCCACCAGCATGGCGACCGGGATGCTGGAGCCGGTCTTTTGCATCATCAACGCAAACGCATAGGCCCCACCTCCAAAAAACATCGCATGGCCGAAGGACACCAGCCCACCATAACCGATCAGGATGTTCAGCGAGGTGGCAAAGATACCCATCGCCGCGAGCCGGATCACGTAATCCAGCATTACGCGCGATGAGGTCAGTGCAGGCAGCAGGGCGAGCAACACCAGCGCGGCCAGTGCCCACAGCAAATCAGTGCGGAAGGTGGAGGATTTCATGCGGTCCTGCCCTCCTTGCCGAGCAGACCATTGGGTCGCAGTATCAGGATCAGCCCCATCGCAATGAACATCAGACCTTCCACAAACAGCGGGAAGCCTATCGTGCCGAATGCGCGTATCAGACCGATCAGCAAGGCGCCCACCAGTGCGCCACTGACCGAACCCATGCCACCGATCACGGTGACGATGAACGATTCAATCAGGATCGAGAAGCCCATGCCCGGCGACATTGATCTCACCGGCGCTGCCAGTCCGCCGGCCATACCGGCTAGCGCGCCGCCAAAGGCGAACACGCCCGCATAGATCAGGCTGGTGTTCAGGCCCAGCGCCGAGGTCATGGTGGGATTTTGTGCGGCAGCGCGCACGATTTTGCCCATCAGTGTGTGATTCAGGATTACCCATAGCACCAGCGCGATCAGCGCTGCTGCGCCGATGAGGTACACGTAGAACAGCGGCACGATGCCGCCGAGAATGAATAACGGCGGCGCCTGAAACGCGTCTGGCATGCCCATTGACTGGAATTCCGCGCCCCAGACGATCTTGACTACATCATCCATCATCAGCACCAGTGCATAGCAGACCAGCAGCTGCATCAGCACATCGGCGTTATACACGCGTCGCATGAAGAAGCGCTCGAAGATCAGGCCAAATAATCCGACGCCGAGACCGGCTGCGAGTATCGCGATGACGAAACTGCCTGACATGCGATAGGCGGTAAGCGCCAGATAGGCGCCAAGCATATAAAACGAACCGTGCGCAAAATTCACGATGCCCAACACGCCGAAGATCAGTGTCAGACCGGCGGCCACGAGGAAGAGTAGCGCGCCGACGATCAGGCCGGTGGACAGTTGCGTGACGATGCAGGACATCGAGCTCACGCATTCAAGCAATGCAGTGGGATTCACTCAATACTCCGGGAAGGCAGGCGGGTGAAGTGCAGCATGAGAGTAGCTAGCGAGTCATGCTGCGCAATCCGCTGCCCGTCTCCATCGACGGGCAGCGAGCGCAGTACATCAGGCGAAGCCCTTGCGCTTTTTCCATTCAGCTTCCAGTTCGGCGATTTGTTTCCAATTGCCGGGCACCGGGTTCGGCATGAAAGGTTCTTTGCCGGACAATTCGCCCCAGCCGAGTGCGTAGTCGACGAGCGTGTGGTCTTCCGCGCGCATCGTCAGCTTGCCATTGGCGCCGAAAGGCGAATCGATGCTGAGGCCGGTGAGTGCAGCGGCGATTTTTTTGCCATCCGCGCTGTTGGCTTTTTTCATGGCTGTGGTGAGGAACTGGATGCCCGCAGCATTCTGCCAGGCCCAGTTCAGGGGTAGGTCTTTGTATTTCGCCTGATACGCATTCGACCACGCGGTATTGCCTGGGTTATTCGGGAAGCTCTTCAGATAACGATTGCCCGAATGCAGGCCGGCAGGTACGGCTTTGACGTTATGCAGTACCGCATAGTCGGCCATGTTCACGCCAAAGAACTGTTTGTCCTTGAATAGTGCGTAGATAGTCGACTGATCGATGAATGAGGTCAGGTCGCCACCCCACAGGCACGAATACACCGCTTGCGGATTGCCCTGCAGCAGACGCGTGATGTTTTCGCTGTAGTCGGCTTGGAACAGCTTGGGCCAGACATCGCCAATGACTTCCACATCCTTGTTGAAGTATTTCAGGTAGTCGACAAATTCTGCCGTCGTGTCGCGACCATACGCATAATCGGGCGAGCAGGTCATCCATCGCTTGAGATTCTTTTCTTTCGCGACTTTGGCTGCGTAAGCGCCACCAATCACCGCATCGTGCACACCCTGCCGCGCGCAGCGGAATGCCAGCGGCGTGCGCAGCTTGGGATCAGCCGACAACGCCGACGTCTCCGAGCAGGTATGAATAACCAGTACGCCCAGATCGCGTGCGACTTCATGCACCGCAAAGGCACCCGAAGACGCCTCGGCATCGTAAATAATTTCACAGCCCTCGGCGGTCACCAGTTCGCGCGCAACGCGCGCTGCTTCTTGCGGCTGGCCCTTGGAGTCGCGGATCACCAGTTCGATCTTGCGCCCGCCGAGGCCGCCGGCGGCATTGAATTTTTCCACTTCCATCTGTGCGGCATTGGTCGACGATTGACCAAGCATCGCGACGCGTCCAGACAGGATCGTCGGCATGCCGACGCGGATCGGCTTGTTCTGCGAGAACGACAGGTAAGGAAAGCCCAGCGTGGCCATGCCCGCCATCGCGGTCGCGCCTTGCAGCAGCTTGCGGCGCTGCGGTTGAGGGGATTGTGGGTTGTCGGTTTTTTTGTCGCCTTTGGTGCTCATGGTCTTGTCTCCCAAATGATCAGCAATCGTTCGGTGGGGTGCCGGCGCGTGCCGTTTATTCAAGCTGAAGCGTCATGCCGTTTCAATGCTATCGGGTGTTGCCCTTGTCGCGTTTATTTTTACTGAAGCGGCTTTTTATGCTGTGCCGCAGCACTGACCTTCTCATTCAGACTCTCCGAAAAGTCTGAATGTGTTGAATCGAGTATACGGTATCCACGTGCGCCAAAAGACAATAATAAGGCTGTGTTTTTCAGGCCGGGGCTCGTTGTCAGTCAGGTTGTCATGCTGACGAAAGTCGAGATCCCCGGTGATGTACCCGAGGCTGAAAGTGGTGCACATCGAGCGCCAGACATCAAGCGATAGACATCATTATCTAAAAAGTAATAATCGGGTGGATTAATTGATAGACAGACCTCGTCGATCTCAGCGGATTTTGAGCTCCGTCATGTCGCCACGTCATCAGGACAAGGTCGAGGTCAAACGGGCAGAGCGTCTGTTAACCAAGGTGCAGTCTGCAGAATGCCTGGTACCCTTGCTGCGCACAGGCGCGTAATGTGCTCGAAGCGAACCTCTGGCATCACGGCGAGGCGAGAGCCTCACGCGACAAATTTGCAAAGCTGAAGCCCCAGGAGCGAGAAGATCTGATCGCTTTTGTGAATTCTCTCTAATTTCCGACTGTCTAGCCCATCAAGAACACATTTCCTCCGGAACGAAGCAGTGGAAAGTATTACAAATTAGAAACTTTATTTCCACGAGAGAGTTCTCCAGAGGTGTCAATGAAACCTGCCAACCCCGCCAGGCACGGAGAGTTGCTGGCGTCAATCGAAGATACGCTTGCGAAGATTGAAAAATCCGACATTCCAGAACTGAGCGCTGGCCCGCAGGCATTCAATGAATGGATAAAACAGCCGGGTGCGATCGAGGTCGACATGGGCTGGATGAAAACCGCTATCAACGATGAATTGATCTTCACCCGAGATATGGCTGACTGCAGCGCGATCATACTTTGCACAAATTACGATGAGACCACCAGAACGTATGGGCGGCGGTCCTTGATGCATGTGGTGGGCTCCAATCTTTCCGTGTCTGACTTAATCAAAGACACGCTGAACCTGCTTGACATGGCGTCTCAATCCTCAAGCAAGCCTCGCTGCATTATTGCGCTGGGTACGAATGTGGCAAACAACCATTTCACCACGATCGCGAATCAGGAGATTCATACCAGTGAAGGAAACATAGTAAAACCCTTCAAGGAGCTACAGACACTCTGCGACACTGTTATCTTGGAGCGAAAGAATAGCATCGCTGTCCGGTCCGATGGTACCTACCTGGTGTTGTGATGTCACCACCACGGATAAAAATCCGGCATCTGAGATGCCTTTGTCTTGAATGCTGGTTTGCGTTTCTCGGTGAATGCAGTAACGCCTTCCTTGCCATCCTCAATGCTCGCATAGAACATGGCCAGCGACTCTACCTTGTGTGCTTCCAGCGGGTGGCTGAATGCACTGTTCCGATACATCATCTGGCGCGCCATCGCCATCGATGCCGGAGAGCGTTCAGCCAGCGTGCGGGCGAGTTCACGCGCCCGCGTCAGCAGTTGGTCTGCGGGTAGTATTTCTTTCACCAATCCGGCACGGTGAGCCTCTTCGGCGCCGAAGACCTCGGCGGTATGCACCCACTCCATTGCCTTTGACAGGCCGACCAGTCGCGGCAGGAACCAGGTCGAGCATGCCTCGGGCACGATACCGATCTTGCCAAACACGAAGCCGAACTTTGCGTGTTCCGACGCGAGCCGTATATCCATCGGCAGCTGCATCGTCACGCCCACACCGACCGCTGCGCCATTGATCGCGCCGATCACGGGTTTCTTGCAGTTGAAGATGGACAGCGATACGCGTCCACCCGTATCGCGCACGCCCTTGACGATCGCGGGGTCGTCGAGACGCTCGTTCATGTCGTTCATGGTCGGATGCTGTGATTCATCCAGCCCGAATACATTGCCCGATACCGCGAGGTCCATGCCTGCGCAGAATGCACGCCCTGCGCCGGTGACAATGATCGCGCGTACCTCATCATTGTCGCTTGATTGGTTGAAGACATCGATCAGTTCATTCGCCATCGTCACCGTAAAAGCATTCAGCTTCTCGGGACGGTTCAATGTGACGGTCAGGATATTTTCAGAAAGGTCGCAGCTGAGTGTCTCGTAGTTCATGCGTATGTCCTTGTTATTCGCTTTTTATTTTTTATAAAAATCAGGTGATCGTTTGTCTGCAAAGGCCTTCAGGCCTTCATTGAAGGCGGCAGAATCGAGCAATTCGCGCTGACGAAGGCGCTCATAATCGAGCTGTTCTGCCAGTGTGTTGTTCGATGAAGCGTGATAGGCATGACGCACTTCGCGCGCGATGCCGGGCGGGCCTTTCGCCAGCCGTGATACGACGGCAGTCGCTTCAGCAAGCAGCGAAACATCGGGCAGGCAGCGCCAGATCATGCCTGAGGCAGCGGCATCGGTGGCCGACATTTTGTCGCCAAGCAGAGTCGCGGCCTGCGCGCGCGCCCAGCCTATCAGTCGTGGTAATTTCCATGTTGCGCCAAGATCAGGAATCAATCCCAGTCGCGGCGAAAAGGTCAGCATGAAATACGCCGACTCCGCAGCAAGCACGATGTCGGCAGCCAGCGCAATGCTGACGCCCGCACCCGCGCAGGGGCCATTCACGGCGGCCACCACCGGAAAGGGCAGATCATGAAACGCCTGAATCACCGGGTTGAAATATTCCGCCATCAAATGCGCCTGGCGCACGCCAAAGGATTCATCCGGCAAGCCAGGCACGCCGCCCTCTTCGAGCTGCCAGCCGGCGCAAAAGCCGCGTCCTGCGCCGGTGACTAACAGCGCGCGCACGCTCTCATCGGCGTGCAGAGTTCTGAGCGTGCTCAACAGATCTTTCACTGCTTGCAGCGACAGGCTGTTCAGTGAATCCGGACGGTTCAGTGTCAATACCGCGACGCCTTCGTCTCGGTTGAGCAGCAGGTTGTCGCTCATGGGGTCTCTCTATTGTTTTTATTATTAGACGGTGCTCAATTGACCTTGATTTGCCTAGTCCATCCATAAGGATCAGGCGCACGGCCATATTGGATGTCCGTCAGCGCGGTGTAGAGTTTTTGCGCCACCGGCCCGGTCTTTTCATCATTGATCCGATACTCTTTGCCCTTGTAGCCGAATTTCCCGACCGGTGATACGACCGCCGCCGTGCCCACACCAAAGGCTTCGGTGATGCGGCCTTTTTCTATGTCGGCCAGCATCTCATCCACATCAATGCGCTCCTCGCTGATGGTGAAGCCTAGGTCAGGGGCGAGGTGCAGCACGGATTCGCGCGTAACGCCGTGAAGAATGCTACCCGTGAGCGCCGGCGTGATGATGTGCTTGCCATCGCGCACGAACATGATGTTCATCGCGCCGACTTCTTCGATGTAGCGACGCTCGATCGCATCCAGCCACAGTACCTGCTGATAGCCTTGCTGGCGCACCTGCTCCGCGACCCACACCGTGCCCGCGTAGTTGGCTGTCGTCTTCGCCTCGCCAGTGCCGCCTCGCACGGCGCGCACATATTCATGCGAGATGTGCACCGACACAGGATTGAATCCCTTCGCAAAGTAAGGGCCCACCGGGCTCAAGAAAATGTAGTGCATGAACTCGCGCCCAACGCGCACTTCCAATGTCGGCTCGCTGCTGAAGATCACTGGGCGGATATACAGCGAGCAGCCGGGTAGGGTGGGTACCCATTCATGCTCGAGTTTCACCAGGGTTTCGATGTAGTCGATATGCGTATCCGAATCGATCTGTGGCATGCCCAGACGCACTGCGGAACGATTCAATCGGGCCATGTTGCGGTCCACTCGGAACAGATTGATGTTGCCATCTGGGCGGCGATAAGCCTTGGTACCTTCAAAAATATCCAGACCAATATGCAGCACTTGCGCTACCGGGTGCATGGATATCGGGCCAAAAGCGGTTACGCGCTGATCATGCCAGCCATGCTCCTGCGTGTGCTGCTGGATGAACATGCGGTTGGTGTACATCACGCCGAAGCCAGGGTTCTCGGGGAGTTCGACGGGGCGAGGGTTGTGCAGAGGTTCGATGAGCATTTGAGTGATTGTGTGCAGCGAATGTTTGTCGGTGTCGGTAGTAGCGACGTTGGACCCCGGCCTGCGCCGGGGTGACGATGAATAAATTTTCCGAACTTAAAACGGTCATCCCGGCGCAGGCCAGGACCCATGCTGAATCCGGCAGTGAATCAGCCGAGCAGGGCGGATGTCACTTGCCCTCAGACTCCATCCAGGCCGCCATCAAGGTATTCGATGGCAGAGATTCATCCAGCAGTTTCTTACCCTGCTCGATGCCCGCGACTGGCAATCCTTTCGGATCGAGCAAGCCAATCTGCACCAGCACACTCGCCTGATCCCAATAAATGTGTTCGTGATAGAGCTTGTCGCCTCTGAATTTAATGACGGCGAGCAACGGAATTTCCACTCGCTTGCCCGTCGGTGGTATGCCGGGCAGCATCCACGGTATCTCGCAGGTGTGCGTGAAGCAGAACAGCATTTCATCAACCACCTGATTCGTGCCCACGGTACGCGAGATCGGCACCAGCGAGGTATCAGGCGGATTGCTGTTGACGAAGTGATGCTTGTAGAAGCGGTAGAGATCCTTGTAACCGACACCGCCTGTCATGGTTGGAATGTGGTTGACATAGGGCTCAGCGACCATGGTTGCCATGGTGTCATCCACGTTGCGTGTCGCGAATTCATATTCGCAGTGCTTGTCCCATAGCGCGGACAGATCGTAGTGCGGGCCGATTTCTTCGCGCAGCGCGGCGATACTGCGCTGATGCGCCATCAGTGCCGACGGCTTGTGATAATGCTCGCCGTTCGGACGCGCGAAGGCGTGGTCGGCATCGGGATACACATAGATTTCCATGCCTTCGTATTTGCCGAGGCGTTTCTTGATTTTCTCTTGCGCCTCGGGCGGACAGTATTGGTCTAGACCGGCAATATGAAGTACCAGCCGGCATTCGATGTCTTCTGCTTCTTTTAGTGCATTCTCAATGCCAACGCCGTAATAACCGATCGCGACATCGACATCGGTGCGGCAGGCTGACAGATACGCGAGTTTGCCACCGAGGCAGAAGCCGAGCACACCTACATCGCCGGTGCAGCCTTTCATCTCGCGCAGCGTGGTGATCGCATCCTGAATATCTTCTACGCCTAAGTCTTCATCAAAGCCTTTATAGAACTCAAACGCCTTTTGCCAGTCTTCCGGCGTGTAACCGAGCTGCACGCCCGGCTTCTGACGCCAGAACAAGTCAGGCACCAGCACCATGTAGCCTTCTTCTGCGTAGTAATCGGCGATCTGACGCATGCTGGCGTTCACGCCAAAGATCTCTTGCGCGATCACGAGACCCGGGCCTTTGCCAGACGCGGGCTTGGCGAGATAAGCGCCGAATTTGCCGCTGCCGTCGCTGGCTTCGATCTTGACCATGCGGGAAGTGATGGAAGGCGAACTGTTATTTTTCATGTCATGTCCTCGGGGCGATCTTGAAGGGATTCTGGCATCGGCGATTTTCTTGCACGCCGGTTTCGCCCGATACGGTAGCATACGAAGGCTGGACCCACACCGATAACAATAAGGAGACAAACAAGATGGACATCAAGAACAGCGTAGCCCTCGTTACAGGTACCAACCGCGGCGTGGGACGCGCCATTGTGGAGGCGCTGGTTGCCGCCGGTGCGCGCAAAGTCTATGCTGCGGCGCGCAATACTGATGGCATCAAAGATCTGGTTGCGGCGGGCGGAGGCAAGGTCGAGGCGGTGCAGCTGGATATCACCAATGATGCGCAGGTCGCGGCTGCCGTCGCGCACTGCAAGGACGTAAACCTGCTGATCAATAACGCGGGCTCCAACCATGCGTCCGGCTGCATTTCCGCGCCGTCGCTGCAGGCGGCTCGCGCTGAGATGGAAACCAATTATTTTGGCACGCTGGCCATGTGCCGCGCTTTCGCACCCGCGCTCAAGGCCAATGGCGGCGGTGCCCTGGTAAACGTGATCTCCATTGTCGCCAAAGCCACGATTCCCGCGTATGGCTCTTACAGCGCTTCCAAGGGCGCGAATCTGCGCATGACCGAGAGTGTGCGCGCTGAACTGGCCGCACAGAAGACCGCCGTGCATTCGGTAATGACAGGTGCGGTCGATACGGATATGGCGAAAGGCTATGATGGTCCGAAGAACACGACGGCAGAAGTCGCGCAGGCCATCCTCGCTGGTATACAAAGTGGCGAAGAGGATATCTATGTCGGCGACATGACCGGCTGGATCAATGGTGCTCTAAAAGAAGATCCGAAAGATCTGGAAAAGCAGCTCGCTGCCTTCCTGCCGGGCTGATCGTCGAAACACGCGTGGGGAGATGAGCATGTATTGGCGGTTCAGACGATATGTAGGGTTGTTCCTCTGGCCGCTGATGCTGCTCGTCCTGCCTGTGTCAGCGGGCGACCAGATCTCGGTTACTCACTGGGGTGTGCTGTTGTACGGCGCGCCCTACGCGGTCGCAATGGAGAAGGGTTACTTCAAACAGGCTGGCATCGATATCGATGGTGTTCTCAGCTCCAAAGGCGGCGGCACGACGGTACGCAACGTGATTCAGGGGGGCTTGCCTTTTGGTGAAGTTGCCTTGGGTGCGGCCATTGCTGCCGCGCGCGAGGGCATGGACATCCGCATCGTTTGCGGCGGCGTACAAAATCTTTCCGATATGGTGTGGGTCACGCTGCCGGATTCACCTTTGAAGAGTGTGCAAGACCTGAAGGGAAAAAAGCTCGGCTACACCACGGCCAAGAGCGTCACCGACATGGTTTCCACGCTGGTTCTCAATCACCAGAAAGTGACGGGCGTTGATCGCGTGGCTGTCGGCGGCATAGGTGCACAGATCACCGCGCTACAGCAGAAGGCAGTCGATGCAGCGTATCTGGGAGAGCCAGTGTACTCGCAGAACAAGGCCAAGTTCCGAGTGCTGTTTCACGCGCGCGATATGCTGCCGCAGGCGAATGTGACACAGACAGTCGGTGTCACCACCGCTGAATTTGCCAAGGCAAATCCCGACAAAGTGAAGGCCATCATCGAGGGGCGTCGGCGCGGTGTCGAGTTCATCTACCAGAACCCGAAAGAGGCGGCGGCCATCGTCGCCAAAGTCTATGCATTTGACGCCAAGGTCATGGAAGAAGCCATGCTGGCGATGGCGAAGGCACATTACTGGAGCAACGGCGACTTTGATCTGCCGGGCATGAACGCGATGGCCGAGGGCCTGAAGCTGATGGGCGTGATTGATGGCGCACCGGACTGGCCGAAGCTGATCGACCGCAGTTTCCTCAAGCGTTGATGGCTGTCTCGTTGCAGGTCGACCAACTCTCTCTGGTCTATCGCAGCAGTGGCCAGCAGGATACCCATGCCTTTGGTCCGCTGAGTTTTGCCATCGTTGCTGGCGAGTTTGTGTCTGTTGTCGGGCCTTCGGGCTGTGGCAAATCCAGCTTGCTGGAATGCGTATCAGGGCTGATGCAAGCGACCTCAGGCGAAGTGAGACTTGACGGGCAGCTGATCAATGGCACAGTGCCGGCTCAGGTCGGCATGGTATTCCAACAGGATGCGAGCTTCCCGTGGCTGACCGTGCGCGACAACATTGCCTTTGGGCTTCGTCACGGACGGCAATCGGTGCCAGCGGCTGACATCACCGCACGCGTCGATCAGGCCATCGTTCAAGTGGGTCTGAGCGGTTTCGAAAATCACTATCCTTCACAACTTTCCGGCGGCATGCGTCAGCGCGTGTCGATTGCGCGGACACTGGTGATGCGTCCGCAGCTGCTGTTGCTGGACGAGCCATTTGCGGCGCTCGATCCGCAGACGCGCCTGCTGATGGGCGAAGAATTATTGGGGCTCTGGCGTCAGAGTGCCGCCTCGGTGCTGCTGATCACACACAGCCTTGAGGAGGCAGTGTTGTTGTCCGACCGTGTGCTGGTGATGAGCGCGCGTCCCGGTAGACTGAAGCACGAACTTCGCACCGGCTGGTCGCGTGAGCGTGATGCCGGCATCGTTTCTGATCCGCGGTTTGCGCAGCATGTGAATACACTATGGTCAGTGCTGCGCAATGAGGCGCAGGCTGCCATGCGGATGTGAACATGCCGCGCGTTTCGCGAATTCTGGTGGCGCAAATCTGTGTTGCGGTGGTCGGCGTGCTACTGCTGCAGCTCGCCTGCGAGCTCCGCTGGGTCAAGCCGCAGACGCTGGTCAGCCCGCTTGTCATGGTCTGCACGCTGTGGGGATTGCTCACACAAGGAAAGATCACTGCTGACTTGGTCACCACCTTGTCGAGCGCCGTGCAGGCCCTGTCGCTGGCGGTCGTTCTGGGAATGATTGGCGGTGCGCTGATGCATCGCTTTGGGCGTCTGCGCGCAGTGCTGCAACCGGTCGTGTCCTCATGGTATGCGGTGCCTGTTTTCGCTTTTTATCCGATGCTGATCGCTTTGCTCGGACTGAATCAGCGACCAGTGGTTGCGATAGGAACCTTGTTCGCGGTAGTGGTCATGGCTGTCAATACGCTGGATGGACTAGATCGTCTGCCTGTTTCAGTGGTCAAGTCGGCGCGGCTGATGCATCTCTCGTCGGCGCGCACCGTGTTCAGTCTGATGCTGCCCGCCGTGCTGCCGGCACTGATCACCGGCTTCAAGCTGGCGGCGACGTACGCATTTATTGGCGTGATCGCTGCAGAATTCATTTTGTCAACGCAAGGGCTGGGGCATGCGATTGCCTATGCGTATAACGACTTCGACATGCGCAGCATGTATGCACTGATGTTGCTGGTGCTGATCTTGTCGGGCGCAGTCCAGCTGATGCTACTGCTGTTGGAGCGTCGAGTGCTTCTTCACCGCGCCACGCTGGGGGGTCAGTAATGCGGGCTTTCCTGTCTGTCCGCACCGACCGTCTGCTGGCCGTGATCATGCTGTTGGCACTGTGGATGGCGCTGCACCATGGGTATGGTGACGAGGCGCTGGCGTCTCCTCTCGCGACAGTACGCCGCATGGCGGATTTGCTGTCTGGCACGCGTTTGTGGCCCCATGCGGCAGTGACCTTGTCGGTGTGGCTCGTGGCCTTTGTGCTGGCGGCGTTTACCGGGGTGATGACTGGCATGCTGATGGGCTTGTACCGTAGTGTCGGGCAGGTCGTTGAACCCTTCGTAAGCGCACTGGCTTCTCTGCCCAAGGTGACGCTCTACCCGATGGTGCTGCTGATCTTCGGGCTGGGTTTATCGTCAAAGCTGGTGTTCGGCTTTCTGCATGGTGTGCTGCCGATCCTGCTGTTTACGCTCGGCGCCATGCGCCAGTTGCCACTGATTCAGATGAAATCCGCACAAGCCATGGGGCTGTCGCGCACTGCTTGCCTGCGTCATGTGATGCTGCCGTCAATCTGGCCGTCGGTACTCGCTGGGCTGAAGCTGGGCGCATCGTTGACACTCCTGGGCGTGCTGATCGGAGAGATGTTCGGCGCGCAGAAAGGGCTGGGTTTTCTGCTGATGAGCGCGATGGAGCTAAATGACACGGCCAGTTTGTCCGCACTGTCGTTGTTGCTGCTGATTGTGGCACTCGGACTAAACGCCACATTCTCGCGGTTCGCTTGCGGGCTGCGATAAAACAGTTCCTGAGGGAGCACTGATTAAATAAATCCAGAAACTTTTGTGGCAAGGTCAGTCGCGCCAAGCATTTGAGTTTACCGATCTCCGCGTCGCACAGCTGCGCGGGCTCGTCATAAAACGTGGATTTATTCAGCTTCTCCCTAATACCGTGTCAAATAAATGCAAATACCCTGACCGCTGTCGGTCACAGCACAATGCCGTACGACGGCTGGGCACCTCAATAATCATAAAAATCCGGAGACCACGATGACGACACTTCCCACCACCATGAAGGGCATCGCAGCCCACGCTTTTTCGCTGCACGCATTCAAGCCTGTACAGCTCGACGTTCCCCGTCCAAGGCGGGGTGAAATCCTGATCAGAGTATCCGCGGCCAGCCTCAACTACCGCGACCTCGCTGTCCTGGGAGGTAATTACATTCCCGGTCTTCCGTTGCCGCTGGTGCCGTGCTCGGATGCCTGTGGCGTGGTGGTGGAACTGGGCGAGGACGTTACGCAATGGAAAGTGGGAGACCGCGTAACACCCGTATACACACAAGGCTGGTACGACGGCAAGCCGACCCCGCAGCAGCGTTTCAAACAAACCCTCGGCATGCCGCTAACCGGCGTGCTTCAGCAATACATCGCGGTTCCAGCCGAGGAAGCAGTCGCGCCGCCACCTTCATTATCAGACGCCGAAGCATCGACGCTGCCCATCGCTGCACTGACCGCCTGGTCGGCATTGCAGGAAGGCGGCATCAAGCCGGGCGACACGGTGCTACTGCAAGGGACGGGTGGTGTCGCCTTGTTCGCGCTGCAGTTTGCGAAGGCAGCTGGAGCGACAGTCATCATCACCTCGTCGAGCGACGAGAAGCTCGCGCGCGCGATTGCGCTGGGTGCCGACGTCACCATCAACTACAAGACGCACACCGACTGGGACGTGAAGGTCAAGGAAGCGACCGGTGGCCGCGGCGTGGATATCGTGGTCGAGACAGCGGGCGCAACGCTGTCGACATCGCTCGCATCCACGGTGTTTGGTGGTTTTGTCGGTGTGGTCGGTTTTGTCGCGGGCTACGAAGCCACGATTCCGCTGCGTCAGATGATCGGGCCGATGATCCGCGTGCAGGGCATTGCGGTAGGTTCGCGTACGCGTTTCGAGCAAATGAATCGTGCGATCGAGACTCACCGTATCAAGCCGGTACTGGACCGCGAATTTGTGCTGGAGGATGCACAGGCAGCATTCCAGCATCTCGCCAGCGGCGCGCATTTCGGCAAAGTCGTGATTACTGGTTTTTGATTTTCGAAGGCGAGACAGACATGCTAATGAGAGACAAAGTAGCCATCGTGAGCGGTGCGGCATCGATGAAGGGCATAGGCTGGGCGACTGCACGACGCTTTGCGGAAGAGGGCGCGCGGGTAGCGCTGCTTGATCTGAACGCGGGTGCGGTGCAGGAAGCAGCGAAGGCCATCGGCAATGCGCATCAAGGCTATGTCTGCGATGTACGGGATGCTGCGCAATGTCAGCAGGTGGTAGAGAAAATCATCGCCGATTTCGGTCACGTGGACATTCTGGTCAACAATGCGGGAGTCAGCCAAAGCAAGCGGCTCATGGACAGCACAATGGATGACTATGATCTGGTGATGGACGTGAGTCTGCGCGGTGCGTACAACATGTCGCGCGCGCTGGTACCGCATCTTCGCTCACGCCCGCATTATGCGGCGGCCAAGGGTGGCGTACAGACGCTGGCCAAGGCGATGGCGCGCGAGCTGGGGCCCGATGGCATACGCGTGAATGCGGTAGCGCCCGGATTGATCGATACCGAACTGTTGGTCGGTAAGATCGATGGCGCCGGGAAGCAGCGCGTGGCAGACTCCGCGCCCCTGGGCAGATTAGGCACGCCTCTCGATATCGCCGATGCCTTTGTTTATCTGTGCAGCGACATGTCGCGTTTTGTGACGGGCGTGGTGCTTGATGTGAATGGCGGCTTGCACATTCATTAACAATACGAGCGGCTCGCGTTACTGCGAGCCGCTTTTGTCTTGCGCAAGCGCTTAGCGAACCACTGCCAATTGCTCGCGTTTTTTGTTGCGGAAGGTGTAGAGCGTCAGTGCGCTGTTTTTCACATCGCCTTTCGCGTCGAACTCGATCAGACCGGTCACGCCTTGATGTTTGGTGCTGGCCATCACCGGCAGATATTTCGCAGGATCGGAAGAATCAGCCTTTTTCATGGCTTCCATCATCAGCGTTGCTGCGTCATACGCATAGGGTGCATAGATCTGCACATTGCTGTTGTACTTCTTGCGATATCTCGCACGGAAGTCATCCATCACTTTTTGCTGTGACGCTTCAATACCGCCCGGTTCGGAGCAGATCACGATGTCGTCGATCAGGCCTTCTCCAGCCAGCACCGGCATTTGTTCCGAGCACACGCCATCGCCGCCCATGAATTTGGCCTTGATGCCGAGCTGCTTCATTTGCCTCAGCATCGGGCCGCCGACCGCATCGATACCACCAAAGAAAATCGCTTCGGGATTTTTGGCCTTGATCGCGGTCAGGATGGCGCTGAAGTCGGTGGCCTTGTCATTGGTGAACTGACGGCTGACGATGTTGATGCCCGCCGCCTTCGCCGATTTGAGGAATTCATCCGCAAGGCCTTGACCATAGGCAGAGCGGTCGTCGACCACCGCGATATTTTTCAGCTTCAGTGTGTCTGCCGCATAGCGCCCCATCACGCTGCCCGCCTGCGCATCATTGGTCACTACCCGAAACGCGGTCTTGTAAGACTGTTGAGTGTATTTCGGATTGGTCGCGGAAGGAGAGATTTGCGGGATACCGGCATCGTGATAGATCTTCGATGCAGGAATGGTGGTGCCGGAGTTCACATGACCAATCAACCCCTGTACCTTGCTGTCGGCCAGCTTTTGCGCTACCAGCGTGGCTTGCCGGGGATCGGCGGCATCATCTTCCGAGACCATCACGAACTTTGCTTTCTTGCCGCCGATGGTCACGCCTTTCGCATTCATTTCGTCGACCGCCATGCGCACGCCATTCTCGGTATCTTTGCCCAGATGCGCGATATTGCCGGTGAGGGGACCGGCATGGCCAATCTTGATCGTCACTTCCTGCGCGTGTGCGGCAGTGAAGGGCGCGATCAGCACCGGAGATAACCATGCAAAAGATATCAAGGCAAGGCAGGCACGACGTTTCATGAGGGCTCGCTTTCTTTCGTGTGGATGTGTTGTTCTTAAAAAGTTAATCTTTTCTGCAGCTTAACTGGTATTGTGCATTCGGCTCACAGGCGTTGCAGTGGAACATTCAAACAGCTCTTGGTAGCATAGCGAACCTTTTCGCCAGACTTCAAGCGCCCTGTGCTGCTGAATGGCCTGAACGACCAAAAACATACAACATAAACCCTAGCAAATTAAACACAACCGGAGACATCATGGCCAACGTCAGTCAACGCGCGCAAAGCCTCGGCACGGAGAATGCCTTCATCGTGCTGGCGGAGGTCAACAAGTTGATCCGCGAGGGCCGCGACATCATCTCTTTCTGCATCGGCCAGCCAGATTTTCATACGCCCATCCATATTCAGGACGCAGGTGTCAAGGCCATCCGTGAAGGCAAGCATGGTTATACGCCATCAGCGGGTATTCCCGAGTTGCGTCAGGCAGTTGCCGAAGACTTCAGCCGTACGCGTGGCATCAAGGTCGTTGCGGATGATGTGGTCGTTGGTGCTGGTGCAAAACCCTTTATCGGTTATACGATCCTCTCCACCACCGATTACGGTGCGGGCGATGAAGTGATCTATCCGGTGCCAGGCTTCCCGATCTATGAATCGCAGATCAAGGCCAATGGCGCCGTCGGCGTGCCTATTTATCTGCGCGAGTCGCGTAACTTCAGCTTTGATCCGCAAGAGCTGGCCGACAAGATCACGCCCAAAACTAAGCTACTGATCCTGAACTCGCCGCAGAACCCAACCGGCGGCATCATCCCCAAGAAAGACATGGAAGCAATTGCCGAGATTCTGCGCAGGCATCCGCAGGTGTGGATATTTGCCGACGAGATCTATGGCCGCCTGATCTACGATGGCGAGTTCGTGTCCATCGCATCGCTGCCGGGTATGCAGGAGCGTACCGTCATTTCCGATGGTTGCTCGAAGACCTGGGCGATGACTGGATGGCGACTTGGTTTTATCGCCAATAAAAAGCTTGCGCCTTACTTTACTACCTGGATCACGAATACCGAGTCTTGTGCGTCGCAGATCACCCAGTGGGCAGGTGTCGAGGCACTGAACGGTCCGCAGGATGAAGCGAATCGCATGCGCGACATATTCCACAAGCGTCGCGACCTGATCGTCGGCCTGCTGAATCAAGTACCGGGCGTGAGCTGCCAGACACCAGGCGGCGCGTTCTATGCATGGCCGAACGTGACGGAAGCCTGCAAGCTGATCGGTGCAAAAGATTCAGAAGAATTTCGTCGTCGCTTGCTGAATGAAGCTGGTGTTGCGGTGCTAGCAGATATTCACTTCGGCCCGCGCGTCGATGGCGATGGTCAGCACATCCGCTTCAGCTATGCCGCGTCCGACGAAGCGATCGCGGCAGGTCTGCAACGCATGACGGATTTCATTAACAAGAATCGCGTCTGATGTCGCGTAAATTCGACAAAACGCCCTCTGCCTGTACGAGCAGAGGGCATTTTATTTCTGCGGCATTCAGGCGAGCTTCTCATAGAGTGTCACCACACACGCACCGCCCAGCCCGAGATTGTGCTGCAAAGCGAGTGCTGCGCCTTCAACCTGACGCTTGTCGGCGGTACCTCGTAACTGATTGACCAGTTCCGTGCACTGCGCTAGACCCGTTGCACCCAGCGGGTGGCCTTTGGATAGCAAACCACCGGAGGGATTCGTCACCGTGCGGCCGCCATAGGTATTGTCGCCATCCATGATGAATTTTTCCGCACCACCCTCGGGGCACAGGCCCAGTCCTTCGTAGGTGATGAGTTCATTGTGCGCGAAGCAGTCATGCAGCTCGACGACTGGAATATCTTTCGGATCCACACCCGCCACTTCATACACTTGCTGTGCCGCTGCATGGGTCATATCGAAGCCGACCAGCTGGCGCATATCGCTGTGCGGGCCACCAAACGTGGAATCGAAGTCTGTCGTCATCGCCTGCGCACGGATACGAACGCGCATATCCAGGCCATGTTTTTTCGCGAAGGCTTCCGAGCAGACAATCGCTGCCGCGCCGCCGCAAGTAGGTGGGCAGGCCATCAGTCGAGTCATTACGCCCGGCCAGACTGCGGGTGCGGCCATCACTTCTTCTTCAGTCACGACGGTTTTGAACAAGGCCAGCGGATTGTTCGCCGCATGGCGGCTAGCTTTGGCGCGTATCTTCGCAAAAGTCTCCAGCTTGGTGCCGTATTGCTTCATGTGTGCCAGGCCCGCACCGCCAAAATAGCGCAGCGCCAGCGGAATCCCTTCTGCAGGCACCAGTCGGTTGCTGGTCTCATCGAAGCGATCAAAAGGCGAAGGACGATCCTCATACACATTACCGAGAGCGCCGGGCTTCATTTGTTCAAAGCCGACGGCCATTACACAGTCAACAGCGCCTGAAGCAACGGCTTGTCGCGCAAGCCACAGCGCGGTGGAGCCGGTCGAGCAATTGTTGTTCACATTGATGACCGGTACACCGCTCATGCCGACTTCATAAACGGCGCGCTGTCCGCAGCAGGAATCGCCATACACATATCCCGCATAGACTTGCTGGATCGCAGAGTAATCGAGACCCGCGTCTTCCAGTGCCGCCCGCATCGCGCGTGCGCCCATCAGATGATAGGGATCGCTCGCGCCCGGTTTGGTGAAGGGGATCATGCCGACGCCGACGACATGCACATGCTGGGACATAAGGTCTCCTTTGTTTTTATAAAAGTGTTTGAATAAGACGATGCTGTCCGAGGCTTTAATTCTCGCACAATCGCAATCGGCGGCTAGACCGTGCCGACTGGCGCGACCGGCGAGCCCACCGCACCGGGCAAACGCAGTGGTGGTGCGGTCAGCAGAAAGCAGGAACGTTGATTCGCACGCAGCCAGCGTGCCAGTGGAGTCAGATGCCACAGCTCGCCCAGATGAATGCCCAGCTTGAACAGACAATGCTCATGCAGCGGCAGTGCTGCGCAATGACCGTCATGTGAAGAGGCAGGGTGAGCCTCGACCGCATAGTTATCCGCGATAAGCACGGACAGTTGCGACTCCGTGATCCACTGCAGCAGACGAGGATCGCGTCCTTCGAGCACTGCGCAACTGTTCGCGAGTCGTTCACCATCCGGTTGTCGGTTCATGCCGAGCAGAAGCTCTGCAAAGCCCGTATGCAGGCAGACCATATCGCCCGGTTCGATCCGCACTTTGTCTTTGTTCAGGATGTCGGCCAGCATCGCATAGTCGACGTTCACGCGTTGATTGCCGACATGTGCATGAAGATCAATCATCACTGCGCGCCCCTGCACGCAGCGTTCGGCCATGTGTTCCATGCCCAGTGCGCGCGCGTGCGAAGTGGAGCGTTGTCCGATCGGCGGCAGGTCAAAGGCGCCGCAGTCAGAGGGGTCGCTTGGTCCGAAAACATCTTGGCCGGCGCGATAACCGTTGTAGTACACCGCCTCCGCTTGGCCATCGCCATCGGCATCGAACAAAGAACCTACGTGTGCCAGACTGTCCCACTGCGTGCTGTATTGCGTGTGAAGAATCACGAGATCATCGCTGATGACATCAGTATGCGTGGGATCATCCTTACCCAACACGTAATTCAAATTGGGCTGCCGGTTACGCAGGGTGGGACGGAGCACAGGAGGGTATCGTCGCGGGTTCAGCACATTCCCGCCTGGGACATCCAGCGGCAAACTGAGATTGAAAGCAAGGCCTTCCCGCACCTCAGCGATACCTTGCAAGATCTTCTGCTGAGTGATCAGGTTCAATCGTCCCAGTTGATCATCGGGACCGAAATCTCCCCAGTTTGAGCCTGAGGGTCTTTGCTTCCAGCGGGGGGAGTGATGCATGGCAGCCTCCTGCAAGGACGGTGTATCCGAGCAGTGTAGCAGTGGCCACGCAGCGAGGCGCAGTGTATCAGTAACCTATTGCCGCCCCGTCGCTGCGTGGATCCGACCCCCCGGATTTCACGTTGGTCAACGGATCAATGGTGATGCCATGTGCATGGCCGGCCAGCTCATTCCATGCGGGCCAGCGGTTTAGCAGATGACCGCGCTGTTCCAGCGTCTTCAGCGTCTCGGCAGGGAAGCGTCCCTCGATATGCAGCGTGTCGCGGCTTTCGCCGAGCGCGAAGCGTCCAGACAGCCAGCGAGGTGTCTCTAGTGCCTGCTGAATATCGCAACCGAAATCCATCATCGCGACATAAGCTTGCAGCTGGATCTGCGGCTGGCCATCGGCACCCATGCAGCCGAGCACGCTCCACAGCTTGCCGTTGCGTTTGCCCATCGAGGCGATCAATGTGTGAAGCGGTATCTTGCCGGGTTCGAGTTTGTTTGGATGCGAAGTATCCAGCGAAAAATACGCACCGCGGTTTTGCAGTAACACGCCGGTGTCGCCTGCAACGACCGTCGAACCGAAGCCGCCATATAGGCTATGAATCAGCGAGACCGCATTGCCCTCGTCATCCACGACGGCGATGTAAACCGTGTCCCCCGACAAGCTGCCGTACGAGGGCACCCTGTCCCAGGGCAGCGCACGCGCCGGATCGATCAGTGCGCGGCGCTCATCTGCATAGGCTTTGGAGATTAGCCTATCCATCGGGATGTTCGAAAATTTAGGATCGGCGATATAGCGGTCGCGGTCGTGATACGCAATCTGCTTGGACTGCACTAGCAGGTGCACATGATCAGGTCCGAGGAAGCCGGTCTTTTGCACGTCGAGCGGCTCGAGCAGGTTCAGCATTTCGATGACCGCAAAGCCTTGCGTCGGGGCGGGTGTTTGATAGAGCGTGAGATCGCGGTACTGACCGACCAGCGGCTTACCCCATTCGGCACGCTGCGCCTGCAAATCCGATTTCGTGAAGAAGCCGCCGCGCTGAGTAATGTAGTTGACCAAGGTATCAGCCACGGTGCCATCATAAAAGCCATGCCGGCCCTCTTTGCCAATTGCTTGAAGCGTGTTGGCCAGTCCTGGGTTGCGGATTAGCGAGCCCGTCGTGGGGATGCCATTCTTCAGGAAGATCGCTGCAGCATCCGGCTCGGATTTCAGTTCCTGCTCGGTTTTGGCGATCCAGCTCGCGAGTCGCGCAGTCACCGGGAAGCCCTCGCGTGCATAGCTGATCGCTGATTGCAGATTGCGTGACAGGGGCAGCTTGCCGTATTTCGCATGCGCCTCGCACCAGCTGTCGACCGAACCTGGTGTGGTCAGGCTGGCCGGCAGGATGCCGCGAAACGGAATCTCTGTCAGGCCACGGCTACTGAAATAATCGATGTTGGCCGATGCCGCAGCGCGTCCGCCACCGTTCAAGAAATGCACGTCGCCCGTGGCGGCTTCATGGATTAGCCAGAACGCGTCGCCACCGACACCGACCATGTGCGGATAGATCACCGACAGCACCGCACTGGTAGCGATGGCGGCATCAATCGCCGAGCCGCCAGCACGCAGTACATCAACGCCAGCCTCTGATGCAAGCGAATGCGGGCAGGTGACCATGCCGCGCGGGGCGAGGGTGGCCGGGCGGCCGGTAGTGATATCCAACTTGCTTCTCCTGTGTTCAATCCAGTGATGCGGTCCGGAAGAAATGATGGTCTCCGGTCTGCATCGTCGAAAGCCGAATGATAAACGGTATCGGATCGACCCTGCGTTACGGAGCGGCAGTAATACAGGCGATGCTTGCGCTGCTGGCAAAGGCCATGCGGACTGCTGCAGGCTTCGGGTAACATCGTTCCGCGCCGAGCCAAAAACAATAGGCGTCACAGCACCGACAAACAAGGAGGCGAGATGGCAATTTACGAACTGCGGACTTATCAGGTCATCGTAGGAAAAATGGGCGAGGTGGTCGATTTGTACAAAAAAGAAGGCTGGCCCGCGATCGAACGTCATCCGAAAAAGCTGGTCGCTTATTTCACCGGCGATGTCGGCGCGCTGCACCAACTCGTGCATCTCTGGAAATTCGATGATGATGCCGATCGTCGCGCGTTCTGGGCCGGACTGTTCGCCGATGAACAATTCCTCGCGTTTGCGCAAAAAGTCAGGCCACTGGTCGCCTCGCAAGAAAACAAGCTTCTACTGGCAGCTCCCTGGGGCCCGGTACTGTAAAAATTATTAAAACGGCATTATTGTGTATGATCATGCGGAGGCGCCCAGTCACTCCCCTCGTGATCGCGGGCGATGCAGAACCCTGCAGAATCAAAGGTTTGCCGTCATTTGGCCGGCCAAACATAATTTGAGGCTCATTTCATTAATCCTTGCTTAACCTTTCAGTTTGACGGGAATAGCGTCACACCTCCGTATTCTTTGATAGATTCCAGCCCGCCCCCGAGAGGGGCTCGAGCCAATCCCTGGAGGCGTGCCGTGAAACACTTCAGTACCTCATTTGCCGTATCGTTCATCTGCCTAGCGCTCGCGGCCTGGTGGGGTTACACCCATGGCGGCGTCCCTGGCGCAGTGACCGCGTTTGGCATCGCTCTCATTCTCGGGGTCATGGAGGTGTCACTTTCTTTCGACAACGCCGTGGTGAATGCCTCGGTGCTGAAGAACTGGGATGAGTTCTGGCAGCGTATTTTCCTCACCGTCGGTATCGTGATTGCCGTCTTCGGCATGCGATTGATTTTCCCTCTGGTGATCGTGGCTGCTGCAGCAGACCTTGGCATGGGCGAAGTCTGGGATCTTGCGCTGACAGACCCCAAACAGTTTTCTGCCTACCTCAGCCGCCATCATGATGAAGTCGCTGTTTTCGGCGGTATTTTTCTGCTGCTCGTGGCGCTGAATTTTCTGATGGACGAGACCAAGGAATTGCACTGGCTGGGCCATGCCGAGGCCAAGCTCGCCTCCTTCGGCAAGATTGGCTCAGTCCCGGTGCTGGTGGCGCTACTGGTGGTCATTGGCAGTCTTGCGCTGGTAGAGCCTGAGCAGGAATTTGTCGTCTTGATCGCAGGTATGTGGGGAGTGATTGTCTATGTAGCAGTCGACTTCCTCAGTGCCCTGTTGGAGCGCGACAGCGAAACGGATTTGGATATCGGTGGCGTAGTAAAGAGCGGCGGTATCGGCGGTTTTCTGTACCTCGAGATATTAGATGCCTCATTCTCGTTCGATGGCGTCATCGGTGCATTCGCGATCACCAATGATGTCGTGATCATCATGCTCGGGCTGGCGATAGGCGCGATGTTCGTTCGCTCGATGACCGTTTATCTCGTGAGGCAGGGCACGCTGGATGAGTATGTGTATCTCGAGCATGGCGCGCATTATGCGATTGGTATTCTCGCGCTCATCATGTTTGCCAGCGTCAAGTACCATGTGCCCGAGCTGGTGACCGGATTGCTGGGTCTCGCCTTCATTCTCGCGTCGCTGTGGTCCTCAATCCGCCACCGACATGCCGAGGCGGATAGGCCAGGGTGATCGGAAAAGTCCCAGTAATCCGCGGCCAGAGTGACTCGACCGCGCGGCGGCATAGCCCGCCGCCGGGTTGCTTACATCAGAAATACGCCCTTGCCGGCATTCTGCTGATCGAAGATACGATAAGCCTCTTCACCTTGATCCAGCGTCCAGCGGTGAGTGAACAAGCCATCGACATCAATCTTGCGATCCGCGATGAAGTCATTGCAGGCTTTCTGCCCAACGGTTGAGAAAGTCCATGAGCCCATCACGGTCACCTGACGACGCAACATGTCGCGGCTGACATCGATGCTGACCGAGCCACCTTCACCGACAAAGCAGGCCTTTCCCCAGCTACGCACGCACTGCACGGACTGCAAACGCGCGTCGGGAGAGGAGGAGGTATCCATCGACGCATGCGCGCCAAGGCCATGGGTCAGCTGACGGATTGCCGCCACGGCATCTGTTTTGGATGGGTTGATGACTGCCTCCGCACCGAACTCTTTGGCGCGAGCCAGACGCTCTTCGCTGACATCCAGGGCGATCACGCGCGCACCCATGGCGACTGCGAGCTGGGTGGCCGACAAGCCGACTGGGCCCTGACCGAAGACTGCGATGGTCTGGTCACCCGTCATCTGCAGACGGTGCAGCGCTCCCCAAGCGGTGCCGGTACCGCAGGCAATTGCTGCGCCGGTTTCGAAGGAGAGTTCATCACGTAACTCAACAATCGTGTTGGCCGGACATTTCATATAAGTCGCATGCGCGCCGTGACCGGTAATGCCATAAATTTCTGCGACACCTTCCACACACATCTGCTGCCAGCCGGTCGAGCAGTGCGGGCAGGCGCCGCAGCCACGATAGTGATGCACCATCGCGCGCTGACCGACGTAGGCCTGTTTGGGATTCACATTCGATCCGACTGCCACCACCACGCCGCAGGGCTCATGGCCGGCGATCACATGCATGGCCTCGGTATAGCCGAGGTTTTTCAGCCCCTCGCCAAACGGTGCACGATAAACCTTCAGATCGCTGCCGCACATGCCTGAAGCTCTAATCTCTAGCACGACCTCATTCGGTCCCGGCGAGGGATCGGGAAACTCGCGCATGTCAACCTTGCGATCTCCTGCGAACACGATGCCTTTCATAGGGTCTCCAGATGCTTGTTAGGGTATTCAGCGCATGATGAAAGGGTTGGCTGGCGCACCTTCGGCATACGAGATCCAGGTGCTCTTGGTCTCTAGATAGCCCTGTACGGATTCCATGCCGCTTTCACGACCGATACCAGAATGCTTCATGCCACCAAAGGGCATCATGTAACTGACCGCGCGATAGGTATTCACCCAGACCGTCCCGGCACGCAGTGCCTTGGACATGCGTACTGCACGACCGATGTTTTCGGTCCAGACACCGGCGGCAAGTCCATAGATGGAGTCATTCGCCAGACGGATCGCCTCTTCTTCCGTATCGAAACCGATGATGGACAGCACGGGTCCGAACACTTCTTCGCGGGCGATGCGCCAGGTGGCACCTTCCTTCTTCGCGATATCGATGTAATCAAGAATCTTCTGATATTGCGCCGGCGTGGTCACCGGGCCAATGTTGGTATCGGCAGCCATTGGGTCACCTTTGCGCGCGGTCGCGCCCAGCTCGGCGACTTTTTTGGTGAAGGCTTCCTTGATCGAGTTCTGCACCAGCAGGCGCGAGCCGGCGATGCAGGTCTGGCCGGTTGCGGCAAAAATGCCCGAGATCACGCCTGCAGCCGCCTTGTCGAGATTGCAGTCATCAAACACGATGTTCGGCGATTTACCACCAAGTTCCAGCGTCACGCGCTTCATGGTCTTTGCCGCTTGCGCATAGATGCGCGCGCCCGTCGCATCCGAGCCGGTGAAAGTGATCTTCGCAACATCCGGATGATCGACCAGCGCAGAGCCAGCCTCTGGGCCATAGCCGGTGACGACATTGAACACGCCATCCGGGAAGCCAGCCTCTTTGGTCAGTGCCGCATAGTCGAGCGTGGAGGCTGAGGTGAATTCGGAGGGCTTGATCACCACCGAGCAGCCAGCAGCAATCGCGGGTGCGCACTTCCATGCAACGAACAGCAGGGGTGAATTCCATGCGGTGAGTGCGGCCACCACACCCACCGGCTCATGGCGCGAGAAAGCGAAGATGTCCGGTTTGTCGATGGGCATCACCGAGCCTTCAAGCTTGTCCGCCAGTCCACCGAAATAGCGCCACCATTCCGGGTGATAGTTCATCTGGCCGCGCATCTCGGCGATCAGCTTGCCATTGTCCATGACCTCAATCTCAGCGAGACGCTCGGCGTGTTTTGCCACCAGCTCGGCGAGGCGCAGCATCATCTTGCCGCGCTCGGTAGCTGTCATTTTTGCGTAAGGCCCGTCGGTCATTGCACGTTTGGCAGCCTGCACTGCGCGATCGACATCCTTTGCGCAGCCTTTCGGTATTTTTGCCCAGGCTTTGCCGGTGTAGGGGTTGACGGTATCCAGCCATTCCTTGCCAATGGGGTCGACATACTGTCCGTCGATATAGTGCTGGTAGGTTTTCATTGCGGTCTCCGAAGGTTCAGCAGTGGGTCTGTTCAACAGCGAAATCAGTTGATACATCAGGCATCGCGCCAGTCTTCCTCCATCATGGCCGCCGCCTTGTCGGCGATCATGATAACCGGTGCATTGGTATTCCCCGAGGGGACGCGCGGCATCACCGAGGCGTCAGCGATGCGCAGTCCGTTCAAGCCTCTCACCCTCAGCCGATGGTCAACGACCGCCATCGCATCGTTGCCCATTTTGCAGGTGCCGGTCGGGTGATACATCGACTGCGCCTGCTCGCGCAGATAGTCGATCAGTTCCTCGTTCGACTGGCACTGGGGCCCGGGCATCAGCTCGGCTCTCAGTCGTGAAGCAAAGGGCTCGCTATGGAATAGCTTACGCATGAGGCGCACACCTTCCACTAGCGGCATCAGGTCGCGCTCGTCACTCAGCAGCCGTGGATAGATCCGAATGCGCTCCGCCGGGTCGGCAGAGGCCAGCTGCACGCTGCCGGTGGAGAAGGGCTGCAGCAGTCCGCAGGAGGCAGTGACTGCTGGTGTCGGATCCGCGCGGTACATGCCTCCTTTGCCCAACATGCTGAACGGACGCATCTGTATCTGCAGGTCGATGCGAGGACCATGCACTCGGGAGGAAGTAAATAAGCCGACTTGCGCTGCCGCCGAATTGAGCAGCCCGCGTCGCGTGAACAGATAGCGCAGCACATCTGGAATCATGCGCAATGTGCTGGAGATTTTTCGGTTCAGCGAGAACGCATCGTCGACGCTCACCAGACAGTGAGCATAGACATGATCTTGCAGGTTCTGACCGACGCCCGGTAAAGCGTGAAGCGCGCGCAGGCCATGGGGTTGCAAGGTCTGCGGATCGCCTATCCCTGAGAGCATCAGTAGGTGCGGTGAGTTGATCGCGCCGGCGGAGAGCACAACCTCTGGCGCATGTACTTGATGCGATTGGCCATGGACACGGAAACGTACGCCGGTGACTCGCGTTCCCTCCAGCAGGATTTTTTCAACCAGCGCATGGGTCTGCACCTGAAGGTTGGATCGGTGGCGCACGGGCGTCAGGAAAGCCTGCGAGGTGGAAGATCGTACTCCGTCATTGATCATCAGCTCCAGATAGCCTACACCTTCTTGCGTGTTGCCATTGAAATCAGCATTCCACGGCATGCCATTGGCGATGGCGGCCTCAATGAACGCCTGCGACGCAGGGTGGGGTTCCATCACCGGCGTCACATGTAATTCACCGCGACTGCCGTGCAGCGACGATTCACCGAGGTGATGCGATTCCGTCCGCTTGAAGTGGGGCAGCACATCCTCCCATCCCCAGCCCGGATTCCCGGCGGCCAGCCAGCCGTCGTAATCTTCTGGCGTGCCGCGCATGTAGACATGACCATTGATGCAGCTGGTGCCACCGACCAGACGTCCTCGTGGCAAGAATAGCTGGCGGTGCTTGAGTCCTGGCTCGGGCTCGCTGACATAGCCCCAGCTGATCGCTTGATGGGCAACCACGCGAGGCACGCCTGCCGGCACACGTGTCCAGATATTCGTGTCTTCCGGGCCCGCCTCGAGCAGCAGCACCCGGCGCGAAGACTTTGCCGACAGGCGATTCGCCAGCACACATCCGGCCGAGCCGGCACCAATGATGATCAGGTCGTAGTGCTTGGACATGACAAGATTTTTATCCTGACATCGGGATCTCTCACCCTTTAAAAAAACAACAGGCGATCAGAGATCGCCTTTTAATGAACCGGGTGGGGATCCGGCTCCTCCCACTGCATTGGCAAGTTTCGTAGACTGTCGTCCCTGCGCTCTTTTATGGTTGTTTACTGCTGGCGCACTTGCTTCTCTTATTTTTATTTCCAGTTAGGGCACTTGCTCTCTTCTTTCGTTGTAAATGCCTGCTCGCCAGGGATTTTCTCGATCAGCTTGAAATAATCCCAGGGCTGTTTCGACTCCGCAGGTGTCTTCACCTGCACGAGATGCATGTCATGTACCATGCGGCCATCGGGGCGCACGTAACCGTTTTGTGCGAACACGTCATTAATCTTGTTGGCCTTGATCCAGGCGATCACTTTTTCAGGATTGTCTGTCCCCGTCGCTTTCACAGCTTTCAGGTAGGTCGTGACAGCAGAGTAATCGCCGGCGTGGCCGCTATTTGGCATTTTTTTCACACGCTCGAAATAACGCTTGGCCCAGGCGCGCGTTTGGTCGTTCGTATCCCAGTACCAGGCATCGGTAAGAAGCATGCCCTGGGTCTGTTGCAGGCCCAGGGCATGCACATCGCTGAGGTACATCAGCAGGGCAGCGATTTTCATGGATTTTTTGACGCCAAACTCGTTCGCCGTCTTGATGGAATTCACCAGATCATCGCCTGCGTTCGCCAGCCCGAGTATCTGTGCCTTCGATGCCTGCGCTTGCAGCATGAAAGAAGAAAAGTCCGATGCGCCGACCGGGTGCTTTGACGAGCCGAGCACCGTGCCGCCATTCGCCTTGACGATGCGTGTCGTGTCGCCTTCCAGGGAGGTACCGAAAGCGTAGTCGGCGGTGATGAAATACCAGCTCTTGCCACCCTGTCGCGATACCGCGCCGCCGGTCCCCTTGGCAAGTGCTACTGTGTCATAAGAGTAATGGATGGTGTAGGGATTGCATTCTTCGTTTGTCAGGCGTGCCGTTCCGGCACCGACATTGATGTAGGTTTTTTTCTTGTCGACGGCAACCTTTGCAGTGGCTAGTGCCGCGCCTGAGTTTGCGCCGCCAAGGATCATGTCCACGTCTTGAGCATCGAACCACTCGCGCGCCTTGCTCGCCGCGATATCAGCCTTGTTCAGATGATCGGCATAGATGAACTCGATCTTCTTGCCATTCACTTTGCCGCCAAAATCTTCGATCGCCATTTTCACGGCTTCCACGCCACCCGTGCCATCAGTATCCGAATAAGGACCACTGATATCGGTGATGAAGCCAATCTTCACGACATCGTCTGATACCTGTGCAGTCGCCGTCACACCCCACCCTAGCGCAAGGGAACTGACAGTGGCCGCTGCGAGTATTTTTAATTGTGTTTTCATGTCGGCCTCGGTGTTCTCAGGTGATCAGATCACGCCAGCTTCGGCGAAGGAGCGTACCTGCTCCGGGCTCAGGCCCAGCAGCTCGCGGTATATGGATTCGTTGTCTGCACCGAGCGCGCGGCCGGCATGCCTGAATACGGTCGGCGTCTCGGACAGTTTTAGCACAGGCGATGGCAATACCAGCTCACCGACGCGCTCATCGTTCACAGTCATCATGTTGCCGCGCGCCGCGAACTGCGCATCACTGAAGATGTCCTTGACCGAATAGATCTGCGCGCAGGGCACTTCGCCTTTGCTGGTCTCTTCAAGCACTTGGGTCAGTGGCATGCTGCCCACCCAGTCGGCAACGATGCCATTCACTGTGTGACGATTTTCTACACGTGTCGCGCTGGTCGGATACTTCTCTGCAAGCTCGGGCTTTCCCATCAGCCGCGCAAAGCGTTCCCACATCTTGTCGCTGGTGCAGGCCAGCGCCACCCACTCACCGCTACCGGTCTGATAGTGGCTGTGCGGGACAGCGGCATGCGTATCGGCGCCCATGCGCTCGCGCACGTAGCCGAACTTTGCATATGCAGGCACCATCTCATCCAGCAAGCGGAACACGGATTCATACAGGCCGAGATCGATGAACTGGCCGATACCTTGGCGATCACGCGCGCGTAGCGCGGCGAGCACGCCGATCGCGCCCCACATCCCGGATGCATAGTCTGCCACTGACGTTGATCCCGGTACCACTGGCTGACCATCGGGTTCGCCAGACAAATAGGAGAGCCCGCCGAAAGCGTGCGCGATACGCGCAAAGCCTGGTTCGTGACGTTTCGGACCGGTCTGACCATAAGCGCTGATGCGCAGCATGATCAGCTTGGGGTTCACGGCTTTCAGTGCTTCATAGCCGATGCCCCATTTTTCCAGCGTACCGGGACGGAAGTTTTCAAGCACGATATCGCTCTCGGCGACCAGCTTCTTAAATAGCTCGACACCTTCCGGCTTGCGGAAATCCAGCGTAATGGTTTTTTTATTGCGGGCTTCCGAGAGCCAAACGAGCGTATCGCCGCAGTCAGTCAGTGTCCCGTATTTGCGCAGCGAGTCACCGGCGCCTGGCATCTCGATCTTGATAACTTCGGCGCCGAGGTCGCCCAGTATGGTGCCGCAGAATGGTGCGGCGATGAAGGTGGCGATGTCTAGCACCCGCAGGCCTTCCAGTGCGCCCGCTTGCATCTGCGGCTGGCCCTGCGCGTTTGCTGCTGCTCCCACCCTGTCTCCCCCGTCTTCCTTGTCGTCCCGTCCGAGCGAGGCTCAGCCAGGGGCTGTATTCGAAAGGGCGGTCTTGGCGCCGCCTTGATGTTTTTTGACGGTCTTGGTGCCGCCTTGATGTTGAGTGACGATCTTGTTGCCGTCTTGTTGGGATCAGACTGTAGGTCTCGCTGGCTGATTCGACAAATGACTTATTGTTGTTGATTATTCGGATTTAGTGCATAGTCTTATTCTAGGCTATTGAGGCATTTACCTCGATTAATACAATCAAAATCCTGCATTAACATATTAAAAACTGCTGTCCGATGAAGTCCGTTACCAGTTCGCTATCGCACGTCAATCTGAAGTTGCTCCAGACCTTTCTGATGGTCGGTGAATACTCCAGCTTTCGCATCGCTGCCGAAAAATCCTTCCGGTCGCAATCCGCAGTGAGCGCCCAGATACGCCAGCTCGAAGATCAGCTTGGCGTGCCGCTGTTCCACCGGACGACCCGAAGCGTCCGACTGACCGAAGAGGGTCAGCAATTGCTGGATTGCGCGCAGCGCGCGCTGATGGAAGTCGAGCAGGGTTTACGCAAAATTCGTGAATCGGCGGATATCCGCAAGGGCAAGGTGTCGATGTCCTGCTCGCCGACCATCGCCGAAACGCGATTGGCACGAGCGCTTGCCGCGTTCGAGAGCGAATATCCGGGTATCGAAGTCTCCGTGCGCGAGCTGGCGTCCGAACAGATTTTTGACAGCGTGCGGCGGCGAGAGGTGGACTTTGGTATCGGACCGCAGATTGATACATCCGAGTTTCATTTCGAGACCCTGATGGACGATCCTTTTTATGCGCTTGTGCCGAAGCGCTTGCTCGACACCGACAAGGACACCGTCCCTTTGGCGGCGCTGGCCGAGATGCCTTTGCTGGTGCTGAACCAGGCGACCGCGATGCGCAACATGATCGAAGAGACCATGAAAGACAAGCGGCTGCGCTTCACGCTCCGCTATGAATTCACGCAGGCGCAGACACTCATTTCGATGGCCAGCACGGGTTTGGGCGCGGCCATCCTGCCGGGCGTGGCGCTGCCAGCGAAGATCGATGCGGGTACCCACGCGCTGCGTATCGTTAATCCGACGATGTCGCGTCGGGTGGCGGTGATCACCGCACGCGGACAAGCACTGTCGCCGGCATCGCTGCGTCTGGTCGAGCTCCTCAAAGAGCTGATACCACTGCTGACCGAGCAAAAACGCTCGCGCAAGCCGGTCCGTCAGCGCGACATGATCGCGTATCAGGGCTAGTGATTATTCTGTAATACTGCATAATCGCCTGAATTATTCATTAGTCCGGCGCGAGTCGGGCATCTATAGTGCGCGTACCTTGCATCCCAAAGAACAATAACGAAAGGAAGCCACTTGAGCGCGACCATCATCGAGCCTGCATTCGCCCGCCGCCAGCGCTCGCAGCTAGCGGTTCCAGCCTCTAATCCCCATTTCATTGACAAGGCAGCGCAATCGGCGGCTGACGTGATTTTTCTCGATCTGGAAGATGCCGTGGCACCTAGTGAAAAAGTCGCCGCGCGCGCCAATGCGATCGCCGCGCTGAATGATATTGACTGGGGCAACAAGGTTCTTCAGGTACGCATCAATGGGCTCGACACGGAGTATATGTACCGTGATGTGATCGAGGTGATGGAAAACTGTCCCCGTCTCGATATGCTACTCATTCCGAAGGTTGGTGTTCCGGACGACGTGTATGCACTCGACATGCTAGTTACGCAGATCGAGATCGCCAAGAAGCGGGAGAAGCGCGTCGGTTTCGATCTGCTGATCGAGACTTCGCTCGGCATGTCAAATGTCGAGGCGATAGCGGGTTGTTCCAAGCGTATCGAGGCACTCAGCTTCGGCGTGGGCGATTATGGTGCCAGCACGCGTGCGCGATCGACCTTCATCGGTGGCAATGATCCTCACTATGGTGTGCTGACGCCGCCCTCAGCGGATGGCTCCCGAGCCTTTCATTCCAACGACATGTGGCATTTCGCGATGTCGCGAATGTTGGTGGCGGCGCGTGCTCATGGTCTGCGGCCTATCGATGGGCCGTTTGCGAATTTCTCCGACCCGCAGGAGTACGAGGCAGTGGCCCGTCGTGGTGCGGCGCTGGGCTATGAGGGCAAGTGGTGCATCCATCCGACCCAGATCGAGATCGCAAATCGCGTATTCTCGCCGAGCGAGGAAGAGCTGGCCTATGCGCGGCGCATCATGGAGGCGATGGATCAGGCGCAGAGGGAGGGGCGAGGCGCGGTGAGTCTGGATGGGCGGTTGATTGATATTGCGAGCATCAAGATGGCGGAGAATGTGTTGCGCAAGGCGGGGTGAAGAGGCATGCGCCTGATTGATATTTCTATGTCAGATTGACCATGAATCGCAATCTGCGCTGGCGTGACCACGTGAGAGCCGCGTCGCCTCAACCGGGAACCGCGACGTAAAAGCTACCTGCATAAAAATCGTCATTCCGGCGAAGGCCGGAGCCCATCCGTACTCTGGCAGTGACACCCTGCGGTGAGACTTTTCAAGCCGGTTCCACCAGCGACACAATCTCCAGTCCCACCGGTCCCACGCTCTTGTAGCTCTGCATCACCAGCGGATCATGCCCGGGAATCACGTGGTCCGGCGACTCCGCGAGTGTTTCGATCAGCTCATACGCTGCCAGCATGTCGCCGCTGTCGATCACGATGGGGAAGGGCGAGCGATTGCGCAGGTTTTCCAGATAATGCGACGCATCGGACGCGATAACGATCCAGCCGCGCTGAGTGTGCACACGGACTACCTGAAGCCCGCGCGTATGTCCGCCGACCCAATGCACGGTGATGCCGGGCCTCAGTTCATACGCGCCATCATGAAAGGACACGCGCTCCTCGAAGTTAGCCATCACCAGCTCGCAGACATCTTTCGCGTCATACGCATGCCGGCAGAAGCGGTGTCGCATGTCCTTGCCGGTTGCGTAAGACATTTCTTTTTCCTGCAAATGAAAGCAAGTATTCTTCAGCTTTTCGGTGTTGCCCGCATGATCGTAATGCGCATGCGTGATGATCGTGTCGCGGATATCTTCCAGATGAATGCCGGCAGCCTTCAGCGAATCAATCGGGCAGCGTAGCAGATTGCGCTTGCGGCGCTGGGCAGCCTCGGCGCCGAAGCCGGTGTCGATCAGGATGATTTCGTTGCCGGACCTCAGGAACCAGACAAAATAATCCATGTCCATCGCCGCATCATGCAGGTCATGCGCGATGAAATTTTCCAGCCGACGGCGCGGCATGTGCGCGTAGCGCAGCGCATAGGCTTCCCAGATCTTGGTCGTCATCTGAAGTTCCTTTCAGATAGCGATTCAGGCGATTTTCGCACTGCGACGGAAACCCCCGACCCGCCAGTACAGCCACACGGCGATGCTCAGGTTCAGCAGATTCCACAGGATGCCATTGATGAATGCGGCATGATACGAGCCCGTGAGATCGAACACCTTGCCCGACATCCAGCCACCGAGCGCCATGCCAAACAGGGTGGCGGTCAGCACCGCGCCAACACGCGCGCCGGCTTCGGCGGGGGGAAAATATTCACGCACGATGATGGCGTAAGAGGGCACGATCCCGCCCTGGAACAGACCAAACATCGCTGAGATCAGGTAGAGCGATACCAGCCCGTCGAACGGCAGGAACATCAAGAGTGCAATGCCCTGAAGTACTGAGCCCAACATCAGTGTGCGCAGCCCACCGATGCGGTCGCAGATGAAGCCCGAGATCAGTCGGCTGGCGATACCAAAGCCCAGCATCAGTGACAGCATTTGTGCGCCGCGCGCAGCGCCAAAGCCCAGATCACTGCAATACGCGACGATATGCACCTGAGGCATGGACATCGCAACACAGCAAGAGAGTCCGGCAATCGCCAGCAGCAGCTGCGCCTGATTGAGGCTCAGCCCGAAAGGTCGATCAGATGGGTGTGCATGCGAGGGCATGCCGGGCGGACGCGATCCGTCATGTAAAGGCGGACGTGGGCGCAGACGCAAAGCCAGCAAGGTGATGCCAATGCCGCAGACCATGCCGATGATCAGATAAGTCTGTCGCCAGCCGAGATGATCAATACCTGATTGCATGATCGGTGGCCACAGCGTCCCCGCCAGATAATTGCCGCTGGCGCAGATCGCCACCGCAATACCGCGCCGCCGGTTCCACCAGAGCGCTGTGTCTGCCATCAATGGTGCAAAGCTCGCCGAGCCGCCGAACATCCCGATCATGCCGTGCGCAAAGGCGAGACTGAGAATATTCGGTGAGTGGCTGGCCCACAGAAAGCCGAGTAGATTTCCTGCCGCGCCGATCAGAAGCACTCGGAACACACCGAACTTATCGGACCAGAGGCCCATCAGGATGCCGCCGAAACCGAAACCCAGCATCAGCACGGTGTACGGCAGCGAGGCATCTGCGCGCGTGATACCGAATTCCGCCTGCAC
>RGFZ01000090.1 GCA_010024875.1 Oxalobacteraceae bacterium | reverse complement strand
TTGCTGGCATTGTCGTGGGCAGATCCGTCGAGGATCTCCATGATCCGGCGCTGGAGTGATTGCATGATGATGTCTTGCGGTCTGTAGCGAGGTGCTGCCGGGGTGGGTACCGGCGTCGTTCAAAAAACGGCAAAGGCTGGCAGCGCCAGCCTGAGCCTTGGGATCCTTTCGGAGCCTGAAGAACAAGGCTCCGCAAGCGCTGGCCGCAGCGAGCGGCCGGAGCAGGGGTATCAGCCGGCGATATGTTCCGACACGCGCTTTTGGTTCGCGTCGATTTTTTCGCGAAGCGAGATCACCTGATCACGCATCTCGTTACCGGCATCCTGGATGTTGTTGAGCTTTTCTTTGAGCTCGCTGGCATCGCGGAAGGTGTCGTCGATCATCTTGCGCGTCTCGATCGAGCTGCTCTTGATGGTGCGAACAACTTCCTCGATCTCCATCACGCGGCTTTCATTGCCGTGATGCGAGGCCGATTCCATCTGCTGCTTGAGCTCACCGTCAAGCCACTGACCATTAGTATCAGCGACTTCGTCGATGTAGTTGACCATCTCTTCATTCAGTTCGTAGAAGGTCTGGCTGACTTCGCCCAGCGCACGGATCGCCTCGGCCATCTTGAGTGCGATGGAAGCCATCTTGCGGTTGATCTTGGTGCGATGGTCAAGGTACTCAACCTTGACGCGGTTAGCCATCGACAGCTGGAAGGCTTCCTGGTCAGCATTGGTCGGGTTCAGCTGCTCGATCATCATCAGACGGTTACGGAACACATCGTCCGTGGTACGCATGATCAGCTCGCGGTTACCGGCGGCGTTAATCAGGTAGCTCTGCTGGGCGTCGGTGATGTTTTCTTCGATGGTGCTTCGCGCCACCTGAATCTGGCCGACATTGAACTGAACAATCGCCTCGATATCAAAAATCGCGCGCTTGTTTTTTGCAATCATATTCTTGATGACATCACTCATGAATATCTCCTGTATTGAGTGGCTGTTATATAGGGTCTCGGGCCTCAGGCGCCGACGTGCGATTCTTCCGGCAGCGTCATGGGAACGGAGCGGATCAGGCGGTTCACGTAGATCACGCCCTTGCCCTGTTCATCCATGTTCGCCTCTTCGTACAGCATCCGGTAGATGTAGTCGGCCTGGTCGGCAGATACCGTCGCGTGCAGGATCTCGGTCTTGGGGATCTCGGGCAGATTGCCAGCCAGAGATGCGCGGCCGATCGGGTTCCCGCGAACGCTATAAAAATGACAGTCGTTGATCCCCTTGTGATGCAGCAGCTCCAACAGCTTCATGGCGCCACCCTCATACAGGATGCAGGTGATCAGACGCGTATAGTCGATGTACGGGATGTCCGGATGTTCGTTCTGGCTCATCGTCTTTTCCTCTCAATGGTCAGAGTGATTAGTCTTTGAGCAGATTCGGCGGGATGTAAGTCGCCGCCTGCAGCAGCGGGGTCACATACACGTAACCCATGCCCGGTGTATCCAGCCTGCCGGCGAGGAAGATCCTCTCGAAGATGCGGTCGATCTGATCCTGCGGTACCAGCACGCTGATGATCTCGCGCTCGACGTCTACCGCGACGCCGAGAATACCGAGACGCTCACGCACACCGGTGCCCACACCCAGGTGCACGGTCGAGCCCTGTACACCGACTTCCAGCAGCGATTCATTGATTGTATCTGCGAGGCCTTTTTGTACCACGCAGGTAATCAGAGCCACTTCGGTCAAATTCGTAACTTTACGCTTGGCCATTAGGTTCCCCTTTTAATTCTGTATGTAATTCTGGTTTCTGTTGATTCGTTGATGTTGCGAGCACGGCGACGATGGGCGCGATCGAGGCAGCGGCCAGAATGCCGAAGCCTTCCACAGCCTGCACCGCACCGCCCATGCCCAGACCCATGGCCAGCACCAGCGGCACGGTTACCGGACCCGTGGTCACGCCGGCACTATCCCAGCCGATGTTGACGAACTCTTCCGAGGACATCGCGGTCAGCACTACGCCGATGATGTATCCGGGGATCAGGATGTAGAGCAGGTTGTAGCCAAAGATCAGCTTGGTCACGCCCAGCAGAATACCGGTGGAGACACCGCCAGCGACGGCATACATCAGCATCGATTTCTTGAACGAGCCGTTGGTCATGTTCTGAACCGTGGAACCCAGCGCGTTCAGCGCAGGCTCAGCCAGCGTCGCACCAAAGCCCAGTACCCATGAGAATACGCAGGCGATGATGATGCCCCAGAACTGGCCGTAGAGATTGCCGTATTCAGCGTTCTCACCCGGCAGCAGCAGACGCTCAGGCAAGGTAATGCTTTGGAATGCGCCCGGCACGAGACTACCGGCTTGGTCACCCAGAGCCGACAAACCGTACAGCAGACCGATGTTGAACACGCACATGCCCACCACCGACAAGACCAAGCCATAGGTGATGATGAAAGCATTCGGCAGGCGAGTACGCAAGACGCCGAACAGGATGATCATCAGGAAGATGACGAGGGGTACGATCGCCTGCACGCCATCCTTGATCGGACCCATCAGAATCTTGTCCCAGGTAGACATGTCGCCGCCGGCCGCCGTCTTCATGGCCTCTGCGACGACCAGATTGGCTGCATTCATTTCCTCAACGCTCACCGTCGAGCCAAAATAGACACCCACGATCAGCACCGCCACGATCGGGAAGATCGATGCGAGCGTGACGATCCCGAAACCAGACAGCGAGCTATCGCCCTTGCCACCTGAGGCGGCGATACCGATGCCCAGTGCGAGCACCAGCGGCACGGTTACCGGGCCGGTGGTCACTGCGCCGCAATCCCAGGCCAGGCCGACGATAGACGAGAGCAACGGATCCATTGCGCAGTAAGCCGTAAGCAGCGTGGTCGGAATGAGTGACAGGTAAATGATCGGCTTCAGGCTCCAGTTGTACAAGAAGCGCATGGACCCAATCACCGCCGCAAAGCCTACGCCGATACCGACAGCAAGCACGGTGGTTTCGGTCTGTACCTGCAGCGCGTAGAACAGGGCAGGTGCTTTGGTCGGATCCAGGCCGGCGATGATCAACACCCCGACCAGTGGCAGCTTCTTCGGTAGCGTGTTACCGATGATGTCACCAAAGGGCATCAGGCCGAGCTTCAGACCTTCCATGAAAATCATCAGGCCGACGATCACGGCCACGAGGCCCAGAGTGATTTCCGTCGCGCCGAGAATTGACCGCTGCAAGACGATCAGCTGGAACAGCACCAGATAAGCTGCGAGTGGTATCACAGCAGAGATCTGCTCCATGATGCGCACATGCAGGTACGGCTGCAGCAGGTTGTAGATGTCCGAACCCGTTAGCTGAAGCTTCTCTGGACGCATCGGGATTTCTTTCCCGTTCTTGTCCAGTTTTGGCTTCGGTATCATTTTGGTGTAGCTGATCGAGTCGGAATCGACGGTCACAGCCTGCACATAATCGCCGAAGCGGATGTTCTTTGCCATGCTTCCCCCCCTCACAATGAATGTTACTGCTTGGCAAGAATACTTGATCAAAGACGCAATTGACAATCATTAAATCGATTTTTCGTCAGCGGCTGACAATCCCCTGAACCTGCTGAAACATAGATGAAACCTTGTTGTGCAGTGCAGAAATCGGTGGCGCGATAACCGTTTATAAACAAAGGCCGATATAAATAAGTAAATTTTTTAAAACAAACCCTTGCTGCCTGCCGACTTGCCTTTTTGATGTCGTAATTTGTCGGCCGCGCTAATCGATGAATGGACGAGGGACATGGTTCTTCTGTTGCTCGATTGTTCATTGACCGTTTATTGAGAATCACTAATTGAGAATCACTAATTGAGAATCAATAATTAAGAATTACTACATACTTCAAACTCATTTAAATCCGAGTGAGGCCTAGCTGTCTCCTATAATGCTGACGCATTCGTCAGACAATAATCAATAATGAAAAAAATAATCATTTTGGGGGCGGGGCAGGTTGGGTCATCCGTCGCGGCTCATCTGGCATCTGAAGACAACGACATTACCGTCATTGATCTCAATGAAGAACCGCTGAAACTACTGGCAGATCGCTATGACTTGAGAACAGTGACTGGCAATGCGGCGCATCCGTCTGTGCTCTTGGAGGCGGGTATTCAGGATTGCGAGCTGCTGATCGCTGTGACGGAGGTCGACGAAGTCAACATGCTGGCCTGCCGGATCGCGCATGTGCTGTTTCAGGTACCCGATCGCGTGGCCCGGATTCGTGCAGCCGAGTACTTCAGCAATGAAAGTCTTTCAGATGGCAGCTTGTTCGACATCAGCCACATGATCTGTCCGGAGCAGGTGGTCAGCGATTATCTGCTCAAGCTGGTTGAATTCCCCGAAGCGCTGCAGGTACTCGAGTTTGCCAATGATCGCGTGCGCATGGTGGCGGTTCGCGCGCGCGATGATGGTCTCCTGGTCGGTAAGCCGATCTCAGATCTCTCCAGACATTTGCCGAATATCGATGCGCGCATCGTTGCGATCTTCCGTGAGAACGGCTCACTTCGCCCTGACGGACAAACCATCATCCGCACCGGCGATGAGGTGTTTGTGCTTTCTGAGCGCGATGATATGCGCAAGGTGATGCAGGAGTTACGCAAGATGGACCGTCCGGTCAAACGCGTGATGATCGGTGGCGGCTCGGATGTGGGTTTTCGTCTTGCCTCGGCGCTCGAGAAGCGCAAGCTGAATGTCAAGCTGATTGAGCCGGACAAAGATCGCGCCAAAGCGCTGGCAGGATCATTGCATGGGACCCTCGTACTCAATGCCAGCGAAGCGGATGCCGAACTGCTCGACACCGAAGGTGTTGCCGAAGTCGATCTCTACGTGGCCGCAACCAACAACGATGAGCGCAACATCATTGCTGCGCTGCTGGCCAAGCGGATGGGTGCCAACCGCGTTGTAGCCTTGATTCATAAAACAGAATACGTCGATCTACTCGAGGATAGCAAGATCGACATCGTGATCGGACTAGCAGAAACCTCGATTGGTGACATTCTCTCGCATATCCGACGAGCAGACGTGGATACGGCACATAGTCTGCGCCGCGGCGCTTCAGAAGTGCTTGAGGTGATAGCACACGGCGATCATTCTACTAGTCAGGTAGTGGGAAGACGTGTCGACGAGATCAACTGGCCCTCGGGTGCGCTGCTGGGTGCCATCGTGCGACAAGAAAAAGTGCTGATGGCGCATCATGATGAGGTGATACACGCTGAAGACCATCTGGTGATCTTCGTGACGGACAAGAAAATCATCCCACGCGTGGAGCGGTTGCTGCAGGTCAGCGGACTGTTCATCTAAGGAGCGCGCATGGTCCGTGTCAATTCAGTACTTAATGTGCTCGCCTTTGTGATTGTGGTGCTCGCAGGCGTGATGCTGATTCCCTGGGCCGTGTCACTGTATGTTAACGATGGGGCGAGCGAGAGTTATTTCAAGTCGATCGGACTGACTCTGTTGTTCGGCTATGTTTTCTGGCGCATGACACGGCGCCGGTTAAACGACCCGGAACTTCAGATCAGAGATGGCTTTCTTCTCGCTGCATTGACCTGGGCCGTGGCGCCTGTGTTTGCCTCGCTGCCGTTGATGTTCGAGATCAAGGGGTTGTCATTCACGGATGCGTATTTCGAGTGCGTATCCGGATTTACAACGACTGGCGCGACCGTGCTGAGCGATCTTGATAAGCTGCCCCTGTCGATTAATTTCTGGCGCTGTTTCATGAACTGGGTTGGCGGCATGGGTGTAGTCGTGCTGTCGGTGGCCATTCTGCCTCTGCTCGGTGTGGGCGGCAGCCAGGCTTTCAAAGCAGAGACACCTGGGCCGATGAAGGATGACAAGCTGACGCCGAGAATCGCGCAGACAGCCAAGGGACTGTGGCTAGTCTACTCGCTGATCACACTGGCCTGCATCATGGGATTTTTCTGGGGTGGGATGGATATCTGGCAAGCGATGATGCACGCATTCTCGACCATGGGCCTCGGGGGTTTTTCTTCCCATGATGCCAGCTTTGGTTATTTCGATTCGCCGCTGCTAGAGGCCATCTGCATGGTCTTCATGCTTTTGGCAGGAATTAATTTTGCGACGCATTTTCTGGTGCTGTCTAAGCGCAGCATCCGCCCTTATGTGCTAGACAAAGAGGCACATGCGTTCTGGTTGCTGATGATTTTCAGCGTCTTTCTCGTTGCCTACTACCTGTGGCGTGAGAATACCTATAGCGATTTTCTGACCGCATTGCGGTTTGCAAGTTTTAATGTGATTTCGATCGCGACGACAACCGGACTAGCCACCACGGACTACAACCTCTGGCCGTCATTTGGCCCGGTATATATGCTGCTGCTGTGCTGTTTCGCTACAGCCGCGGGATCAACAGGGGGCGGTATCAAGATGGTGCGCGCGCAGCTGTTGCTCAAGCAAAGCTATGGCGAATTGCGACGCCTGATCCATCCACGCGCACAGATTGTCATCAAATTGAATAACCGCCCCGTGAGTACCTCGGTGTTGTACTCGATTTTGGCATTTGCACTCCTGTACGGGGCTACCATCATCGTCTGCACGATGCTGATGCTGTTCTCGGGCGCTGATATGGTGACGGGGTTCACGGCCATCATTGCGTGTATCAACAACACCGGCCCGGGGTTG
>RGFZ01000089.1 GCA_010024875.1 Oxalobacteraceae bacterium | reverse complement strand
GGGCGCAATGCCCGGATGTTCGAAGGTCTCTCCTTCGTAAACCATGCCAATTCTCGACATCACTGCTCTCGAACGCACATTCTGCATTGCAGTGAATGCAACCATCTCTTGCAGGCACAATTGCCGGAAACCTGTTTCCAGCACCGCCTGAGCCGCCTCGCTCGCATACCCTTTGTCCCAAAAATTACGCGCCAGTCTCCATCCGATCTCGATACCCGGAGCAAAAGGCAAATCCTCCCGCAACTTGTTCAGACCAGTGAATCCGGCAAAGCGAACTTCTCCCGGTATCTCCACCGCCCAGAAACCCCAGCCGTGCTCGTCGATATGCTTTTGTATTTCAACAGCAAGCGCATCGCTTCGCTCCCGGTCGAGAACCGTTGGAAAAAACTCCATTACCCGCGGATCCTCGTTCATGGCGGCAAACGGCTGAAAATCTTCGGGCCGCCAGGGACGCAATAGCAGCCGACGGGTTCTTATTTCCAAGCTCATTCTTCCAATCTCCTTGTCCGCCGGTAACGGACTGACCAACTTCGGGTCTTGTCATATTAAAAATTTTGTATTCCTTGAACATGGGTTTCCAAGGATCTCCAGAGAGATGCGGGAAATAGCAACAAGTCATATTTGTGGTCGCAAATTCCATTTTTTCTGTAAAATATGACCAAATATTGGGAGACGCATTCCATTTTTTCTGTAAAATATGACCAAATATTGGGAGACGCCCATGTTAATTGCTGTCAGAGAACTCAAAACCCATCTCTCAAGCATGCTTGCCCGCGCTCAGCGCGGCGAGGTCATTGAAGTCACTTCGCATAACAAGCCGATCGCCAGAATTATCGGTATTCCATCCCACAAAGATCACCTCTTGGGGGAGCTGGTCGCCGATGCCTCAGTCACCTGGAATGGAAAAAAACCAGCTTTCCCCGAGCACTTGCCCAAGCTCTCTCCCGGCGGCAAGCCTCTCAGCACAATGATTCAGGAAGATCGCGCTTGATTTTGTTTTGCGACACTTCTGCGCTTGCAAAGCTCTTTATCGACGAGGAGCACAGCGGACAAATGCTTGAAGCAGCTCAACAAGCGTCTGCCATTTCGGTATGCAGAATCGCCTGGGCGGAAATGATGGCTGCGATGGCAAGGCGAGCACGTGAAATACCTGAAGATGCTGACACCATCGATTCTGGGCGAACCCGGTTCGAGCAAATGTGGCTGGATTTTGCAGTCATAGAGATAAACCAGACGCTGGTCAAGCTGGCGGGCGACATCGCGGAGGCGTTTGCGCTGAGGGCCTATGACAGCGTTCAGCTAGCAGCGGCACAGCGATTGCATCAAGGCGCGAACGGACAGATGACTTTCGCCTGTTTCGACAAACGTTTGCAAAAAGCTGCCGCCGTCCTGGGTTTGCAGATACTAGAATTTACCTGACTCGCGCACGAGGTTGACCTGCAGCTGATTCAGCATCCCGGATAGCAGGCGTACCGTTTTTTCGGTTGCACCGCGATGCACGTGCGTGAACTGCGCCGCACTTGCGGATACTTCCTGTAGTTTATCGCGGTCGATTAACCACGCCAGCCACTGGCTAAACAACTCGTTCGCATCGCTTATTCGCACTGCGATACCCGACTGAACGGCATCCTTGGTAATCTGCGCAAAATTGAAGGTGTGTGGCCCGACAAACACTGGTTTACCGCATGACAGGGCCTCGATCAAATTCTGCCCGCCAAGTGGCAACAGGCTGCCGCCGATGAAGGCCATGTCACAGACTGCGTAGAACGCGAACATCTCTCCCAGTGAATCTCCCAGCAGTATATGAACATGCGGTGACAGCGACTCCGGTCCGAGTTGTGAACGACGCAGATAATCGAGTCCTCGCTGCTCCAGAAGCCGCGCGACTTCTGCAAAGCGCTGCGGATGGCGCGGAACGATGATCAGCAGATTCTCTTGCGGGAGCGTCGCACGCATATACGCATCGAGCAGCAAGATTTCTTCACCCTCGCGCGTGCTCGCGCACAGTAACACCGGGCGTTGCCCGAATTGACGGCGCCATTGTGCTCCCAGCTCAATCATCGGCTCAGGCGGGGCGATATCGAATTTCAGGCTGCCGGTGACGGTAACGTTCTCGGCTCCGAGTTGGCGCAAGCGCTCGGCATCGGCTTGGGTCTGTGCAGCGAACAAGCTTATCTTCTTCGCGGCCTCTCTGAACAGGCCGGCAAAACGCTGCGCTTGGCGCAAAGATTTTTCTGACAAGCGCGCATTGACCAGTGCGACAGGTACGCTCTCCTGATGGCAGCTGTGTATCAGTGCTGGCCAGACTTCGGTTTCCATCAGTACGCACAGCGATGGGCGGGTCGCTTGCACGAAACGCCGGGTCATGCTCAAGGTGTCATACGGAAGGTAGGACTGCAGAACCCGCGAATCCTTGCCGAACAGGGTAGCTCCCGTCGCACGGCCAGTGGGCGTCATGTGCGTGAGCAGAATCTGATATTGCGGGTATTGTTTGAGCAGCGCCCGTATCAGCGGCTCGGACGCGCGCGTCTCGCCAACGGATACCGCATGTACCCAGATCAGCGGCGATGGAAAGTGAGCACCCAATCCGAAACGCTCGGCAATGTGCCGGCGATAGCCTGCTTCCTTGCGACCGCGCCACCACAGACGCAACAGCACGAGAGGCAGCAGCAGCCACCAGAGCGCGGAGTAAGCTCGCAGCGTCAGCAGGGGCATTCAGCGTGACACTCAGGCCGCAAAAGGCAGCTCGGCATCCGGCTTGACTTGGCGGATGGCCTTGCCCAACGACTGCTGTATGCGAGAGAGCGCGTCTTCGTTCTCCGCCTCGAAGCGCAGCACCAGTACCGGCGTGGTATTCGATGCCCGCACCAGCCCAAATCCATCAGCGTATTCGACTCGGACACCATCAATAGTGAGTACCTGTTTTGCATCGGGCCAGCTGGCTTCTCTCTGCAGCCGCTCGACGAGGACGTGGTTCTCTCCCTCGGCACATTTGATCTGCAATTCGGGCGTTGACAACGACTGTGGCAAAGCATTCAGCGTGGCACTGGGATCCGCCACTCTGGAGAGTATCTCAAGCAGGCGCGCGCCGGCATACAGACCATCATCAAAGCCATACCATCGATCCTTGAAGAACACATGACCGCTCATTTCGCCGCCCAGTGGCGCCTGAGTCTCTTTCATCCGCGCCTTCACCAGCGAGTGTCCCGTCTTGCCCATCAGTGGCTCGCCACCCGCAGCCTTCACGACCTCGGCCACATGACGACTGCATTTCACGTCATACAAAATCGGCGCACCCGGATGACGCGATAGCACTTCCTGCGCAAACAGCATCAGCTGACGATCAGGATAGATAATCTGTCCATCCTTGGTGACGACACCCAGTCGGTCGCCATCGCCATCGAATGCCAGACCGAGCACCGCATCAGTCGTTTGTAACGCACGAATCAGATCTTCAAGATTTTCGGGATGGGCAGGATCAGGATGGTGGTTTGGGAAATTTCCATCAACATCGCAGAACAACTCGATCACCTCGCAACCCAAGCCACGATACAGATCCCCGGCAACTGCACCGGCAACGCCATTGCCGCAATCAACTGCGAGCTTCATCGGTTTCGCCAGCTTGATGTCGCCGATGATGCGCGCAAGGTAGGCCTCGCGAATGTCGTGCTGGCGATATCCGCCTCGTCCGCTCGAAAAGTCACTGGCAAGAATACGCTGATACAGTTGCTGTATGGTCTCGCCATAGATTGCCTCGCCGGCCAGCACCATCTTGAAGCCGTTGTAATCCGGCGGGTTGTGACTACCGGTGACCATGATGCCGCTGGGCGCGCCCAGAGCATAGGTAGCGAAGTACAGCATGGGGGTGGCCACCATGCCGACATCGATCACGTCCACTCCTGCGGATTGCAGGCCCTCGGCCAGCGCAGCGGAAAGTGATGGGCCGCTCAGCCGACCGTCACGTCCTATGACGACGGTCTTTTCACCTTTGATGAGTGCGGCGCTGCCGAATGCCTGGCCGATTTGCCGCGCAATACGGATGTCGAGCGTCTTGCCAAGCACGCCGCGAATGTCATACGCCTTGAAAATGCCCGGTGTCAGGCTTGCGTTGCTGTTTGCCATAGTTGCTCGGTCGGTGAGTTCAGTGAATTCAGTGAGTTCAGTTTTATTCAGATCGTTTGCAAGAGGTGCGGTGCCTCAGCAGGAATATTCGACAGACAGACTGCCAGCGCCTCGTCCCATGCAGGCAGCGATCCGAAATTCTGCTGGAATTTTGTCGTGCTCATCACGGAATTCTTCGGGCGTTGCGCGGGCGTCGGATAGTCTTTCGTAGAAATGGGCTTGAGCGTCGGCTTTTGCGCCACGAAAGGATGCGAGAAAATCTTCTCGGCAAAACCATACCAGCTGGTCTGACCGGCAGCGCACAGATGATAAATACCACTGAGTTCGCTCAATCGATCAGGATTTTCTACTTTTTTGATCGCGTCGGCAGTGGCCTCGGCAATCGTGCGACTCCAGGTCGGCGCACCGATCTGGTCGCTGACGATAGACAGCTCAGGTCGGCTTTGCGCCAGACGGAGCATCGTCAATAGAAAATTTTTGCCGGTCAAGCCATATACCCAACTGGTTCGAAAAATCAGATGCGGCACACCAACAGCCGCAATGGCCTGCTCACCCGCGAGTTTGGATTGTCCGTAAACCGACAAGGGGCCGGTCGCATCCGATTCAATCCAAGGCGCCTGCTTGCTGCCATCGTAGACATAGTCGGTCGAATAGTGAATCAGCGCGGCGCCCAGATGTTTTGCCTCTTCTGCGAGGATGCCAGGCGCGTGCGCATTGATCGCATAAGCCAGCGCTTGCTCGGATTCCGCCAGATCCACCGCAGTATACGCCGCCGCGTTGATGATCAGCGCCGGACGCTCTGCACGAATCGCATTGCGTATCGAGTCAGGATCTGACAGATCCATGTGCGTACGACCAAGAACCATGAGGTCACCCAGCCCGATAAGCGCCCTCGCCAGCTCCCCGCCTACCTGGCCATCGCGGCCCGTGACCAGTATCTTCATGCGTAGGTGTCGGCCTGAGCGAGCGGCACACCCACCTTGTCTTTATCGGACAGCACAGGTTCACCTTGTAGCGGCCAGTCGATATCTAGCACCGGGTCATTCCATAACAAGGTCCGCTCATGCTCTGGCGCATAGTAATCGGTGGTCTTGTACAGAAAATCCGCACTATCGGTGGTCACCAGAAAGCCATGTGCAAAACCCGGCGGTATCCATAGCTGCCGGTGACTCTCGGCGGACAATCGCACCGAAACGGATTGACCGAAAGTCGGCGAACTCCGGCGCAGGTCGACCGCCACATCGAATACTTCACCTTGCGTGACACGCACCAGTTTTCCTTGTGGCTGATGCATCTGGTAATGCAAGCCGCGCAGTACGCCGCGCGCAGAGCGGGAATGATTGTCTTGCACAAAGGGCCGATGCATACCGGTCAGCTCTTCAAAGCGCCGCTGATTATGACTTTCAAAGAAAAACCCGCGTGAATCGCCAAACACCTTGGGCTCGATGATGAGCACATCGGGTATCGCTGTCTTGATCACGTTCATGGTGTCAGTACACCTTGTCTTTCAGCAGGCGTAGCAGATATTGGCCGTAGGTGTTCTTCTTCAGAGGCTCGGCCAGCTTCTCGAGCTGTGCTGCATCAATATAGCCTTTCCGGTAGGCGACTTCCTCGGGGCAAGCGACTTTCAGGCCTTGTCGCTTTTCAAGCGTTGCAATGAACTGCGCCGCTTCCAGCAAGGATTCATGCGTGCCGGTATCTAGCCATGCCATCCCGCGTCCCATCAACTCGACATGCAATTCTTTTTGCTGGAGATAGATCTTGTTAACGTCAGTGATTTCCAGTTCGCCGCGGGCAGACGGCTTGATGCTGGCAGCAATATCGCAAACCTGCCGATCATAAAAATACAACCCGGTCACTGCGTAATTGGATTGGGGATGCTTTGGTTTTTCTTCGATACTGATCGCGCGCCGATTGGCATCAAATCCGACAACGCCGTAGCGCTCGGGATCCTCGACATGATAGGCGAACACGGAGGCGCCTTCACTACGCTCATTGGCGGCGCGCAGCTTCCCATCAAAATCATGGCCATAGAACAGATTGTCTCCAAGGATCAGCGCCGAGTCATGATCGCCTACAAATTCACGCCCAATGATGAAAGCCTGGGCAAGCCCGTCCGGCGAGGGTTGTACCGCATACTGAATATGGATTCCCCACTGACTCCCATCACCCAGCAATGCCTCGAATCGCGGCGTATCTTGCGGTGTCGATATCAGCAGGATGTCTCGCATACCAGATAACATCAGCGTTGTCAGCGGGTAGTAGATCATTGGCTTGTCGTACACCGGCATCAACTGCTTGGAGACCGCCATGGTCACCGGATACAGACGCGTTCCAGATCCGCCAGCAAGAATGATGCCGCGTCGATTGTTCTTGTCGCTCATGCGGTGCTCCCTGTGCGCTGGCTGTAGTTACGGTCTATCCATTTCAGATAATCGCCGGATTGAATCTTGCGCACCCATTCCTGATTGGCCAAATACCACTGCACCGTCTTGCGCATGCCTGTCTCGAAAGTTTCTGCTGGACGCCATCCCAGCTCACGCTCTGTCTTGCGCGCATCGATCGCATAACGGCGATCATGACCGGGGCGATCGGTC
>RGFZ01000088.1 GCA_010024875.1 Oxalobacteraceae bacterium | reverse complement strand
GCCAGGCCGAAGCCCGCGCTGCCGTTCGACTTGCATGTGTAAGGCATGCCGCCAGCGTTCAATCTGAGCCAGGATCAAACTCTTCAGTTCAATCTCTGTTGTGCCATCTCTGGCAGGTTCCGAAGAACCGTCGCTCACTCAAAATACTGACAGGATAAGTTCTTGCGAACTTACCTATATTTCTTTGTGAGCACTTGATTTTTAAAGTATTGCGATGCCGCCGAAGCTTCATCGCCGCACGCCACCAAGCGCCCACACTTATCGGCTGTTAATTTTTAAAGAACTTCAGAATTCGTTGGCTTACGCCTTGCCCCATGCGCATGCAAATCGTTGTGTTTGCAAAAGCAAAGAAGCGGAATTATGACTTGTTTTGCGATTTTCGTCAAGCGCTTCGGCCCGGCTTTTTCGCTCTTTCAAGCCGCCGACTGGCTTTGTCGGCCATCAGCAAAGAAGCGGAATTTTGCGCTGTTTCGCGATTTTCGTCAAGTGCAGCATCGACTCCTATCGCCTGGAGCGCGGCTGACGAATCGTTGTGTGCGTCAACCAAAGAGCCGGCGAGTATGCAATGTTTTTAAGCCGCCGTCAAGCGCCTTGACCCAAATAACTTGACGACTGTCATTCGGTGCGCGAAACGCTTATGCGGCATTGCCACCCGCTTTCAGATCAAATAATATCTAGCTGATAACTTTTTCTGTTGAAGGCCACCGACATCAGAGGCCACGGAAGTTCGGCGAGCGTTTCTCGATAAAGGCGTTCATGCCCTCTTTCTGATCCTCTGTTGCAAAGGTGCTGTGGAAGAGCCGGCGCTCATATTGGACCCCGTCGGTCAGCGACGATTCGTAAGCGCGATTGACCGCTTCTTTGATCATCATCACAGAGGGCAGGGACATAGACGCGATGACGGTCGCCGCTTCCAGTGCCACTTCCATCAGTGTGTCGGCAGGCACGACCCGGGATACCAGTCCGGCACGTTCGGCTTCGGAGGCGTCCATCATTCGGGCAGTCAAGCACATGTCCATGGCCTTGGACTTGGACACCGCCCGCGGCAAGCGCTGGGTGCCGCCAGCACCGGGCATGGTGCCCAATTTTATTTCTGGCTGACCGAACTTTGCAGTCTCGGCAGCAATAATGAAGTCACACATCATGGCCAGCTCACAGCCGCCACCCAGCGCATATCCGGCCACCGCAGCAATAATGGGCTTGCGCACACGCCGAATCTGCTCCCAGTTGCGGGTAATGTATTCGCCTTTGTACACGTCCATGAAGGTGTAGGACGCCATCGCAGCAATATCGGCACCGGCGGCGAATGCTTTCTCGTTGCCAGTAATGACCATGCAAGCTATCTGCTCATCTGCATCAAATGCCAGCAGCGCTTCGCCAAGTTCGTTCATGAGCTGATCGTTCAGCGCATTGAGTGCCTTGGGACGGTTCAGTCTGATCAAACCGACTTTGCCATGTGTCTCAAGCAGAATGTTTTCGTAAGGCATGCGAAGCTCCTCTCTTCTGTTGGTATCAAGATTTCAAACAGCCATTGTAGCTGCACACCTATTCGCCATTAGTTTGAGATTGATCGAATCTGCTTGACACACGGCGCGGCGGCACTAAGGTAAAAGATAAGATGCCTTGATCACCGAATGGAACACTCTCAAGGCATTGTCCCTCTCCCGCTTTTTCTTGTGGCCACCTCGTCATGGTTCCATCATGCTCTTGGATATTACTCAGCTCAACGATTCTCATCAGCTGCTGCGTCAGCTGACTCAGCAACTGCGCAATTGCCGCGACCATGAGGTTGGCGCGAGTTATGCGCGACTGCTCGACTATATGGAACAGGTTTTCCGAACGGAACAGAATCTGATGGAAAAGCACGCGTTCCCGGCGGCTCAATGTCATCTCGAGCAGCACGCGCGGGTGCTATGCGCAATGCACAGGGCGCACGCCGCCCTAATGCGTGGCGATCATGCGCTGGGTAGGCACGTGGGCGCGACCCTGCTACCGGGATGGTTCGAACTTCACAATGCCACGGTGGATGCTGCAATGCTGCTATGGACCAGCTGCAGAACCAGCCCTCTTCCACAGGATGTAAATCATTCGACCTCTTGGCTTGCACCTGAGTCAGAACAACTAGAATCTCGGCCCACACCCCTGCCATGGCGCAACCGGGAACGACGCTCGCAGCCTCGTATCTGATTGCTCTGAAATAAACCTCAGTTGGATTGCAGTGCCAGTGTTCTTGGCAGCAGCACCCACATCTGGCCGGGCTGCTTCATCCTGCCAGCGAGTTCTCCCGCCTCGGCGCCAAAGCCCCAAAACAGATCCGCCCGCACCGGATTACGAATAGCGCCGCCGGTATCCTGCGCCAGCATCAGACGGCGCAGCGGTTGAGCAGCGTTCGGCTGTGTAGTCGACAGGAATACTGGCGCGCCCAAGCTGACAAACTGCGGATCGACCTCTTCCCGAAAAAAAACGAAGCTCGGATTCGCATTCAGCAGCTCTTGCCGGCGGGCCGGGTTGGCAGCGACCCATGCCTTGATACCCTGCATGGATGCCTGATCGAGCGTCAGCTCGCCTTTATCCACCAGATAGCGGCCGATCGAACGATACGGATGCCCATTCTGGTCTGCATAGGCGACTCGCACTGTCTCACGGGTGCTCTCGATGAGTACACGCCCCGAGCCCTGTACTTGCAAGAAGAATGCTTCCACTGGGTCATCCACCCACAGCAGCTCCTTGCCGACCAACAAGTTCTGCTGCATCAGTTCGGCCCTACTGGGATAAGGCACGATCTTGTTGGCCGCAAGACGACCGCGAAGTCGCATGTTCTTCAGTTCCGGATACAGTGCTGCAAGATCTATGGTGAGTAAATCCTCGGGTGTCCGGTACAACGCAGTCTGAAACGGCCCCGATCGCGTGCGCGATCCTTTGAGCAAAGGCTCGTAATAACCCGTGACCATTCCCTGGATACTGCCATCAAGATTGCGCAGCTGATGCGGAATGAACTGTGACTCATAAAATGCGCGGACTAATCGTTCATCACCGGCATTGACCGAAGCTGTTGCAGAACATACCGCAGACCATTCAGGTCGCTTGCTGAGTGCCTCGCAACTTGCCAGCATCGCCGGCCAACTTTGCCGCAGATCGTCCTCAGCCCAGCCGGGCAGCTCACTGAAACTTACAACACGAAGATAGTCAGCTGGCTTCGCCGTCAATGGTGACGGCGGCAGGGGCGCGGCTGGCGCAGGAACGCTGGCGATAGGCTTGCCCTTGGGCGAAATAGCACAGCCGGCCATGACAAATAGCGTGATGGTCAGCGCGAGGATTACACTAGGGCGTTTTGTGATCGGAAGCACGGACTATGTGGTTGCTATTTTTGGAGGCAGGCCTTGCGTTGGGCCTGCTGGTGTTTATTGTCTGGTGGACGATGTTCTCGGATAAGAACGACGACGATCGATGATGCAAGCGAGGGCTAGCGGCCGATTCATCAATGTAGCGTCCGAGGCAACGACAAAATGAATTCCGTGATCGGCGCGGCGAAACGCTCGCCATCCTCGGCCACGCAAAAATATTCACCTCGCATGGTTCCTTGCGGCGTGGCCAGCGAGGTACCGCTGGTGTACTCGAACTGTTCTCCGGGTTTCAGCAAAGGCTGGTGGCCGACCACGCCCAGCCCCTTCACCTCCTGCTCCTGATCGTTCGCATCGGTAATGATCCAGTGCCGGGAGATCAGCTGCGCTGCAACGCTGCCGGTGTTTTTTATAGTAACCGCATAGGCAAACACATAGCGCGAGCGATCCGGATCGGACTGCTCCTCAAGATATCGGGTCTGCACAGTCACGGTCATTTGATACGTGGACATAGGGGCGGTGCTCTCTTTTTCGTCTTTTGACATAACGGCGCTGCGACTACAGCGCACAGCCCACGATTGCACACGAATTCAGCGCGCCATGCAAGCGGCGTCGGGCACCGGGAGGTAGAATTCCCGCTTCGCCAGAAGGGAATAATCATGTCCAGCTACCGCATCGCACCCAGTATTCTTTCCGCCGACTTTGCCCGCTTGGGGGAAGAAGTTCGCAACGTCGTCGCCGCTGGCGCAGACATCATTCATTTCGATGTGATGGACAATCACTATGTTCCCAATCTGACAATCGGGCCGCTGGTCTGCGAGGCGATTCGTCCGCATGTGCAGGTGCCGATCGATGTCCATCTGATGGTCAAGCCTGTCGACCGCATCATTCCGGACTTCGCCAAAGCTGGTGCCAACATCATCAGCTTCCATCCCGAAGCCTCCGAGCATATCGATCGCACATTGGCACTGATCCGAGACCAGGGCTGCAAGGCCGGACTGGTTTTTAATCCGGCGACCCCACTTCATCATCTCGACCATGTGCTGGACAAGCTTGACCTCATCCTGATCATGTCGGTCAATCCCGGCTTTGGCGGGCAGTCCTTCATCTCTGAGGCACTGAAAAAAATAAGCACGGTTCGCCAACTGATCGATGCCAGCGGGCGCGACATCATGCTCGAAGTCGATGGCGGCGTTAAGGTGGAGAATATCGCCGAGATCGCCAAGGCCGGCGCTGACACCTTCGTCGCCGGCTCCGCCATCTTCGGCAAGCCCGATTACAAGGCTGTCATCAATGCGATGCGCAGTCAGTTGGCCACGGTATGAATCCGACCCTCAAGCCGCTCATAGGGATACGGGCCGCGATCATTGATCTGGATGGCACGATGGTAGATACCGCGCCGGATTTTCAAGTGGCTATCAATCGCCTACGTGCCGAGCTGGACCTCGCACCGCTGGAGCTGGAGACCATCAAAGAATTTGTCGGCAAAGGTTCAGAGCACCTGATGCGCCGCGTGTTGGGTGTTGATTTCGGCGCACAAGAAGTCGAACACCGGTTCGAGCATGCGATGCAACGCTATCAGCACCATTATTTGCAGATCAACGGCCTGCATAGCCAGGTCTATCCACAGGTGCATGAAGGGCTGGCGGTCATGCAGGAGCGCGGTCTGTACCTCGCCTGCGTGACCAACAAACCGATCGCCTTCGCGCGTCCGCTGCTGGAGAAGACTGGCTTGCTGCCCTTCTTCAGAGTGATCTACGGTGGCGACTCGCTACCCCGAAAAAAACCCGATCCGCTTCCCATGCTCACCGTCTGCGGCGATTTTGGTATCGCGCCGCATGAAGCCGTCGCCATCGGTGATTCCTCCAATGACGCCGAAGCCGCGCGCGCCGCCGGCTGCCGCAGCCTGGCTGTTCCTTATGGCTATAACCACGGTCAGCCTGTTCAGAGCATCGCCTCGGATGGTATAGTCGGGTCTCTTCGGATTGCGGCGGATCTGATCGCCGCTTGATAACCACCATCATGTTTCTTGTCAAAAAAACTAAGCTGATCCCACCGGGCGCCTTCGAGGCCTGGCTGTGGCGACGCTGGCAAACACATATCGGCTGATATCGCGAACATGACTGAACTCGAATTCAAATCGCTAGCCGCGCAAGGCTATAACCGCATTCCCCTGCTCACCGAAGCCTTCGCAGATCTCGAAACACCGCTCACTCTTTACCTCAAGCTCGCACAGACACAACAACTCGGCAAGAACACCTTCCTTCTGGAATCCGTCGTCGGCGGCGAACGTTTCGGTCGCTACTCTTTCATTGGTCTGCCCGCCAGCACACTGCTACGTTCCTATGGCAAGCGCACCGAGGTGGTGCGTCACGGCGAGGTCGTTGAAACCTCTGACGATAATCCACTTGATTTCATCGCCCAGTTCCAGTCGCGCTACAAAGTAGCAATCAGTCCGGGTATGCCGCGCTTCTGTGGCGGACTCGCAGGCTATTTCGGTTATGACGCTGTGCGCTACATCGAGCACCGGTTGGAGAACACTGCGCCGCCCGATGAACTCAATTTGCCCGATATCCAGTTGCTGCTGACGGAAGAACTGGCGGTCATCGATAATTTGTCCGGAAAGCTTTACCTGATCGTCTATGCCGATACGACTCAACCCGAAGCCTTCAGCAAGGCCAAGCAACGTCTGAAAGATTTACGCGCGATGTTGCGCCGAGCAGTCGATGTGCCCGTCACATCGGCTTCCGTACGCACGGAAGCCATCCGCGATTTCGATAAAAAAGACTATCTTGCCGCTGTCGCCAAAGCCAAGGAATACATCATGGCCGGCGACTTGATGCAGGTGCAGGTCGGCCAACGCATACGCAAGCCTTATGTGGATTCCCCACTGTCGCTATACCGTGCGCTGCGCTCACTGAATCCTTCACCGTACATGTACTTCTACAATTTTGGCGATATGCAGATCGTCGGTAGCTCACCAGAGATTTTGGTGCGCAACGAGGGTACGCCCGAGGGCAAGAAAAAAATCACCATCCGGCCCCTGGCTGGCACGCGCCCGCGCGGCGCAACGCCAGAAAAAGACGCGCAACTGGCAGAAGAACTGCTGGCCGATCCAAAAGAGATTGCCGAACATGTGATGCTGATCGACCTCGCGCGCAATGACATAGGGCGCATCGCCGAAATCGGCAGCGTGAAAGTCACCGACAAATTCGTGATCGAAAAATACTCACACGTCCAACACATCGTCTCAAACGTCGAAGGCACACTCCAAGCCGGCATGACCAATCTGGACGTGCTGCGTGCCACTTTTCCAGCAGGCACTCTGTCCGGCGCACCGAAAGTGCGCGCGATGGAGCTGATCGACGAGCTAGAACCCGTCAAACGCGGCATCTACGGCGGCGCCTGTGGCTATTTGTCGTTCGGTGGCGAAATGGATCTGGCCATCGCCATTCGCACTGGCGTGATCAAGGATGGCATGTTGTACGCGCAAGCCGCTGCGGGAATCGTCGCCGACTCGATTCCCGAGATGGAATGGCTTGAGACAGAAAATAAGGCGCGCGCGGTATT
>RGFZ01000087.1 GCA_010024875.1 Oxalobacteraceae bacterium | reverse complement strand
TGATCCAATCGATCGATGTCCAGTCGGTATCCCACCAGTCATACATCGTCGCCTGCCAGCCATGAAAATCATAGATCAGCGGGAATTCGCGCTTTTCGATGTGGCTCATGATCTGGTTGGTTCCGAAACGCCGTCCCAGACGGAATGCCAGCTCGAAAGCTTGCGAGGGATCGAGTGGCGTGGCCTTGTCGATCACCAGAAAATAGGCTTTGGTCGCCTTTGGGTAGCCGGGGACTTTCAGCACCTTGTCGTAACCGATGCTGCTGAACTTCAGTGGCTTGCCGTTCTGTGAAAGCACGAAGGGCAGTTCGTCGGGCACCCTAAGTTGCCCGAGCATCTCGTCGGAGGGGGATGCCGCAAGGGGAGCTTCGGGTGCGCGATCGACAAGTCGGGGATCACCGGTGCTGCGCGCATCCGGCACGATCCGCCGTTGTGTGACATCGGTCACATGGGCCAGCGGGCCACTCTCGGTCACGAGCAGCGCCTGTGATTTCCGACGACTAGTGTTCAGGTAACGCCAGCCCTCGCCATCGAGCAGATTGCGGCCAATCGAAGGAATACTCAGCAGCGCGACCTGAAATGTCAGTGCGGTCGCGTTGCTCTCCATACCTTCCAGCTTACCGCTGCCCGGCTCGTTCACATTCGCATAGGCATGTTCGATATCGGCGAATGTGATCGTGGTGGTGCGCAGCATGCCGCGGGCAAGCAAGTCTTCCCAGACTAGCGGCCGGAAGCTCTCGCGAGTACTGCGCCGTCGCGCTGCAGCAGCTGCGGCGATGCTCGGATCCAGTTTGGCGAGCGCCACCTTGGCCGCTGACGCAAAGATCGAGCGATCAATGGCTTTGGTCGTCACGGTGCCGTGATTCACCCCCTGCAAATCGGCGGACTGCTCGTCGCGCTTGGTCGGTGAGCGCCAGTCATGAATACGTACGGTGTGACGCAGCGAAAGATCCGTGTATTGCGCGGTGAAGGTACCCAGCCTTGCGGTACCGGTCGGGTTGTTGAAGAAGGGTTCCTTGTGGTCGACCAGCCGCAGATCGATGAAGCTGCCGCTCAGGTCCATCGCCACCAGCACATCGATGGGCTTGCCGCTGTAGCCGCGCACAGGCTCGAAATCCAGGGACTCGAATGCATAGCCTTTCAGTTCTGGCTTGCCTCCGGAGGGATTTTTTGCGAACAGCGGATACACCGGCAGGTCAGACTGCACCTCACCGATGATGAATTGACCATCGAGCAGCTTGTCAATATCTTCGCGTTTAAGCAGTCCGGCATGCGCCTCGGAGGACATGCTCAGAGCGCCGATCAGGCTGAAACACCAGCCCACCAATGCGCGCACTACACATCGCTTCATGTGAATGCTCTTTCAGGCTGAACGCCGGCAAGCGATGTCCGGCGCGATCAAACTGCCCGCCTGCAGATTGCAGATCAACTGCATCACGAGCAGAGAGATCTCCCCCCCAAGCCAGCTCGCCGCTGCGTCCTGCACAGTGCGACCGGCCACCTTGTTTATTCGATTTATGGTCAGGCGGGATCAATCTACCATGAAGTTTGCGCCATCCGACAGTGAAACCTGCGCATCATGCCGATGAGATTATCAATTTGAGCATTGCTCGATGAGTCGGAATGAAACCTGAGGGTTGGCTGACAGCCTTCCCCCCCGAGCTATCACCCCAGCATCAAATAATCCTCAACCAAAATAGGCTGAATATGCTCGGTGAAGTTTGGCAAATCCGCCAGCAGGGTCTTGCCTTCCGGGCTGGTCAGCGCGGCCTGCAGCGCCTCGGCGGAATCGAACCACAGCTCGGAGAATCCATCGTAGCCGAGCACCGGCACGGACTCCGGCGCAATCAGGTTAACGGAATAGCGGCGCATGCCGGGCAATTTCTTGCACAGCTCTGCGTGAACGTTCAGCCAGTGATCGACGAATTGCTCGTGCGTCATGCTCTGCTTGCGGCGCACCATGCCCAGTCGTTTGATAGCGTTTGGTTTTCTCATTTGGTTCTCCTTGTGAGGTTGTGTGATTTTTGTGTTGTGGATGATTATTTCTTTCCTGCCGCTGACGAGGACACCCGGCGCGAAGCAAACGCTGACGTAATCGCACCCTGCGCCGCATCAGTGACCAGCGCCGCATACTTGGCGAGCACACCTTCCGTGTAGCGTGGTGCCGGTTCGGTCCAGTCTTTGAGGCGTTGGCGGATCTCATCGTCGCTCAGTTCGGCCCGTAGCTGGCGCTGCTCGACATCGATGACGATGGTGTCGCCGTCGCGCAGCGCGGCGATCGGTCCGCCATCAGCCGCCTCAGGCACGATGTGGCCAACCACAAAACCATGCGAAGCGCCAGAGAAGCGGCCATCGGTCATCAACGCGACCGAACCACCAAGACCCGAGCCCTGCAACGCGCCTGTCAGCAGCTGCATCTCGCGCATGCCAGGGCCGCCGCGCGGACCTTCGTAGCGAAGCACGAGCACATCGTTCGGCTTGATCTCACCCGCTTTGATCGCCTGATAGGCGACTTCCTCATTATCGAACACACGCGCCGGGCCACGATGCTGTGATTTGCTCTGGCCTGACAATTTGATCACCGCGCCGCCGGGCGCGACATTGCCGGACAAAATCGCCAGACCGCCCTGCGGTTTGATGGCATTCTCCAGCGAGCGAATCACTTGCTGTCCTGCAGGCTCGCTTGCCACCGAAATTTCTTCGCCGAGGGTTTTTCCGCTGACCGTCTTCGAGGCCGTGTGCAGCAAACCTGCCTGTACCAGTCGTTTGCCGACCACCGGCATGCCACCTGCGTCATACATCTCGGTCGCCGTGTAGGTACCCCACGGACGCATGTCGGCCAGCACCGGTGTCTTGCGCGAGATACGATCGAAATCATCGAGCGACAAGGACACACCAAAGTCATGGGCCATCGCCAGCAGGTGCAGCACGGCATTCGTCGAACCGCCCGTCGCCATCACGCCCGTAATCGCATTCTCGAAGCTCTCTCGAGTGATGAGGTCGCGCGGACGAATGCCTGCATTCACCAGTGCCATTACCATGCGTCCGCACTCGCGTGCTGCCGCTTCTTTGCTCTGTTCCAGCGCAGGAATGTCATTGATACCCATCGGCGAAATACCCAGCATCGTGCAGGCCGTGGCCATGGTGTTCGCAGTAAACTGACCGCCGCAAGCGCCCGCGCCGGGGCAGGCGTGGTCTTCGACGTCGCGCAGTTCTTCTGCACTGATACGGCCGGCATTGAACGCGCCGATCGCTTCGTACACTTCCTGAATCGTCAGCTTGCGACCTTCGAACAAGGTTGAAGGCTTGGTGCAGCGGCCGGCCTGTATCGAACCGCCATAGAACGATAGCCCCGGTACGTTCACGCGACCTAGCACCATGGCCATGGCGGGAATGGTCTTGTCACAGCCCGACAGCGTCACCAGCCCGTCAAACATATGCCCGCGCGCGACCAGTTCGACGGAATCGGCGATCAGCTCGCGGCTGACGAGAGAGGTCTTCATTCCCTCGGTGCCAGTGGTGATGCCATCATTGATCGCCACGGTGTTCACTTCGATGGGATTGCCGCCTGCTTCGCGTATGCCCTGCATCACCTGCTGGGCAAGGTCGCGATGATTGAGGTTGCAAGGCATGGTGCCTATCCAGCAGTGCGCGACACCGATCTGAGGTTTTTTCAGATCGTCATCGGTAAAGCCGGCAGCTTTCATCATCGATCGCGCAACGGCACGATCGGGGCCGTCGAGCAGCGGGCTGCTCTTGTGTCTTGGATCAGCGCTCATGCTCAGCCTCCGATCGGATGCTGGCGGATGAAGCGGCGTATCTCGGCCAGCGTTTTCGCCGGCGCTTCTTCAGGAATGAAATGACCACAATTGACCGGGCCGCCGCTCACATTCTCGGCCACCTCGCGCCAGTCTTCGAGGCAATTGAAGAGACGATGCACAACGCCCTTTTTGCCCCACAACGCATGCACAGGCATCTTCAGTTTTTTGTGCAAGTCTCGACGATCATGCACAAGGTCAATGGTGCCTGCCGCGCGATAGTCTTCGCAGCTCGCGTGAATGGCCTTCGGATCCTTGAAGGCTTTGACATACTCGCGCACGGCGGCCGGCGAGAAGGCGGACAGATCGAGTTCGTCGCGGCCGACGCGACCGAGAATATTGAATGGCACAATACCCTGCAACATCTTCTCCGGCAGTGGCGCCGGTTGCAAACGCGAGATTGGTGTTCTCGAACATTTTCAGCGTCGGCGAAATATCCAGCACCGTGAGCGTCTGCACGCGTTTGCCATGGTCGCGCGCCAGCCGGTGCGCGACACGGCCACCGCGATCATGGCCCACCAAATGGAATTTATCGTGACCGAGCGCGGACATGACCTCGACCATGTCCTGCGCCATCGCGCGCTTGGCGTAATTGCTGTGATCCGGCAGGCCCTTGGGCTTGGACGATCCCCCATAGCCGCGTAGATCTGCACAGACGACGGTGTACTCTTTCGCTAGCGCAGGCGCGACCTCATGCCAGCACACCATGGTCTGCGGGTAGCCGTGCAGCAGAAGCACGGGCTCGCCACTGCCTGCCGTCATGGTATTGATACTGGCGCCAGAGGTCTTGATGCGACGCTGAGTGAAACCCTTGAAAAATGCCATGCTGGCCCTCCTCTTTATTGTTATTTGATTATTGGCGAGGTGCTGGTACAAGCGAGACCATCGGTGATTAGTTGGTTCTCCGAAGCACGCTAAAACGCAAGTTTATCAGCAATTCTTTGCTGTCCTGACCAACCCCATGCCAATGCACTGCGCTGAAAGTCAGGAGAGGCTCATCATCAGCCAGATCGCGAGGCTGAGCAAAATGATCACAGCGCCGCTGACGATATAGATCTGCTGAATCATCTCTTTGATGGAAAACGGAAACCGGTCTTGCAGCGCTGGCGCCTCATGCTTTTCGGCTGGGTCTGCGGCCTGCTGATCTGCCACAGGTCTGGTCTGTGCTGGATCATCCATCGTCTTCTACCTCCCCCTGTCTGAATGATGAGACGCAGCGTATCAGAGCCGGGGTGATGCTGGCGAGGATGAAAAATAACCGGACGGCCACTGGGCCGGCAGCGAGACTCTGCTACTCCGACCACCGGTTCGGATAAAAGTCACAGACATTTTCGAGCACGGCCTCATTGATCTTGCCAGGCTCGACCGGCACCCAGGCGCCGAGCGCCCGGAACTCACGCACTACCCTGCCTTTACCATCACGCTCAGCGTGACTGACGACTGAACGGCTGCGCATCCGATCGTTGAGGCAATCATACTCATCGACCGCCACGACTGAACTGATGCCATCCTCGGTCCTCTCGCGCATGTTCAGCAATACGCGCACCGTCACTCGCTCGCCATGGCGGACGATCGATCCAGCATCAATGTATAAAGAAAAACGCCTTGCGAAGACGTCGCTCTCACGGATGATGGGCACCCATTGAGCACAAGCCGGGGCGCACCATGCGCTGGCAACTGAGAGAACCAAGGCGGCAACGGTACGCATTGACGGGACCTCGTAAAGCAGAAGTCAGCGGCAGCCTGGGAGGTTGTTAAATATTTATTTTTTGGGCCGCTGATTGAATACAACCCCATGTTTTTGGCGGACTCAAGGGCTGCACATTGATTTTACTGGGGCGTGCGTTACATGGCTATGGTGGCTTGCGACCCAATGGAGATATATTCAACGCCTGACCGTCATTCGTTAATCTTGCGCTGAGCAGATAGTAAAACGGCGTCCTTGAGTTAGCGTTGACTCAATTCAATTTTTTGACTGATGTGCTGGTTACAATCGACCACATGAACAACCCGAGCCTCATCGATCGCGCGACAGCCCCGCTGCTCACGGCGCTGCTGCTGGCTGGCTGCCTCGTGATCAGCCCGTCGAGCCTCGCGCAGGAATCCAGAGAAGAAATCAAAGCTGCGCGCTGCTCGGCGATTTTCACGATGCTCGCCGAGGCTTTGCCGGAAGATCCGGACACCATGGTATTCCAGCGCTTCATTCGCCTATTCAATGAGCTTTATCTGCAGGAGAAAAAAGAGCGAACTGGCAGTGCAAACGCCGAGGATGGCGAGTCGCGACGTGCTTTTTTGCTCAAGGAATTCCGTGAGACCTATGCCTCACGTGAGGGCGCGTTGAAAGAAGAAGTCGTCTTGTGCGGTGCCTGGGGTGATGCTTATCTGGCGCAAGGCGACAACGTGACGCATGTACCGGTCATCCCCAAACTGATACCGGCATCGGTGCGGCAGAAATATGAGGCGCTTGCGGCCGAGGGATGGAGTCGCTGGCTGAAGTGAGCCCGTATTGGCCTTGCATCCGCTGCGAACACTGATCGGTTGGATGCCGTTCAAACAAACATTCAAAAAATCTGATCCACCTCGGTGAAACGCTTTGCTGCAGCAGGCGGCATTATTCTGTAAGCTACATGCCTATGGGACAAACTCTTTTTGACAAATATGGCGGTGTGCCGGCAGTGACTGCCATCGTCAGGGACTTCTACAAGCGCGTGATGAAACGCCCCAATTTGAGGCGTTATTTCATCGACGTGAAAATGGAAGACCTGATCCTGCACCAGATCGCCTTTGTCTCCATGGCCATGGGCAAGGCATCGGCGAACTACGCCGGCCGCAGCATGAGCGATGCGCATGCCGGACTCAGGATCACGGCGGCGTCCTTCGATTTGGCGGTGGATTTACTCAAGGATGCGCTCGTGGCGGCGGAAGTCGAGCCCGAGGACGTGGATACTATCGTCCAGACAGTCAACAAGCTGAAGGGCCAGATAGTCGGGCAGTGAGGCCCTGGCTACCCGTAAGCTGGTAGCACAGCAGATCAAAAGCTTAGGCTGAATGGTCTGAGTACTTCCAGCATATTCCAGAGCGCGAGCGAGGCTGAGTCAGCTGTGTCGGCATCATCGACCATGCGCTCAATCTGATCCACGGTCAGCCCGCCAACCCAGCTGGCCAGCGAATCCGCCTCAGACGGCTCCAGGCTCAGTGAGATATCGCAAGCGTCATCGGATGCGTGTACGCGCATTGAAGAGCAGGCCTGATCCAGAGGGCTGCGCAGGCACTGGGCAGTCGCCACGCTGGAGCT
>RGFZ01000086.1 GCA_010024875.1 Oxalobacteraceae bacterium | reverse complement strand
GCGCCATCTCGACACAGGCACGCGCGTCTTCGCGCACGCCGCGTGACTCGGGGTCACCAAAGAAAACCATCATCGCATCGCCCATGTATTTATCGATCGTTGCGCCATGGTCGAGCGCAATCTGAGTCATCTCCGAGAAGTATTCATTCAGGTATTCTGTCAGTGCCTCAGGCTGCAGGCTCTCGGAGGTTTGGGTGAAGTTCTTGATGTCGGAAAAAAAGACTGTCAGCTTCTTGCGCTGCGTGGTGATGCGGGTGTCGTGCTTCCCCTCGAACAGTGCCTGATGGATCTGCGGTGGAAGGTACTTGGCCAGCTGATGAGAGAGCTGCTCAAGCTCGGTTTTACGTTGATCGAGTTCGCGCGTTTGTGTCTTCAGGTTCTGGTTCAACTTGACCAGCCGCTGCTCTTGGCGGTCGGAGTGCCGGGTCAGGTCTTCGTTCTCGCGCACGACCTTGCCAAAGCGCTCGAACAGGCGCTCGGCAAACGAGCGGAGTTCGCTCTCGTTATCGCTCTTAAGCAGCTCCGGGCCTTCGGCCAGTAGCCGCTTCTCGCGATCGTAGAGATCGAACAGCGGATCGTCGCCTCCCGTGCTCACGCTCACGTTGCCTTGACATCGATCGGCAGCTCGGGGAAACGGTCTTTGAAATCCTCGCCCAGCTCTTGCATGATGTCGTCGTCTTCCTGATAGTGCCAGGTAATGGTCAGCGATTGCCCATTCTTGCGGACAGCTTCAAGACCCTCAAAGATTCTGAACATGGCTTTGATGCTGGAGCTGTTGATGTAGACCATCGCTATATCGACGGTTAGTGGCTTGGAGAGAGTGCTTGGCAGCTGGTCAACGGCGACGATCACTTGTCCATAGAAAGCCGAGACATCTTCCGGAAAGGATTCTCCCTTCATGCTGAATACACCGCTCGCGGCAGACAGATGGATCTCGGGCGTGCGCTCGGTTGCTGCAATAGTCAATTCACTCATCGAAGCTCTCCTCAAATCCTCGCCGCCAGAAAAAAATCCACATGGTCTGCATCCACGTCCATAAAGGCAAATGAGATGGGATGCGATGCGCGTCGCGCTATTTCCAACAAGCCCAGCCCGGCGCCCGGCCCGTCATGTTCATTGGATTTCGACATACCCTCGCGGTACAACTGGCGTATCGTTTCTTTGTCAGCACCCTGCAGCTGCTCTAGCGTTCCCTTCAGCTTCACGGAGTCGTCGCGACGTATGCGATTGCCGCAGACAATGGTGATCTCGCCATCTTGCTGAGAGATGCACACCATGCCAGAGGCGCCCTGGTCGGTACGGCCATGCCAGATCAGGTTTTGCATGCCTTCCATGAACACCGAAAACACGGTACGGGAACGCTTGGCATCGTCCATGGCTTCCATGCGCGATTTGAGGATGTCGGCCAGCGTCACCATGAGCTCATCCGACACGGCGCCGTTGTAGGCCATGATGACGCCGGAGGCGCGCATGGCAGCGCGTATGTCGATTACCTTGGAAATGTCCATCACAGTCCCCGCGGATCGTTAAGGAATCAGGCAGCGCTTACCTAGGCAAGCGGCAGTGGAAAAGAGGCAGGCGGGCAGCATGTTGGTATGGTTATGTTTTATTGTTGGTCTGTGTGGCTGCGGAATCATCTTATTACACAATCTCCGAGCGCGACAATGACTGCATGTGGGGGCATTGATAATTTGAAAACGCCACCCCTGCGGGCGAAGAAGTTGTATTCTTAATTTGTAAACGCACCTTCATGAAAGTTTCGTTAACTGAAGGTTCAGCCGGTGTCGTCGATCTATAATTAGCTTTAATGCCCTGACAACAACGAAACAAAACCAAAGACAGGCAAGTATGAGCAACAGTTCTGAGGACGAGATCCGCTTCGGGATGGATATGCAGCGCTTCAAGGCGCTGGGCATTATCGATCCGCGATCCAAACAGGCTATTGAAGCTTTCGATCACCATGAATTCTCCAGCGCGGAGAGGTTGTTCTTCAAGCTGTGGGGCAGCGATCTGAATTCGGGCGTGTTTCAGCCGGGGCAGAAAATCGCGGAGCGTGGCGAGCATGCAGTGTTTGCGCATGTGGTTATCTCCGGTAATGTCGAAACCGTCGATGCGCAGGGCAAGAAACTGCTATTCGGCCCGGGCAGTGTCTTTGGCATGGCGGAAGGTCTGGCCGATGTGGTCTACAGCTGGGATGCGATTGCCAAGACCGTGGTCAGCACCAAATTCATTCCCATGGATCGTGCGCTGCGCGAGGTGCGCCGTCTGAATCCAGGCCTGAAGGGCATTTGCCGCTTCACGACCATGCGCATACTCGAGTTGAAGGCGCCCCCGGCGACGTTGTCATGAGCGGATTCAAGCCCGTCAACTACGCCGATGGCCAAGTGTTGTTTGAGCCCGGCGATCCTGCCCACAGCTTTTATGTGATTCAGAGTGGTCAGGTGGCTATTGTCGAGCGCAAGACGCAGCGACAACTGGCTTTGCTGTCAGCGGGTGAATCTTTCGGCGAACAGTCGCTGCTCGCGGGCGGCGTGCGCAGCGCAGCGGCGCAAGCCGTGGGCGCGACCGTATGTCTTGAGATCACCGCGCAAGGTTTGCGAGACCTGCTGGCGAAAGAAGCCGGTATTGCCACCCAAGTCCTGGAAGCTTTGCTGCTCCAGCTTTATATGCGCAACGAAATCAAGCGCTGAAACGCAGCACCTCGCCGGACACCGGCAGCCGCAGATCTTTACCCGGAAGGCCGGCCTTGAGCTCGATTGCGATCTGCTCCTCGCCGCCGGGTTTGCGATGAATGACCACTGCTGTAACCCCCGTGGGCAGCGCCGCAAGTCGCGGCACGAGCGCGCTGGTATCCAGATGCATCGACAGCGAGGCCATCTCTTTCATTGATGCAGGATAGGAGCATTCAACGATCACGGCCTTGAGCGCCGGGTCATCATGGGTCATCTGCCAGAATTCCGGGCAATCCGCCGTATCCCCAGAAAACGCCAGCGCCACACCATCGCGCTCCACCCTGAAACCGCACGCTGGAATGCCATGACGCGCGGGCAGCGGCGTGAAGCGCATGCTGCTCAGCGTGATGGGCCCGGTCAGCGGGTTGAGCTTTAGGAAGGCTTGCTCGGGCGTGGGTATACGGGTGAAGTCGGGCCAGATCTGCTCATTGAAGACATGATCCGAGAGAATGCTAATCACCTCAGGCAGCGCCCATACCTGCACCGGTGTTTGTCTGTGACCGCAGACGGAATCGATCATTAGTGGCAAGCAGGCGATGTGATCAAGATGCGCATGCGTGAGCACCACATGATCAATGCGCAGCATCTCGTCGATGGACAGGTTGCCCAGCCCAGTGCCGGCGTCGATGAGTACGGAGTCGCCGAGGAGGTAGCAGGTGGACTGGCGCGCTGCGCCGCCAATACCGCCATGGCATCCAAGCAGTCGTATCGATATCACGCAGTTTCTCCCGATAGGATGTCTGGTAGGGGTCAGAATTCCTACGGATGATATCTCAGGCCGTTCGGTGCTCTCTTTTCCTGCTTTTCAGTGCGGATTATCCAGCCTGTGAGCGCGTGTTTTTTGTAAATAACTTCTTAATATATTTCCTTCAGATGACAGGACGATGACAAGCCCTGACAAATGGTGTTGTGTTTAGCCCAATACGATAAACACCTGAAAAAATATTGTGGTTTGTCATACATCTGAAAAATTTGAAACGAATAATCGCGGCCAGTAATCGAGAAACCAGGCGCAACGAGCATAACTTCTCGCAGCTCTTGAGCTCATTCGTCACACTGCCAACGGAGAAAAACTAATGACTTACCCGAAAATTATCGCAGCTAAACGTATCGCAGTCGCTGTCGCTGCTGTGTGTGCTTCCCTGTCGACGCCTGCTTTTGCAGCTGCTGATGATCTGAAGTCACTGATGGATCTGCTACTGAAGAAGGGTGTGATCACCCAAGCGGAATACAACGAACATATTAAAGCTGCAGAAGATGCGGCTGAAAACCGCGAATTCAAAGAGAAGCGTATTGATGCTGACGTCGCAAAAGCAAATGCTTATCTGCTCAAGAATGCAGATGCAGGTCAGGTCATGAAGAATGGTATTGGCATTCAGTCAGCGGATGGTCGCAATTCCATTCAGTTGATGGGCCGTCTGCATATGGATTATCGCGGTTACAGCGACGGTAGCGTTGCGGCAGCTTCGGATCCGTTTACTGATCAGCTCGATATCCGTCGTGCGCGTCTGGGTGTAACCGGACAAATCGACAAGGATTGGAAGTATCAGATCCAGGGTACCTATGGCATGACTAGCAACGGCATGAGTGAAAGTGCCACCATCGTTGACGTCGCTTACCTGGATTACGCGGCTAATCCTGCTGCGATGGTGCGCTTTGGTAAATTCAAGATGCCATTCAGCCTCGAGCAGCTGACCAGCTCAAATAATATCGATTTCATGGAGCGCAGCTTCGCCAACCAGAATGAAGGCGAATACGTGCCCGCGAAAGAGACGGGTGTGATGCTTCACGGTAGTCCGCAAGATGGTACGAGCTATGGCTTGGCGCTGTCTCGTGGTCGTGGTAACAAGAACTCGCAATACGATGGCAGCGACTTTATCGGCCGCTACACGGCTAACGTCGCCAAGCTGATGGGTCGTAGTGACATCGTGACGCACCTCGGTGTAGGCTACAGCTCAGGCACAGTGGCTGCGGGCACTTCATATGCCAGCGCACGTGATGAAACTCGCGGTGTGAATGGTTTTTTCAGCGGAAATGAAACCGTCCGCGCAGGCTCCAGCCGGACTCGCTCTAACCTCGAATACGCGCTGGCCTACGGACCTTACAAGGCACAGGGCGAGTATTTTGTCATCAACTACGGTGACACCACGGCGGGTTCGAATGCGGTAAAGCTCAACTACAACGAAGTCCTGTGGAATATCACGGGCGAATCGCATAACTACAGCAATAGTGCCGGTACCTTTGGCTGGGTCAAACCGTCGAAGAAATTTTCTCTGGCGGATGGCGGTCTGGGCGCCTGGCAGGTCGGCATCCGTCTCAGCGAACTCGACGGATCGGACTTCACCCGCGCGGCAGGTCGTACCGATAAAGCGACTGGCATCACCTACGGCCTGAACTGGATCGTCAACGACAATGTTCGCTTCATGCTGAACTACACCGAGACCAAGTTCGATACACCGGTATTGGTGAGCACGAGCGGTGTGGCGGGTTCGGGTGTCTCGATCGACAAGGTCAAGGCGATCATGCTGCGCAGCCAGATCTCATTCTGATCGGATTAAATTCGAAAAGACATAGTCTGTAGCGGTTCGACGCCCCCTATGTGGGGGCGTTTTCCTATGTGGTCGGCAACCAAGCTAGAGAATGTTCGCGGCGTTCTGCTGTAGATTTTTTTTACTGTCACCAAACGCAATGTGGCCTGGATTGATCGGGCCTGTTGGCAAGCCAGTACTGTTTCTCAGGCGAGCTGAAAATAGCTCGTATTTCCTGCCACACAGCGCCGACGCGACATCAAAAGCGACGAGCGACTTTTACTGCAGTTGCCGATCCAAAACCGACCAGGGCGCACCACAGACGTAGCGCACCGTCGGTTGGTGCGCCGGCTAACATGGCTGCCTCATCGCGATGATGACACTCTTCCCTTTGGCATTGGCTGAGTAGTTCCCGCAGACCCTCGGGTCCGCCATGGAGATCTATATAGTCGATTTGCTGTTGATAATGGTGGTCCACAAAGGTTTCTACCGCGGCGATGGTGGCATACACTGCTCGGGGACCAAACAAGGCAGGCAATGCGCCGGTAAGCCAGCCAGCGATGCGCCACGGGCCCAACAGTCGGCTGCGTGATTGGGGAGAGAGCCACTCCTCAATAAGGCGTAAATGCTCTGACTCGGTTTCGCCGTGACGGCGGGCAAAAGCGAGCAAATCGGTCCAGCCACGCCGACTCGCGACGGCTTCAATCCCTCGATAGATAGAGACCGCACCGGTCTCGCCCGCGTGATCAGAACGTAGCTCGCGCAAGAGATGCAGCGAGAGCTTGGGTATGGCCGTCTTTGTACCGTCGGTTTGAAGCGGCACCGACGACTTGTTTTCCAAATAAACGGCCAGCCGTTGAAGCACTGGACGAACGCGCAGGAAACTTAGGTAGGCAAGCTCAAAGACAGATGCCATACCGGGTAGTTGTGCAAAACGCGCTAGCCAACGCCAGCCGGGCAATCGTTGCCACATCGCGATGAACGCAGCCGCACCATCCAGGCGTGAACCATCTGCGAGTTCTACATGAAATCTTGCCAGCAATTGGGCGCGATCGTGAGCATAGGCTGAGTCAGGTAATGCAGAGGCGACATCATTAACGTCGATGAAGCACAGTGTGCTGTCTTGATGCTTTTCAGCGAGGCTTTTTACGTGGGCGATCTCGCGACGACACAGAGGACACCCCCCATCGAACAAGATTTTCAGTGTTCCGGTCGTGTGGCCAGGATTCATCATAAAGATAATAAATTAATGATAGTCAGTAAAAATTTGTTTACCCTCTCCAAGCTTCCCAGAGGGGTATCTCGCATTCAAACGCGTGTGAGCAGTTGGGGCCACCCTTTGGTCCGTCGACAAAGTCACGCATAAAAGGATTTCGACAAAAAGCTGCAGCACTGACAAAAAATGCTCGAATGACTGCTTGCCGTGCAGGTGGTATGCGGGCTCATGGACTCAACCAATGACGATATCACACCCAAAAAATCCCTGCCGAGCGTGATGCCAGTCAGTTAATGTTGGAGATTGTCACTGGCCATTAAAAATTCTAGAGACACTGGGTCCCGGCCTGCGCCGGGACGACGATGTTGAGACCGACATCATCTGAAACGTCATCCCGGCGAAGGCCGGGATCCAGTGTCTTCGGCATTTTTTATGACCAGCGATGAGGGTGTCTCTGCTCACTGCTGCATGAGAATGTCTCGCCCGAACTCAAGATTGAGCCGGTGGTGCGTGCTTGTAAAAACTGCTTAGGGTGTCAAAGATTATTCTTGCGTTGTTTATTAACGGCCTATTTTTTAGGTGCTCGAGCCATGGGATAGACTTTTGATGATTTTTCCAATGATTCGGATTACGTACAGAACAATAAAAATTCCAAGAATATCGCCAGTGAACATTACGAGTACTGCATTCAGAGGATTTTGTGATTCTCCGAAAACGAAGATAAGTGATTGCTGAATAAGTGTGTTAAGCACAGCAAACGTGATTGAAAGAAAAAAAAGTTTGT
>RGFZ01000085.1 GCA_010024875.1 Oxalobacteraceae bacterium | reverse complement strand
ACCCTCCCGCTGATATGGAGATTGCCCGTCACCGCGCCATCGATCACCGCATGCCCGGCGCGTATGTCTCCGCAAACGCATCCGGTACGCGCCACCACCAGATAGCCCTGCCCGGGAGGCTCCGCCCTGAGATCGCCGCTCACATCCCCGTCGATCCTGACGCCACCGCTGAAAACCAGCTCACCATCGATATGACATCCGCGCGCGATCAGCGTATCGATGCCTCGCAAAGTCCCTGAACCTGCCATGCGCCTCCTTCGCATCACGGCGCGTGTTGTGCGCCTGAAGAAGTCCAGCGTAATCCGAGATCAGCAAACCGACTTTGGGAATTCGCTCGTTGCCTGCTCGCCGTGCCCTCGCCAATGCACGGGCTTGAGGGTAGACAAACCCGGCAGAGCCACGATCAGGGCAGGATAGGCACCTGACGAAGGCCGGTGGTCTCTTCCAGCCCGAACATCAGGTTCATGCACTGCACACCCTGACCAGCCGCACCTTTGACGAGGTTATCCTCGACGACCAGTATCACTAGCTGATCGCCACCACCGGGACGATGCACAGCGATACGCAGCATGTTGGATGCTCTTACCGAACGCGTCTCGGGGTGGCTACCTGCGGGCAGCACATCGACAAAGGGATCGTCGCGATAGTGCGCTTCATACAGCGACTGATAATCTGTATCACGCGCATCGGGAAGCAGCGTCGCATATAAGGTCGAGTGTATGCCACGTATCATCGGCACCAGATGCGGCACAAAGGTGAGGCCGATCGGGCGTCCGGCAATCGCTTCCAGGCCTTGTACCGTCTCTGGCAAGTGGCGATGCCCTTTGACACCGTAGGCCTTGAAGTTATCGGAGGCCTCGGCCAGCAAAGTGTGCACCTCGGCTTTGCGACCCGCGCCCGATACGCCGGATTTGCAGTCAGCAATCAGCGCCGATTCATTCACCAAGGGCTTGGCCTGACTCAGCAGAGGCGCATAACCCAGCTGCATCGAGGTTGGGTAGCAGCCCGGCAGTCCGATGACTCTGGCCTTGCGTATCGCTTCACGGTTCACCTCGGGCAGTCCATAGACCGCCTCGGCGAGCACCTCGGGACAGCTATGAGGCATGCCATACCATTGCTCGAATACCGCCGTATCCTTCAAACGAAAATCCGCAGCCAGATCAATGACCTTCACGCCAGCGGCGAGCAACTCGCGCGTCTGTGACATGGCCACGCCATGCGGCGTAGCAAAGAACACCACGTCGCATTGATCAAGCCGTGCTTTCTCAGGCGCAGAGAATGCCAGCGTCACATGACCGCGGAGTGAGGGAAACATCTCGGCCACCGGCATGCCATCTTCCTTGCGCGAGGTGATGGTCACCAGTTCCGCCTGCGGATGCGCGGCCAGCAAGCGCAGTAGCTCGACGCCGGTGTAACCCGTGCCACCCACGATACCGATCTTGATCATCTGAATTTCTCCTGCAGAGCGACGTTATTCTCGAATGAAGAGGACAAAACCCACTTTGAAGACAACCTCAAGAAGGTGAAAAAAAACCGTCGGGCGCGAACCCGACGGCTTCAATGCATTGCAAAAGCGACGGATTAACGCTTCGAGAACTGCTTCGCGCGTCGTGCTTTGCGCAGACCGACTTTCTTACGTTCGACTTCACGCGCATCGCGAGTGACAAAGCCTGCCTTCGACAGCTCAGGCTTGAGCGTTGCATCGTAATCGATCAGCGCGCGGGTGATGCCGTGACGCACTGCGCCGGCCTGACCCGACTCGCCGCCACCATGGACATTGACCATGATGTCGAAGCGATCGACATTGTTGGTGAGTTCCAGTGGCTGGCGAATGACCATCAGGCCGGTCTCGCGCGAGAAATACTCGCTCGCGGCCTTGCCATTGACGGTGATCTTGCCGCTGCCGACCTTGATGAACACGCGAGCCACTGCACTCTTGCGACGGCCGGTTCCGTAGTTGTAGTTACCGATCATGTCTATTCCTTAGAGTTCGAGGGGCTTCGGTTGCTGAGCGCTGTGCGGATGGCTGTCATCGGCATAGACCTTCAGCTTCTTGATCATGGCGTAGCCGAGCGGGCCCTTGGGTAGCATGCCCTTGACAGCCTTTTCCAGCGCACGGCCAGGATGCTTCTCCTGCATGTCGCGGAAATTCGTTTCGTAGATACCGCCCGGGTAACCGGTGTGACGGAAATACTTTTTGTCGAGCGTCTTGGCGCCGGTCACGCGCAGCTTGCGCGCGTTGATGATCACAATGTAATCGCCGGTATCGACGTGCGGGGTAAATTCAGGCTTGTGCTTGCCACGCAGCCGGCGTGCCACTTCGCTGGCGACACGTCCGAGGACTTTGTCCGTTGCGTCAATCACAAACCAATCGCGCTGGACTTCGTGTCCTTTGGCGGAAAAGGTTTTCATGATGAATCCTAAAAAAATGATGCTCGTTCTGGCGGTTCCGCAGCGGTCATGCGGACGCGACCTTGTAATGTATTTCTCCCTGAGCAAATCGGAGAACCGAAGATTATAGTGTTTTCAAGGACTTGGCGTCAATTGGCTGAGCTAGGCCAGACATATCACCCTGCTGCTAAGGAAGTCAGGTGAGGATTTTAATTTGACAATCTATCTTGCCCGGGGCGCGTGGATGCTGGCTTTTGCGGGCAAAGTCAGCCGCTCCCTAATAAAATAGCGGCCTTACTTCATTAGACGAGAACACCTATGGAATGCACCGTTCGATGGACCGGCCTGTCCGGCATGACCTTTGTCGCGGAGACCGGGTCCGGCCATCTGGTGACCATGGATGGCGCACCCGAGGGCGGCGGTCGCAATCTTGCCCCGCGTCCGATGGAAGTCGTACTGGCGGGCACCGGCGGCTGCACCGCCTACGACGTGGTTGTCATTTTGCGAAAAAGCGGCCAAGACATCCGCGGCTGCGATGTCAGCCTGAAATCCGAGCGCGCCGAGAAAGACCCAAGGGTGTTCACCAAAGTGCATTTTCATTTCACGGTGCGCGGGCGCAATCTGAAATCCAATTTGGTGGAGCGCGCCATCAAGCTCTCGCACGAGAAGTACTGCTCAGCATCCATCATGATGGAGAAAACCGCAGAGCTGACGCATTCCTTCGAGATCATCGACGATCTCGCGGCAGAGTCCCTCACGGCCTGAGCGTCCGTCCTCGGCTACAGAAAGGCGCCGGCCGCGACCGCGCCTCATCGACGGACTCATCAATATCTTAATGAGCCGCCTGATGAGCGGCCTCACAAGTAATAAGCCGTGCCAGTCATGACTTTGGCCACCGCACGCATGCCGCTTTGAACAGGCGCGGGCAGTTCAACCCCCCCTAGCTGCTTCGCCGTATCACCATGCTCGATCTCATCGTCGCGCATCTGCGTGACGATCGCTCGGGATCGCTGATCTTGTGCGGGCAGCTTTTCAAGATGGCCATTCAGATGCGCCTCTACTTGACGCTCTGTCTCAACCACAAAACCCAGGCTATTGGCATCGCCAGCCCGAGCGGCAATCGCACCCATCGCAAAAGCACCGGCGTACCAGAGCGGATTCAACAAGCTCGGACGTGAATCCAGTTCACGCAAACGCTCAGCCGTCCATGCGAGGTGATCCAGCTCTTCCCTGCCCGCTTGCCTGAATTGCTGCCGAGTGGACTCATCACGGGCGAACATCGCCTGCGCTTCATACAAGGCTTGCGCGCATACCTCGCCAACATGATTAACACGCATTAAACCAGCGCTGTGCTTGCGCTCCACATCGCTCATCGGTGCTTCCGGCAAATCTTGAGCGGGGTTTGCGCGGTATGCGGCAGTTACACCGCTTACCGCCCGCAAACCGCGATCAAAGGTGCAAATAAGTTCGTCAATCACGGTTTTAACTTAATAAATAGACATCGTTTTCAAAAAACTGTTGTAAAGAGGCGACGATAAATTATCAAAAGTTTCACAAAACAAACAATTAACTTTGCCCTCGACAATTACATTTGCTTCAATGCATGCTGACTTCTTGATCCAATGGTCTTGGAGCGTCAATTTCACTGCGAATGCCGGTTTAGCGTTCGATCAGTGAAAGCGAAATCTTAGCATCACAACATTTTGGAGATTAGATAATGAAAAAAACTCAAGTCGCTCTGGCTGCTCTGGCTTTGGTTGCTTCGACAGCCGCTTTGGCTGATGGCGTGAAAGTATCGGGCCAAATTGATTACGGTATTCAGAGCTACACTGGTAAAGGCACCTCCTTCGAGCAAGGCGGCTGGGCCGACCACAGCTCGATCACTTTCTCGGGCAGCGAAGACATGGGTGGCGGCATGAAGGCCTTCTTCTCCCTGGAATCGGGCTTCACCCAAAACGGTGACCCAGGTAACGGCGGTAACGGCACACTGTTTAGCCGTGAATCGAAATTGGGCCTGTCGGGCGACTTCGGTACCGTCTCGCTCGGTCAGCAGCTGTCACCCTACATCCTGGCTCACGCTGTGACGCAAGCTGGCACCGCTGGTCACTTCTGGGTTAACCGCATCATCATGGGCGGTGGTCTTGCTGCTGCTGCTTGCTCAAGCAATGCGTGTGATGGCGGCACTTTCCAGCGTGGTGGATTCTTCATTCCTAACTCGGTGCAATACACCACGCCAAGCATTGGTGGCTGGACCGCGTCGGTCATGACCACCACCAAGAACGGTGCACGTGATGGCTCGATGCCCGCTGCTACTGTTGACGCTGATAAGTACACCGCTTACAACGTCAGCGGCTCGCTGGCCGGCGCCAACCTCAGTGCAGGTTACCAGTCACGTACCAACACATACTCGTCGTGGGTCGCTGGTGGTACTTACGGTCTCGGTGACCTGACCATCGGTGCAAACATCAGCAGCCACAAGGATGAAGGCGCAGACGCAGTTGGTGCGTACCTGATCAGTGCCAACTACGCGCTGGGCAACGGCACTTCTATCGTTGGTGGTGTGGCACGTAACGATCGTTCTACGGAACAAACGCTGACCAACATCGGCATTAAGCACGACTTGTCCAAGCGTACCTTCGTCTACCTGACGCATAACCGCGGTACCAACGGTGCGATCTCGTCGCTGTCAGAGCGTGGACGTTACGCGACCACTGGCGCAGACAACCAGAATACCGTTGTTGGCGTTGCTCACTCGTTCTAAGTTGCTGCAGGACTTGTCCTGTATCGATCAAGAATTGTCGAGAACGGAAAGCCACCCTTCGGGGTGGCTTTTTTATTGCCGAGGGAAATAAATAGCCGAAAAACAAAGGAGAGACAAAGTGACACTCACTTTGTGTACCATCCCGAGAGACGCGAGATTTCTTGGCGATATTCTGTATTTGCTCTCCTGCACGGGCAATCGAGATAATGACCCGTTTGATCAAGCTTTTTCTTGCACTCTTCCTGCCCCTAATTGCTGGTTGCGCTGCGTACTCCCCCAGCAAGAACATCATCGGACAAGACCGCACCGCCCTTGTGGCTGACATGGGTCAACCCGAGCGCGAGTATGCAGTAGATGGCTTGCAAGTTCTGCATTTTCCTCGCGGACCAGCAGGCAGCCACACGTATTTCGTCTACCTCGACAGCAATGATCGCGTAATGAAATGGGAGCAGGTTCTGACTGAAGATCGTTTCGGGGCTATTCTGCCCGGAATGACCAAGGATCAGGTCATCAGCAATCTGGGAACCACAAAGATCACCAACGGACTTGCCAGAAATCGCGGTTACGTCTGGCACTACCGATATGACACACCTCATTGCAATTCATTTGTGATCGAATTCACGTCCGAGGATACCGTGCGCAGCGCCGGCATTCGAAAACGAAGCGGGAGAAAGTGCAAGTTCGTAGGCGCAGGGTAGTCAGCAAAATAACGCAAAATAAATATGGAGAGCAAACAAAGGGACACTCACTGTCTCTCACAAAAGCAAGGGGCCTCTCGCCTTGTTTGACGTGCTCTTCTCATCGCGATTGCTCAACCAGCAAATCTACACCCATGAAAAATGCCCGTTATAACCAACGAGAGCTTTGCTTATTGGTTAGCTAAGCGTGGAATCGAGCCAGGCCGAGGATGTCTTATTTTGATTGGGATGGAAAATCGAGGCTGATGTTAAAAAACTCAGAAGGGGGTGCTGTTGAACACATTTATTCTTAGAAATACGGCTACAAGAAACAAGAGGGCAATCAGTGAAAAAATGATTGCTGTGACACAAAAAAATTTTTTCAGAATGGCAGGAATTGACATTTCAATTTCTCATTCGAATTCATGATTCATTCACAAACAAAGGGACACAAACAAAGGGACACTCACTTCACAAACAAAGGGACACTCACTTTGTTTGCTCGATCACCAACCAAGAATATGAGCACCTCTCTCTGCAGTTCAGTCACGCGCAATGATGGATTTCGTGATGCGAGCCGAGGCTACCAGCTGGCCGGCCACGTTTGCTGTTACATCGAGAAAGGCCAGTGTCTTGCCCAATCGGACCACACGCCCGGACAGATCGCAGCGCGCGCCAACCGGCACGCCTCGCATCAGTGAAACATGAATGTCATGCGTTACCGCGTGCTGATGATCATCAAGCTGAGGCAATAGTGCGAGAAATCCAGTGACTTCGCAGCAGGATGACAGCGCGCCCCCATGCAGATGGCCACCGAAGGTCGCCAGATCAGGCGTGCAGTAGATATGAGCTTGGGCGATACCGTCGACCAAGCCATCATAAAGAATACCGAGATGCCGGTTCAATGGAAGATCAAGCACTGCCTGTTGCCGTTCGAGGATAGTGATTACTTGAGACATGAGTTTGATTAATTTTAAAAAAAAGCAAAACAAAGGGACACTTACAAAGGGACACTCACTTTGTTTTTCCAGGTACCGCTCCTACAAAGTGAGTGTCCCTTTGTAAGTGGAAGCTACGTTGCCAAGCGGACTCGAGGCCATGGCCGTGTGCATCGGGGTAAGGATAAGCAGGCGATATTTTCACCACCACACCTTCCTTGCCACGGATGTAGCCCGGCATGCGGATGTGCCCGGGTACAAACTCGTCCTTGACGCGCACGCGGTCGCCTACTCCGATCTCGGGCAGATGTGTGTCGCCAATTCGACCTTCGCGGCTAGGGCGCGAGAGCTGCACCGCAAAGCCGGCCGTCGCTGACAGTTCCTCAGCACTGAACACGCCGCGCTCCACGCACAGGCTGACTACGGCAGTGAACGTGCGCTCGTAGTAGGACGCGCCAACATAGTGCCGGGGCTCCATGCGTTCGATAGCATGGCGGTATTCGTCCATGTTGAAGATGCCGTGACGAATTAACCGTACCCACATGGCAGCGATGCGGATGTCGGCCTCGCT
>RGFZ01000084.1 GCA_010024875.1 Oxalobacteraceae bacterium | reverse complement strand
ATCCAGCCCATCGCTGCGAAGTCACGCGAATGTCATACTGATGGCTTACTATTAACTTTTTTGGCCATGAGCCGGAACGTTTGACAACACATGCTGGCTGCAGTTGATCTCGGTTCGAATAGTTTTCGTTTGCATATTGGTCATTATGATGGTGAGCGCATCAGGATACTGAGCACTGCACGCGAACCCGTCCGTCTGGGCGCAGGGCTCGACCGAAGAGGCAATCTGACCGCTGCCGCGATGGAATCCGCGCTGGCCTGCCTGCACCGTTTTGGCGAAATACTTCGATCGCAGCCGCTTACAGCAGTTCGTGTGGTGGGCACCAACACCCTTAGGATCGCTAAGAACCGGGATGCTTTTCTCCCACTCGCGGAAAAAGCAATCGGCTTTCCGATCGAGATCATCTCTGGCGAGGAAGAAGGCCGCCTGATCTATCTTGGTGTTGCCAGTTCGCTGGACAAACCCAACGAGCGTCGACTGGTGGTCGATATTGGCGGCGGCTCGACGGAGCTCGTGCTCGGCCAAGGTAACGAGATCGAGCATGTCGAATCGTTCAGTATCGGCACGGTCAAGACCGCATCGGAATTTTTCACGGATGACAAAATCACCGAGCCGGCATTCGCCGATGCCGTGCTCCATGCGCGCAGCATATTCGAAGATCAGCTCGATGAATTTCATCCCCGGCTGTGGACCGTCGCCTTGGGTTCATCCGGAACCATGCGCACACTTGCTGATCTGATAGAAGCCAATTATTTCGGAGATGGCAGCCTCTCATTGAAGAGCCTGCGCGCACTGCGGGATTATCTCCTCTACTGCGGCCGTATCAGCAAGATAGACTTGGAGGGTGTCAAGCCTGAGCGGATCGCTGTCGTGCTGGGCGGCCTGCCGGTGCTAATAGGGCTGTGTGAAGAACTGGGCATCAGGGAACTGCAGCCTATCGAAGCCGGACTGCGCATGGGTGTGCTGTGGGATCTGCATCTACGCCAGAGCAGCCGTGATCGCCGGCGTGACTCGGTAAAAGAATTTTCCAAAAAATTCGGTGTGAACCAGTCACGCGCTAACAAGGTAAAACAAAACACCTTGCTTCTTCATGCGCAACTGCAGCCCGAAAGCGATCACTACGACAGGCTGCTGGGGTGGGCAGCGTGCCTGCATGAAGTAGGAATGTCAGTCTCGCACAGTGGTTTTCACAAACATGGCGCCTATTTGGTGCTGAACGCGGATCTACCCGGCTTCACAAAACAGGAGCAGCACATACTCAGCATTCTTCTGCTGGCGCAAAAAGGAAACCTGCGCAAAGTATCCGAAGCAATCGCACTACCTGATCTAGCCAAGGCGATACTTGCTCTCCGGCTGGGTATCCTGTTCAGCCATTCCCGGATCGACCTGAACGAGCACACGCTTCGACTGAAATTACGGCAGAGGATAGACCTCGACCTGCCTGCTCAGATCGTCCGAAAGCATCCGACGCTGACCCACTGGCTAACCAAAGAAGAAGCCGCATGGGCTGAACTGGACATTCCCATGACAATCAGGAGTCACTGAGGGACCGATCCGTTGTCTGCACTCAGAACAGGCGTGCAGGCGTGAATCTGAGCCCAAACGACAGCCAGCGGCTGGTACTTTTCCCGCCAGCGCTTTGTCCAATGCTGGTGTCGATCTGCAGTAATTGCGGTATCAGCGAAAAACGGCCGCCCGCCTGCCAATAGGTGTTCGGGTGACTATCGCCAAACGCTTCGGCCATCCAGGTGATGCGCTCACTGATGTTCCACTCTGCGCCCACCCCCCAGGTCGCCAGGTTCCTGCTGGTGATATGCCCCCAGCAGATTGGGGCCAGGATTCACGGCCGGATGCCGTACCGTGCCTGCGGCCACACCAACACCTACCTCATTGGTCTCCAGCTTGCGCAGCAGCGTCTTTACTTGGAATACGTAGTCGCTGTTCGCACTCAGCGCCTGATCGTCGTACAGTGCCTGACCACCACCCACCGTCAGTTCAAGATTTCCGCCTGGATTACAGGCGGGCAGTGCCCAAAACTCGGTGCTGTCGCGATACACCCGAGTCCATGTCTCAAGCTGACAGCTCCCTGCGGTCGTTAGCCGGGCGTCATCGGTCACGAAGGGCCGGGCGCACCACGCCGAGCCCGCCGGCATCGCGATCAGCATCGCTAGAAAAAATGACCTAGTTTGCATACTTAGATACTAGACCGAGAATATGGCCCATTGATGACAGCGCGTCCCGGGATTCATCATCGTTTAACATTCGTCTGATCTGATATACCAACCAATCAATGCACGGAGATATCGATGTCCCCTTTGCCCAGCCTGCCGAATGATACGCAGAATGACACCGAGAATACCTCGTCTAACCCCGAATTCAGCCAGATATTGTCAGCTCGACTGTCTCGCCGCGATCTGCTGAAAGGTTCCTTCGGTGCCGCAGCCTCCCTCTATCTCGGCGGCAGCAGCCTGCTGCTGACGCCGGCAGGAGATGCAAACGCTGCCGCACGCCGGCTAAAACTCAACTTCACTGCCGTGTCCAAGAGCACGGCCGACAAGGTCTCACTCGCCACAGGATATTCCTATCGCATCGTTCTGCAGACCGGTGACCCGCTCGCCGCCGATGTACCCGATTACGCGAACGATGGCTCCGACGAGGCGGAGAGCTTTCATCATCGCGCCGGTGATCATAACGATGGCATGTTCTTCTTTGGCATGAACAAAAGCGGCAGCTGGAATCCCACCGTATCTGAACAAGGTCTGCTCTGCGTAAACCATGAAAATATCACCGCGGCCTTCCTGCATCCGACCGGACAGAGCATCGTGAATGACAAGCGCGCTGTCAGTGGCGAGGTGCTGAAAGAAATGCTGGCGATGGGCGTGTCCATCGTCGAAGTCAGAAAAGGCCCGAAAGGTTTCGAGGTGAATCGCGGATCGCGCTTCAACCGCCGCATCACGACGCTGACCGAAATGGACCTTACCGGACCGGCCGCACGCAGTCCAGTGATGATCACGAAGTATTCTCCCGATGGCAGTCGCAGCCGCGGCACCCTGAACAATTGCTCCAACGGGCACACACCCTGGGGCACTTATCTGACCTGTGAAGAGAACTGGGCGTTCTTCTTCAGCCGCTCCTCCGCCGACGATAGCAAGCGAACCGCCAAAGAACTGACTGCATTCAAGCGCTATGGCATCGGCGCAAAAGGGACGTATCAGTGGGCCACCGTGCAGCCGGACACCGAAGACAACCGCTTTGGTCGCTGGGACGCCTCCATCAAAGGAAGCTCCAAGGATGGCAGCGATGACTACCGGAATGAACCAAACACCTTCGGCTGGGTCGTCGAGATTGACCCTTTCAATCCACAGTCCACATCCAAGAAACGCACGGCGCTGGGGCGCTTCGCCCATGAAGGCGCATGGCCGGGACTGGTGATCCCAGGTCAGCCGCTGGTCTGGTACATGGGTTGCGACTCACGCCATGAATACATTTACAAATACGTGTCGAATGCGGTCTGGGACCCGAGAGATATCGGACGCGGCTTCGTTGCGGGCGATAAGTATCTGAACGATGGCAAGCTCTATGTCGCCCGCTTCAATGCCGACGGCAGCGGCGACTGGCTGGAACTCAAGTATGGACAGAAGGGACTGGAACGCACCAACACCTACTATAGCTTTGCCGATCAGGCGGATGTGCTGATCAACGCGCGGCTCGCCGCTGATGTGCTGGGCGCTACCAAGATGGACCGCCCCGAATGGGGTGCGGTCAATCCAGCCAATGGTGAGGTGTACATGACGCTTACCTACAATCCCTCGCGCGCGCTCGATAAAGTCGATGCGGCGAATCCGCGTTTCTACAATGATCCGAAGAACGGCGTGGCGCAGAAAGGCAATGCCAACGGTCACATCATCCGCTGGGCCGAACAGGATGGCAAAGGATCCGCCACGCGCTTCCAATGGGACGTGTTTCTGTTTGCTGCACGATCCACCGCAGATCGGGAGAACATTAACCTGTCGGGACTGTCTGCCGACAATGATTTTTCCAGTCCCGATGGCCTGTGGTTCGCACGTAGCGGGCTGCTGTGGGTCGAGACCGATGATCACGCGTACCGCGACGCGACCAATTGCATGCTCCTTGCCGCAATTCCCGGTCGTGTCGGTGATGGCAGTAAAAAAGAAGTCGTGAACTCAGATAATGGCAAGGAAAGTAGAGCCACCACCTATGTGGGTGCCGCGCCCGGAGACGAGCGATTACGGCGTTTTTTGGTTGGCCCGGTAGATTGCGAGATCACTGGCATCACCGAAACACCGGATGGGCGTGCGCTGTTCGTGAATATTCAACACCCCGGAGAGACCACGAACGACAAAGGTTTCGACATTACTCGACCAGAGACCTACCTTAGCCACTGGCCGGGTGGTGGCATGTCCCGGCCTCGCTCGGCGACCATCGTCATTACGCGTGATGATGGCGGCCCGATCGGAGCTGATCTGGCCTGATTCATTCAATGCGCTGTAACCAAACAGAAACCTGATTGTCATCAGCATGCAGTATTACTCGCTTACTCTTTGCACATAATTACAAAGAGGAGCTGCGATGCGTGTGATGACAATCGGGGCCGATTCAACAGCTAGCTTTCCGAAACTCAGCCTCAGTCTTGCCAACACTCCCGAGGAATTACGCGAAGTCCAACGGCTACGCTACAAAGTCTTCGTTGAGGCAATGGGACTGGATACGCTGAGAAATCACGAAGGACTGGAGCGCGATGAGTTCGACGAATTTTGCGACCACCTGATCGTTCGTGACACCCGCACCCTGGAAGTCGTCGGCACTTACCGAGTGCTTACCCCCAGAGCGCTTACCAGGACGCGCAGCTTTTATTCCGAAAATGAGTTCGATCTGGGACGTCTCTCCCATTTGAGGCCACGTATCATCGAAGCAGGCCGTGCATGTATCCACCCTGACTATCGCAACGGCGGTGTGATCATGATGCTATGGGCGGGACTCGCAGCCTGCATGCGGCGCGAAAAAGCGGAGTTCCTGATTGGCTGCGCCAGCGTGAGTCTGGCCGATGGCGGACACACGATCAATGCGCTGTACCGCAAACTAGCAGCAGACAATCTCTGCCCGCCCGAGTACCGGGTAACGCCTCACCTCCCCTTCCCGCTACATGACGAACCCTTGCCGGAAGGGCTGCAAGTACCGGCTCTGATCAAGGGCTACCTGCGCAGCGGCGCCTGGATCTGCGGCGAACCCGCGTGGGATCCGGATTTTCATAGCGCAGATCTGTTCATGATGCTGCCACTGACGCAGCTTGACAGCCGATATGCTCGGCACTACCTGAAAGAGGCAGAGCCAGCATGAACGTCCGCGAGTCCTTCAGTTTTGACACATTCTCTAAATCCCTCATTAAAAAACCAAAACCTCTTCGCTTCCGAACCATCTGGATATCAGACGTTCACCTCGGTACCAGTGGCTGCCAGGCGAAGCGCTTACTGGAATTTTTGAAGGCGACAGAATCAGAGAAGCTGTATCTGGTCGGCGATATCGTTGATGGCTGGCAACTCAAGCGCCGCTGGTACTGGCACCAGACTCATAACGATGTCGTCCAACTGGTACTGAAAAAAGCAAAAAAAGGGACCAAAGTCATTTTCGTCCCCGGCAACCACGATGAAGTGGTCCGCCAGTTTATTGGCCTGGATTTTGGCGGTATCAAGATCCGTGATGAACACGTGCACGTGACTGCGAATGGCAAGCGCATGCTGGTTTTACATGGGGACCGTTTTGATGGCGTGATCGCTTGCGCAAAATGGCTAGCTTACGTTGGCGATTCGCTGTACACCATGATATTGAAATTCAATCAGGTCTATAACGGTTGGCGCGCCCGCGCTGGCCTACCTTACTGGTCGCTGTCACAGTACTTGAAGTTGAAAGTGAAGAATGCCGTCAGCTACATCACCTCATTCGAAGATGCCCTTGCCGCCGAGGCTAGAAAACAGGGAGTCGATGGAGTGATCTGTGGCCATATTCACAAGGCGGAGATACGCGACATTGATGGCATCCTCTACTGTAATGATGGCGACTGGGTCGAGAGCCTGTCTGCCCTGGTAGAAGATGACGCCGGCGAACTGCATCTGCGCTCGCGAGGTCTGCCTTTCAACAGTCCGAGTAAGATAGCACCTAAGTCAGACACGACTATCAGCGCCACGATGCCCACTGGCAGCAAGCGAGTCCTGGTGGTATCGGTTTCTGCTGGCAGCGGACACGTCCGTGCCGCTGACGCGCTCTGTGCTCATGCGCTGAATGATTTTTCCAATCTATCGCTTCGGCATCGAGACTTGATGAGACTCGTACCGTCTTGGTTCAGAAAAATCTATACCGATCTCTACCTGAAGCTGGCCAGCGGTCTGCCTGAAGCATGGGGATGGCTGTACCGAAAAACGGATCAAAAACCGACAAGCCACCTGGGCACTCGCCTGCGCCGATTGATCCAGCGCTGGTGCGCACGAGCCCTGTTTATCGAGATCGAAAATTACGCTCCGGATGCCATCATCTGTACCCACTTTCTACCGGCCGAGCTGCTTGACGATGCCATACAGTGTGGACAGTTAGATATCCCCGTATGGGTGGTGGTCACCGATTTTGATTTGCACCAGATGTGGGTGCATCAAGGTATCGCTGGCTATTTTGTTGCCAATGAAGAGCTTTCCTATCGTTTGCAGACGGCTGGGATTCCTAAGCCGAAGATTGTCGTGAGCGGTATTCCAGTCATGCCGGAATTCACGCGGATTTTCCAGCGAGATCATTGCAGTGTGACATGGACACTGGATCCGCAGCGTGTCACCGTACTGATGATGGGTGGTGGCGCTGGCATCGGCATGAGCTCTAGGTTAATACAGTCCATACTGAACATTAATGAATCGCTACAGCTGATCGTACTCACTGGACGAAATCAGCGCCTTTTTCAAGAATTGAATACCCTGGCTTGCTTTTGTCAGGGACGACTCGTCCCCGTGTCATTCACTGACCAAGTACCCGAATTGATGGCATGTTCGGATCTAGTGATCACCAAGCCCGGCGGGCTCAGCACTTCAGAATGCCTGGCAATGGAATTACCCATGCTATTGATCAATCCGATTCCTGGTCAGGAGGAGCGCAACGCTGCACTGCTACTGCAAGAGGGGGTGGCGCAAAGGGCAGATGATGAAGCAACACTGATTTATCGTTTACGACGTCTGCTGTCTGATGCCGAGATACTTAGCGCCATGCGGTCGAAGACACGCTTCCTCGCTCAACCCCATGCGGCACAGCAGATCTTGCAGCATGTGCGCGCTCAGCTTCCTTAAACGATGTTCTGATGAACGCTTTTTTTCCAGCCATGGCCGGTACCCTTCTGGGCGTTGTCATCTT
>RGFZ01000083.1 GCA_010024875.1 Oxalobacteraceae bacterium | reverse complement strand
AAGCGCAACGCAGGTGGGAAGCTTCAGCAGTGCGGCAATTGCTGCATTGTCGACCGAGCAAGTGGTACTGGGTCTGGGGTCGGATATTTCGGGGCTGGGTACAGCGCAAGTGAGTGCGATGGGCACGACTCAGGTGGCGGCACTGACGACCGATCAGATTGCTGCCAGCCTGGGCAGTAGCAGCGCCGGATTTTCAACCGATCAGGTGGTTGCACTGACCACCGCGCAGGCATCATCGCTCACCTCGGCTCAGCTGGCCGCTTTCAGTGGAACCCAGATTGCTGCAATTGAATCGGCGGATGCGGTAGTGTTGTCGACGCTGGTCATTCAGGCGCTGACTCCAAGCCAAGTAGGCTCATTCAGCACCTCCACCTTGTCAGCATTGTCCACGGCACAGCTGGTAACAGGCATCGGTACTGATATTTCCGGGCTCGGTTTGACCCAGGTGGCTTCGCTACTGACCGCTCAGGCTGCAGCGCTGACTAGTCAGCAGGCCGCTTATCTGAACGCGACACAGGTCGGAGCGCTGACCTCCGCCGATACTGCTGTACTGACGACCTCTTTCTTGCAGGCGCTCACCGCAGCCCAAGTGGGCGGCTTCAGCACGAGTGCCATTGCTGCACTGACGACGGCTCAGCTGGTGGGTGGCGTCGACACTGATCTCTCTGGCATGGGCACGAGTCAAGTCGTGGCCTTGACCACTTCGCAGGCATCTGTTCTGACCAGTCTGCAGCTTGCGGCTTGGGATAGCCAGCAAATTTCGGCAATCGACACAGACGATCTCCAGGCACTCTCGACGGCTGCGATTGTCGGCATGGGTACCGATGTGTCTGGTATGAGCACCTCGCAGATTGCTGCTATTACGGCGGCCCACGCAGGCAGCCTGACGACGCAGCAAGCGGCAATCTTGACGACACAGCAAATAGCTTCATTTGAAGCAGTCGATGCTCAAAGCTTGTCCACGCAGTTCCTGCAGACCTTATCGTCTTCTCAGCTAACGGCGCTCTCCACATCATCGGTTCAAGCGCTCACGGCTGTACAGTTTGGTAGTGGCGTCGGCACCGGGTTAGCTAGCCTGACTACGTCACAGGTGTCAGCGCTGATCCCTCTGCAGGCTTCCGTTCTTAGCACTCAGCAGGCGTACGCCCTTGGCACAGCTCAAATCGGAGTGTTGGCGACTGCAGGTATGCAGTCGATCCCCACCGCCTCTCTGGCTACGTTTAGCACGGCCCAGCTAAGCACCATATCGACAGCTGCCGTGGCAGCGTTGACCACTCAGCAAGTCAGCCTCGGTATAGCGGCTCGTATCACAGGCTTGGGTACGGCTCAAATCAGAGCCCTCGCCACCGCCTCGGTGGCGGCGCTCAGCACCGATCAGCTGACCACCGGGATAGGTACGAGTGTTGGTGGTTTTACCTCCGACCAGATTGCTGCCCTGATGACGTCGCAGGTGTCGGTGTTAACGACTCAGCAAGCTGCACTATTGTCGAGTCAACAACTATCAGGCATTGAAGCAGCTGACGCTTCCACTCTATCGACACAATTTTTATCGGCACTCTCGGCCAGTCAGGTGGCCGGCTTCTCGACGGTGGCCATCGCTGCGTTGGGCACAAGCCAAGTGGTCGCGGGTATCGGGACTGACCTCTCAGGTTTTGGTACTGCTCAGATTGTCGCATTGGGTACAGCACAGGCGGCGGCACTGATCTCGGCGCAGGTGCAAAAGCGCAACGCAGGTGGGAAGCTTCAGCAGTGCGGCAATTGCTGCATTGTCGACCGAGCAAGTGGTACTGGGTCTGGGGTCGGATATTTCGGGGCTGGGCACAGCGCAAGTGAGCGCGATGGGCACGGCTCAGGTGGCGGCACTGACGACCGATCAGATTGCTGCGGGCCTTGGTGGGAGCAGTGCGGGATTGTCAACTGAACAGGTGCTTGCCCTGAACACCTCGCAGGTGGCCGCGCTGACTACATTGCAGGCGACTGTCCTGGGCACGGCCCAACTAGCCGCGCTTGACGCGACCAGCGCGAAGAACCTTTCCACACAATCACTGTATGCCCTCAACAGCGCTCAAGTGAGCGCATTCGGCACGGCTGTTATCGCCTCATTGAGCACCAGCCAAATCTCATTGGGTTTTGCCTCCAGCTTGTCAGGACTTCGCACCGACCAGATCGTCGCCCTGAGCGCAAGTCAGGCCGGAGTACTTGGCGCCACTCAAGCAGCGCGTTTGACCACATCCCAGCTGTCGGCGCTGGAAACGACCGATTTAACATCCGTCCAGACGCAGTTCCTAGCCTCACTAAGTTCTGCACAGATTGCGGGATTGACCACAGCGCAGATTCCAGCGCTGACAACGGCGCAATGGGTCAATGGTCTGGGTACAGGAGTCGTATCACTCGTTACGGCACAAATTGTGGCGATGACAACCGGTCAGGCCAGTGTTCTGGCGACGCAGCAGACCATCGCGCTCTCGACTTCGCAGATCGCCGCGATGGAGGCTGCAGATGTTGCAGTGTTGTCAACACGTGGCATTGATGCGTGGGGGACCACTCAGATTGCTGCGTTGACTACCGCCGCTGTAGCGGCGCTAAGTACCGAGCAAGTCGTGCTCGGTCTGGCGACGGATATCGCTGGATTTGGTACCGCGCAAGTCGCTGCGCTGTCTGTGGGCGCAGCCAGCGCGCTGACCACGGCTCAACTGTCAGCAGGTATAGGCACGGACAGTGCAGGTTTCAGAACTGACCAGATCGCCGCGCTTAGCTCATCCTCTGTTGGGGCGTTAAGCACGAGCCAGATACCTGTTCTGGGTACTGAGCAGCTGCTGGCATTATCAACCGCGCAGATCGCGGCATTCCCGACAAACAATCTGAGTGTGCTGACCACAACGCAGATTCGTGTGCTGACAACTAATGATCTACTTGCGCTGTCGGGCGCTCAGGTTCAGTCGTTTACTACGACCCAGATCCGTGCGCTGACCACAGACCAATTAACGCAACCTGACACCTCTCAGCTGGTAAAACTTGGAACAGCACAGATTAGTGCGTTCGGTACAGATCAATTTAAAGCCTTAGGCACTGCGCAAGTCGCTGCAATGAGTACATCTCAATTCAGCGGGTTGAACACTACCCTGCTGGCTATTCTCGATACTGAGGATATCAGGGGCCTGTCCAGTAGCCACATTCTCGCTTTGTCAACCGCGCAGTTTGTTGCTCTGAATTCTGTACAAATCGATGGTCTGGCTACCGTGCAGATCGCAGCACTGTCAACCAGTCAGTTACAGGCAGCACTTACAGGTCAGATCGTTTCCCTCAGCACCGACCACTATTCGGTTCTTGGCACAGATCAGCTTCGTGCGTTGACAACCTCGCAGATAGCGAGCATCGAGACTGTAGATGTCGCCGTCCTCGGTACGGCACAGATCGGGTCTTTGCTCACGCAGCAACTGACAGCACTAGGCACGTCACAGATCACGGTGCTCAACACGGCGCAGATCGCGACGCTCACAACCTCGCAGATTCTCAGTCTGAGTACGCAGCAATTTATCGTACTGGCGACTGAGGAAGTCAGGGCCCTGTCGACTGCGCAAATGCGAAGTTTGTCGGCAATTCAGTTCGCCTCTCTGTCTACTGCGCAGATCGCGGGATTATCTACGATGCAGGTCGCTGCACTGACCACGAATCAGTTGCAAGCTGCGCTATCGGCCCAGATCGTTACTTTTAAGACCGATCAGTTCGCGGCGCTCGGAACAGACCAGCTCCGTGCCCTAGGTACGTCGCAGATCAGCAGTATTGAAACGGATGATCTGGTTGCCTTGAGTACCGCGCAATTGGAGAGTTTGCTCACTACGCAGATTATTACGCTGGGTACATCGCAGCTCGACGCGTTGCTTACTCAGCAGCTGCGCGGATTGAGAACAGACCAGGTCGTAAGTCTACGCAGCCAGCAATTGGCCATGTTGACTGAATCTGATTTCCGATCCTTGGGCACCACTCAGCTGAGTAGTTTGTCTACGGAGCAGATCAGTTACCTGAAGACTGATCATTTATATGCGCTAACGACCGACCAAATTCCGCAGCTGATCACGAATCAACTCCGCGCCCTCACGACGACCCAATGGCGGGTCTGGACCGGGGAGCAGACCGCTGCGCTGTCTACAACGCAGTATCAACAATTGCTGACCGCACAGATCGGCGCCATGAGTGCCGATCAGATCGACAGTTTTGAGACTGCTGACCTAAGTGCATTGTTGACAGCTCAGCTTATAGCATTGAGCACGGATCAGCTCAGCCATTTGTCTGACACGCAGTTCAATGCGCTGTCTACTGCGCAATTGGCGGGTTTGTTGACCGCGCAAATCCGGAGCTTGCAGTCAGACTTGCTGGCAACACTGGACTACAGCGATCTGCAAAGCTTACCTACCGAATTTATTAACGCCTTAAGCTCTTCGCAGGTCGCATTTTTGTCCACCTATCAGGTGAGCGCGCTCACAACGGCGCAGTTGCGTCAGTTGAGCACGGATCAGCTTCGCGCGTTGTCGATTGAGCAAGTGGCCGCAATGACTACAGCTCAGTTTGGAGCAATCCAGCTGTCCCAGTTGAGCTCACTCAGCGACACGCAGATAGCAGCCATTGAGACGTCGGACGTCGGAGCGATGACCACGGCTCAGCTACAAACACTCTCAACAGCCCAGTTTGCTGCGATGAAGGTTGAGCAACTGGCTTCGCTGACCACCTCTCAGGTCGGAGCGATATCCACGGTTCAGATCAAGGCATTCACTATCGAGCAATTGAACGCCGTAGCGACAGCGGGTATTGCGCAATTCACCGCGACGCAAATTCAAGCGCTGAGCCTGACACAAGTGGGTAATCTCTCGCAACAAGTGATCGGGCAGCTGACCACATCGCAATTCACGGCGCTGCAGGCGAATCAGTTCCGGACGTTCGGCACGGGACAGATCCTCGCAATGACTACCCAGCAATTTTCGGTGCTCACCGAGTTGCAAGCGAAGACTATTCGGGTCGAGCAGATCGCCGCCATAGAGACACAGGACATCCGGGCACTGACAGAAGCGACGATCTATCGTCTCTCTACGACTCAGTTGCAGGCATTAACCACTGATCAGCTGAATGCGATGTCAACACTTCAGCTGCGTTCGCTCAGTGTTAGTCAGCTTCCCGGACTAAGCACCGTGCAGATTCGAGGCCTTGAAACAGGAAGCTTGCAGTCTCTGACGGCGGCGCAGATGCGCTCGCTGGAATCAGCGCAGGTGGGATCGTTAGGAACGGAGCAGATCGCATCACTTGATTCCGGAGTCGTTGGCCTGCTGTCCACAAGCCAGATCGCGGGCTTGCAGACGGAGCAGATAGCGGCCTTTGGTACTGCTCAGGTGAGCGTTTTGTCGGTTTCGCAACTGCGTACGATGCATGCAAGCTTGATCATCGCACTGGATACTGAGGACATTACTGTACTGAGCGCCACTCAATTGCAGACGCTTAGCAGTGCTCAGTTTGGCGGCTTTGGTGCGGCCCAGCTAGCTGCTTTGTCGACTGCACAGATACCATCGCTCTTGACCTCCCAAATACGGGGATTATCGGCGACCCAAGTTGCTGGCCTTGATACTGACGATATCGCTCTTTTGACTATAAGTCAGCTGCGCTCCCTGACCAGCGCACAATTGCCCGGACTCAGTGCAGACCAGATCCAATCGCTGGTACCCACGCAGATATCCTCTCTGCTTACGGCGCAGCTGCGTTCCCTTTCTGCCGACCAGATGGCGCGACTGACGACTGCCCAAGTAGCTGCGTTATCGATTTCTCAGGTGCCAGCTTTGTCGGCCTCGCAAGTGAGTGCCATAGAAACCGAGGATCTCATCACATTCTCGACTCAGCAGATACGTCTGTTTGGTACGGAGCAGTTGAGCGGACTCGGAGAGGCGCAAATCGCAGCTCTGTCTACCTCCCAGATCAGACAATTGCTCACTCAACAGATTAGGGCGTTTACAGCTACTCAGATCAATGCGATGGGTGAAGAGCAGTTTGGTAGCCTGACTGCTGCGCAGTTGAACTCGCTACCCAGCGCCCAATTGGGGTTGATCGACGCATCAAAGATCGTCAGCATCAGCACGGGGCAGATAGCAGCCCTTCCAACGGCGCTGTTGCGCGGGCTTAGCGCTAAACAGCTGGACGCATTCAGCGCGCTTCAAATCGCCAGCTTGACTACCACCCAGTTGCGGTCTCTGGATCCAACCGCGATCGGCCAAGTGCAAGCTGCCACAATTGGCGCACTGGGAGCGTCGCAAGTGCAGTCGCTATTGACCAGTCAGCTACAGGCATTGTCTGGGGAACAAGTGGCCGCGCTTGGTACGCAGCAGTTCCAGGCATTGACTGCCGCACAATTCAGATCATTGGACCCGGTACAAATTGCTGCGCTATCAGTGGATCAGGCGGGAGTCATTACTACGGCACAATTGTCCGCGCTGACTTCCAGACAATTGGCGGCCGTAGAGGTCGCTGACTGGGAGGTCTTACCGACTGCGGCCATTCGGGCGCTCACCACGGTTCAGCTTCGCAGCATCAGCGATGAGCAAGTCGTCGCACTGACAACTGCTCAAGCCCGCGCGCTTACGGCCGTCGTAGTTAAGGCACTCACAACTGCTCAGCTGGCGGTAATGGAGTTGGCCGACTTGGGCGCGCTGATGACCTCGCAATTATCAGCGCTGTCGACACAGCAGGTCCGTTCACTCAGACAGGATCAGATCTCCACTCTGGCTACAGATCAAATCCGCTCGCTCACCGCGGAACACATCAAGACTCTGACGACTGAGCAGATGCAGGCCATGGGGAATGAGCAGATTGCCAGCCTGTCGGCGACCCAGATCAAGGCCTTGAGTACGGCACAGATTGCTACCTTGGACGCCACAGAGCTTGGGGTAATGTCCAGCACGCAGTTGATGGCGTTTGGCACTGTTCAGCTTAGAGCGATCAATCCCGATCATCTCAGCGGCATTGATTACACGATGATCAAGTCGCTTGCAGCGGCTCAGATAAGCGCACTGACGACCCTACAGATTTCAGGCTTGGGCGCCGATCAGATCGGCGGTCTGACTGCGCAGCAGTTACTTGCACTTGGCGTGGCACAGATCCGGGCCCTTGGTAATGACAAGCTGAATGCGTTAAGCGACTCTCAGCTCAAAGTGCTCTCTGCGACCCAGATAAAGAGTCTGTCGGCGGATCAGATCGCGGGGTTATCTGACCGAATCCAGGTGATGAGCGTGTCACAAATTCAGTCGCTGGGGTCGAATCAGATTCAAGCCTTGGATGGAAATCAGGTAGTGGCATTGACTACCGCGCATTTCAAAGGGCTTTCCGCTGCCCAGATCAAAGCGTTCACCCCTGACCAGATCGGATCCATGGAAAGTGAAGATCTGCGAGTGCTGTCAGCGACTCAGGTGGCGGCACTATTGACTCAGCAAATTGCAGCGATCACCGGGACCTTGATGGCAGCGGCCTGAGTACGATCAGCGTCGATAACGGTGTAAGTTTTGATATTGACAATGACGGTCAAGTTGAGAAGACCGGCTGGATCGC
>RGFZ01000082.1 GCA_010024875.1 Oxalobacteraceae bacterium | reverse complement strand
AGGCAGGATCTGAACACACTGGAGGAGGAATCGAAGATGGTTTACATCACGTCGATAGAGCAACTGGCAAAAGAAGAGGGTATGCAGGCGGGCATGCAAAAGGGAATTCAGCAGGGTATGCAGCAGGGGCTATCCGCTGGCAAGGGGCAAGCACTAACAAAGCTTTTGGTGCTCCGATTTGGCGAGCTGCCTGCCTGGGTGCATCAACGCCTCGCGCGTGCTGATGAAAATACGCTGGATGGCTGGATTGAAGCCGTTCTCTCGGCTGACTCGCTGGAATCGGTATTTTCTGTGGATCTGGACTAATGCCCTGAGTACTTGAGTAATACCCTTGAGTTTTCAGACCCCTACCCATTCGGGATTTCTGAGTTTTTTGATCCGGTGACCTTTTCCTGGGTTTAGCCCTGTGATAAGTTCAAGCTATGTCATCCTTCATGCGCATGCTCATCGTTGTCTTGTTAAGCTTGGTGCTGCCGCTGCAGGCGTCGCTGGCCTACGCTCGCGCTGTCAGCATGGCTGCTTGCAAACCCGCTGGTATTGCGAAAGGCATGGAGACTGACACTAACAGGGCGGTCGTCACCGAGGCTCAGCATGCCGACGATTCACAGGAACAGGCATCACACGCTGAGCACCACCACTCGCCTCGCAATCCTGCCTCATCAGCTACCGAGCCGGTGATCAAGAACACGAATCATCATGCACCGCACGCCTCCTCGGCAAATGCTTGCGACAATTGCGCAAAATGCTGCCTTGCGGGCGCAGCCGCACCCCCGCTGATCTGGCCGCAGACGGCCCAGATGGTTGCAACCAGCGAGCTCTTTTCTTCCACCTCCGCCAAGCTGTCTTGCTTTGTTCCAGACGGTCCCGAGCGACCTCCTCGCTGCCTCTGACGCTTGTTGTCATAGCGCGCTGACTTTTACGGGTTGGCGCACCCGCCCGCATTGCGCGCGCAGGTACAAATTCGGAGGTTTCATCATGACTCAACCCTACTGGGCGGCTGGCATGGCCGCTCATTCATGCATCGCCCTGATCGCCGGAGATCTGCATGAAGACTGAATTTTTTTTGAATAAACGTACGTTTGCTCGCTTGTCTAGCTGGATATTGCCGCTTGCGCTGTCTGCTTGTGCAGGATTTTCTGCCGACGGCGGTATTGGTCGGGTGTCTTCGCTCAGTGAGGAGCGAACCGGGCACCCGGTACAGCTTGTCAAACCAGACGCGCGAGAAGAGCGACTGGCTCAGCTATTGTCCTCGCCGCTGACGCCGGACAGCGCGACCGAGATCGCTTTGCTGAACAACAAGCGATTGCAAGTTGCTCTGGCTGATCTTGGCATTGCCGAGGCCGACCTTGTGCAGGCAGGACGATTGCGCAACCCGGGGTTTTCATTCGGTCGCCTGTCGAGCAGCAGCGATACCGAATTCGAGCGCGCCATCTTGTTTGACCTGACGGGACTCCTCACCATGCCGATGCGACGGGCGATCGAGGAAAGGCGTTTCGGTCAGGTGCAGCTGCAGACTGCGTTACAGGCGGTACGTACCGCTACTGATGCGCGACGCGCTTACTTTCAGGCGGTCGCCTCGCAGCAGTCATTGCGTTATTTTCAGCAGGTCGATCTCGCCGCGCAGGCCAGCGCTGAGTTGGCGCAACGCATGGCGGCGGTCGGCAACTGGGGCAAGCTGGAGCAGGCCCGCGAGCAGGCATTCCGGGCGGAGGTCGCCGCGCAGTTGGTACGCGCCAGTCATGCCGCGCGAGTGTCGCGCGAAAGACTGGTGCGCTTGCTCGGTCTGTCCGATGAACATGCATCGTTGAAGCTGCCGGATCGTCTGCCCGATATTCCGGCCACCCTGGAATCTTCAGACCGTATCGAATCGCGTGCGCTCGCGCAGCGTCTCGATGTGCAGGCGGCGAAGTTTGAGACCGAGAGCACCGCGAAATCACTCGGCCTGACGCGCGCCACACGTTTTGTGAATGTTCTGGAGGTCGGCTACCAGAACAAGAGCACGAACGGATCGCCGCGCGCCGATGGCTACGAGGTCGAGCTGTCTTTGCCACTGTTTGATTGGGGAACGGCGCGGGTGCGGCGCGCCGAGGCGATTTATCTGCGCTCGCTGCAGCGAACGGCTGACATTGCCGTGCAGGCGCGATCGGAGGTGCGCGAACTTCATTCCGCATACCAAAGCAGTCATCAGGTCGCGCGACAGTACAGGGATGAGATCGTGCCTGCCAAGAAGCGAGTATCAGACGAAGTTCTGTTGCGTTACAACGGCATGCTCAGCAGCGTATTTGAGCTACTTGCCGATGCCCGGTCGCAGATTGCCAGTATCAACGCCGCCATCGATGCCCAGCGCGAATTCTGGGTTGCTGACACCGATCTGCAATTTGTGATTCATGGCGGCAGTTTGCTGCTGCCCATGCCGGCCGCGGCAGGTGGCGTACCCGCAAGCGCCGTTCCTTCGGCCGCGCACTGAGAGAGGTCATCATTATGGTATCGAGAAGAGAATTTGTCTCCGGCGCAGGCATGCTCGCTTTGGGGTCGACTGTCATCAGTCGAGCGGGAGCCGCGTCGCTGCCCGAGGCTGTCGTTGCGCCGGGTGCTGCGACCCAGCCGCCCAGACTGCCCTCGACAGGGCGGCCATTTCATCCCGTGGTCACGCTCAACGGTTGGTCAATGCCGTGGCGGATGAATCAGGGTGTCAAAGAGTTTCATCTGGTGGCAGAGCCCGTGGAGCGCGAGCTGGCCCCTGGCATGAGGGCCAGACTCTGGGGCTACAACGGCCAATCACCCGGACCCACAATTGAAGTGGTCGAGGGCGATCGCGTTCGCATCTTCGTCACCAATCGGCTGCGGGAGAAGACCAGCATCCACTGGCACGGACAGCGTCTGCCGAATGGCATGGATGGCGTCTCGGGTTTGACACAGCCTGCTATAGACGCAGGCAAGACCTTCGTCTATGAGTTCATCGCGCAGCGGGCGGGGACTTTCATGTATCACCCGCATGCAGATGAAATGGTGCAGATGGCGATGGGCATGTACGGCTTTTGGGTCACGCATCCGAAGAATCCGGACTTCATGCGCGTCGACAGAGACTTTGTTTTCCTGCTCAACAATTTCGATATCGAGCCAGGTAGCGCCACACCCAAGGTGAACACCATGCTGGAGTTCAACCTGTGGGGATTCAACAGCCGTGTGTTTCCGGGTATTGATTCGATACACGTGCGGCAGGGTGATCGAGTACGTCTGCGCATCGGCAATCTGACGATGACAAACCATCCGGTCCATCTGCATGGTCATGAAGTCGTCGTCACCGGCACCGATGGTGGCTGGACGCCACCCGCGTCGCGCTGGCCGGAAGTGACAGTCGATATCGGTGTCGGGCAGATGCGCGCACTGGAGTTCGACGCGACCGAGCCGGGTGACTGGTCGCTGCACTGTCACAAGTCGCACCACACCATGAACGCGATGGGCCATCAGGTACCCACCATGATCGGTGTTGACCAGCGCGGTATCGCCGAGAAGATCAGCCAGCTGATACCCGACTATATGGCCATGGGCGAGCATGGCATGGGTGAGATGGCAGAGATGAGCATGCCCCTGCCCAATAACACGCTGCCGATGATGACTGGCGAAGGTCCATTCGGCAGTGTCGAAATGGGTGGCATGTTCACCGTGGTAAAGGTACGCCGAGAACAGAAGCCAGGTGATTACAGCGACCCAGGCTGGTACCCACATCCGCCGGGTACGCAAGCATGGGAGTGGACCGGCAGTCTGCCCGAAGCGCCTAGTAACGCCTCAGCTGGAGGGCAGTCGATGCCCGCCGAGCCCAAGGAAACCATGGAGCTCAAGGCACGCAAACCCAAGGGTCACGACGGACATCGTTGAACGACATCGATCAGAGAGGAGAGACAATGAACCATCAAAAAAAATCCACATCGGCTCACCAGCGCGCGATCTCCGCGGTAGTGATTACTTGCCCTCTGCTATGCGCCATACTCCCAGCGTGGGCTGACCACCACGAGGGAGGGCACGGCACAGCGAATGCGCAAGTCTCCGAGAAAGTCCATGCTGAGATCCGCAGGATCGATGCAGAGAACGGCAAGATCACTCTCAAGCATGAAGCGCTCACGCAGTTCAACATGGGCGCGATGACCATGGTCTTTCGTGTGGAAGACCCATCGCTGCTGACGTCCTTCAGTGTGGGCGACAAGGTGAGGTTCGTGCCGGCAAAGAAGAATGGCCAGTTCGTTGTGCAATCGATGGAGAAAGCGGACTGAGACCAATCGGAATCGCTACTCAGAACCGATCGATCCGGTACGGCGCGGGGTCTGCATAGGTCTCGCGCCCGCTTATCATCTCGGCCAGTAGACGACCGCTGGACGCTGCCTGCGTCAGCCCGTGGTGCGCGTGACCAAAACAGAACCACAGCCCCTTGTGCGCCGGCGCCGGCCCGATCACAGGCAGCATGTCAGCGGTGCACGGACGTGATCCCATCCATGGCGCCGCATCCAGCCGGTCGCCCAGAGGGTGCAGCTCGCGCGCAATGGGCTCGAGCGTGTTGAGCTGCACTGGCGTTGGCCGGGCATCGCGATGCGTGAACTCAGCGCCGGTGGTCAGACGGATGCCTTTTTTCATTGGCGCCAGCGCGTAGCCGTGATCTACATCGACGATCACATGCGTCAGTGGGGTTGCCGGGCTGCCAAAGTGCATGTGATAGCCGCGCTTGACGCCCATCTTCAGCCGGTAGCCAAGGCTCCTCGCCAATTCTTCCCCCCAAGGGCCCAGTGCGACCACAACGTGCGTCGCGCGCGCTGGGCCATTCTGCGTTTGCACATGCCAGCTGCCTTTGTCCTCCGTGAGGCTTCGCGCTTCGCCTCTCAACAATCGGCCGCCTCGTTGCCCGAACAGGCGTACATAGGCCATGGTGAGGTCTTGTGGATCTTGAATCTGGCGCGAGTCCGGATAGAGCACGCCGCCTCTGAGCGCTGATGCAAGCGAGGGTTCTTTTTCATGCAACTCGGCGCGTGACAATACCCGAACATTCAGCCCATAGCCCCGACTTTGTTCCGCCTGCTGCAGACTGGCAAACTCGCTTTCCTCCGAGCGCCAGACCTTGATCCATCCATGATGGTTCACCAGCAAGGCGGCACCGGCTGCATTGATCAGTGGCTCGTGCTCGCTCCAGCTGTGCTCAATGAGCGGAAGCGCGCCAGCGATAGCGTGAGGGTAGTACCGGGGTGAAGAATGGCGCCAATAGGATCCCAGCCAAGGCAACAGCGAGGGCAGCGCCTGCCAGTGATAGTGCGCGGCGGGTTTGCGCTGCAATGCATAGGCGATCAGGGTGCGCAGATCACGGGGGAATGCATACGGGAATACCGATGAGCGCTCGATCAAACCAGCGTTGCCGAAGCTCGTCGCAGCTCCTGGCTCGCTGCGATCGACGATCGTCACCTGATGTCCTTGGTCCTGCAGCTTGAGCGCCAGCGTCACACCCACGATGCCCGCGCCGAGCACCATCACATCGCTTTTCAGGGGAGAGTCCATTGCCGGTTCTGTTAGAGGAGGGTGAAAAAGCTGCGCCGAGGATGCATCGATCGATCCCGAATACATTTTATGATGACTGGCGCGACACCGAACGAGATATAAAAATTGAACTGTCTTGAGGGGCAAGAGCCTGAGACAGACTTCACCAAGCAGATTTCATATTCGATCGCGCGAGGCATCAGGCACCATTTGCGTGCATGAAAACGCATCGGGCACAGTTGGGTAGAATCATTCTCAGCAGCCGAGGCTATCGCCTTGTTTTTTGAAAGATTTATGTAAGGATGAAGCCATGGGCATGTGGATCGAACTAGGCATTTTTATTGTCGTGATCCTGTTCGCGTTGCATCAGATACGTGATGTGAGGCGAGAGCAGCGCAAGCGCGAGGCATCTCGAAGCGAAGCTGTCGGACCAAAAAATAGAGCCGATGAGGAAAAAAATTAAAAAATATGTTTGGAATCTCGTCGAATATTGGGTTATCTTTACGCCGAAATGACAATGCCGGGCAAAATTTGTCGCTTGGAGGCCTTCACAAAATGCCGTCAGCTGGGCTGAATGCCGCAGGACTGATGAGCGTTGAGACCATTTTGTGAGTGTCCCCGCAAGGTGCTGAACGTCCGGCTAAATCCGTCTGGAGCCTATGCTGCCAACACACGGTCACTCAAACAGGGTCGCGCATGCCTTTTGATCACTGCGCCGAATGCCGACGATGCTGCTTCGTGGAGGAGGGCTACCCTCCTCTCGAGATTTCGCTCACCAGTAAAGAGCACCAATCTCTCGGCAGCGTCTGCATCGAGACCAATTGCCCTCACCTTGGGCCTTCCGGCTGCACGCTCGGAGGCACCAAACCGTTCAGTTGCAAGCTCTACCCTCTCGCCTATAATCCGCAGCGTCGTGAGTTTTTTTACGATACCGACTGCCCGCTCATGCCCGAATATGTTCGGCAGCTCAAGGATTCAGACAGCGAGGCATCCAGGCACCTGGCCGACTGCTCGAAAGAACTGGCCAGACTGGAAAAGACTGACAGCGGATTTTTGAAGAACAATTTCGCGATCGACTCCGATTATTTCGATCTCAAAAAGCTTCCGTTTCAACCTTTTTCCAAGGAAAACTAAAATGAACGGTTCTCTTTACAGGCTGCGCGAAGTGAAGCAGGCGAGGGCTCCGCAGAAGGTCATGCATGTCGGCTGCCAGAGCTGGACTGCCAGAAATCTCTGCGTCGAGAGCTATCACGAGGAGATCCTTTACTACACTACGCGCTGGGACGCGCTTTGCCCCTACATCGACGTCAGCGAAGAGATGCTGGCGATGGCCCCTCGCCCCTTCGTGGTGTATGCGCTGCCGCCTGACAGCTCATTTGGTGTGCCCATCAATGACAAATATGGCATGGTCGACTGCTTGTCCGAGGATTTCTGGAATGAAGAGCGCAGGGTGCGCAAATTCAAGGAATATGACAAGCAATACCGGAACTTCACGATCACCATGGATCGTATTCCGGGCAAGGACCTTAGCGCAGATGACATCTTTGAGATGGGTGGCGAGCATTTTGAAAAATGCTACATCGCCGATGAAGAGGTCGCAGGTTTTGTCGACTACATCCGAACGCTGGATGTGCTGGTTATCAGGGTAGTGTCGCCTGACGGCGTGCTGGTGCTGACCGATGTCTCGGTGATTCTGCCGAAATACAACCAGCTGTATGGCAGCTTTTGCCAGTGGAACCGCGACTTCAAGAACAAATCGCCTGGCATTTTCGCCTGTCTGCTGGCCTGTCGCTGGGCTCGCGACAATGGCCTGCGCTATTACAACCTGGGCCCGGTCGATGACTACGGTTACAAAGCGCTTTTCGTTACCGACTACGAGCCAATTTACGCACTGGCTCTGGTCGAACCCGAGCACCCGCTGGCGCAGGATCCGACCTCACCGCTGAAAATCGATTTCAAGCCGGAGGAGCTCAATCAGATTTATCGCAACGGCGCTCCTGCGGTCGAGCTCAAGAACGCCGCCGCCTGAGCGTGGGTCGCTGCAGCAGGATAAAAAATGCCCCGGAATTCCGGGGC
>RGFZ01000081.1 GCA_010024875.1 Oxalobacteraceae bacterium | reverse complement strand
TGCGAAGCGGACTTCATCGCGCACGGTCAACTGTCCGAATTGCAAAGTCCGCGAGAGCATGTGTTCCGAGCGCTGCGTGATCTCGCAAGCATCGAGACCCATCACAAACAGCGTCGGTCGTTCCGCGCGCAGCACCAGACCCCGCCAGAGCTGCTCTCGGGACAGTGGCACGATCAGCGGATTGTCTGGTGAATTAATCTCGATCAGGTGCGTAAATTTCATCGAACGGTGAAGATAAGCTTTGGGCCACGCTTTGGATCACTGTATCACGCACCGGCAAGCGACTGGCGAGATTCGCTACAATGCAGGTCTGCCCGATGTCGTCTAATCAGTCATCCCACGAAACCCACCGGATTCATCATACCGCTCTCGAATGCAGCATGGCCTGAATGCGCCTCAGCGCGCCGCAGTCAATTACATCGACGGTCCTTGCCTAGTGCTGGCGGGCGCGGGCTCGGGCAAGACGCGCGTGATCACGCAAAAGATCGCCCATCTGATCGAATCCTGTGGCTACGAGCCCAAGAACATCGCCGCGCTCACCTTCACCAACAAGGCCGCTGCCGAGATGCGCGAGCGCGTAGCCAAGCTGCTCAAAGAGCCCGCGATGGCCAAACAGCTCACCGTATCCACCTTTCATTCGCTGGGCGTACACATCTTGCGCCGCGAAGCAAGGCATGTCGGTCTGAAAGAGCGCTTTTCGATTATGGATAGCGATGATTGTTTCGCCATCGTGCAAGACCTCTCTGCGACCACCGACAAGTCCGTGATACGTCGCATACAACATGCCATGTCGCTGTGGAAGAATGCGCTGCTGACGCCCGATGAAGCGATCGCTCAGGCCAAAGACGAGAACGAAGCACAGGCCGCACGCATTTATCGCAACTACCTCGCCACACTCGCCAGCTATCAGGCGGTCGATTACGATGATCTGATCCGTCTGCCCGTAGAGCTATTTCGCCATGACGAAGCCGCGCGCGACCGCTGGCAGCGCCGGCTGCGCTACCTGCTACTCGATGAGTATCAGGACACCAACACCTGCCAATATGAAATGGTGAAGCTGCTGGTGACCGGACCCGGCAAGAAGCCCATGTTCACTGCGGTCGGTGATGATGATCAAGCCATTTATGCGTGGCGTGGCGCGACCATGGAAAACCTGCGCACATTGCAAGAAGATTTTTCGGATCTCAAGCTCATCAAGCTCGAGCAAAACTACCGTTCCAGCACGCGTATCTTGCAAGCTGCGAATGCGGTGATTGGTAACAATCCAAAATTATTTGAAAAAACCCTGTGGTCCGAGCTTGGTACCGGCGATCTTATCCGCGTGATGGCAATGGACGACGATGAGGCAGAAGCTGATCAGGTCGCGATCATGCTATCGGCACACAAATTCGAGCGGCGCGCCAATTTTTCTGACTACGCGATTCTGTATCGCGGCAATCATCAGGCACGCATCCTTGAAAAAGCCCTGCGCCGAGAGCGCATACCGTATGTGATGTCGGGCGGACAAAGCTTCTTCGACCGCGCCGAGATCAAAGATATCGTCAGCTACCTGAGACTGATCGCCAATGGCGACGATGATCCTGCGTTTATCCGCGCAGTGACCACACCGCGCCGTGGCATCGGTCAGGCCACGCTCGAAGCGCTGGGCGAATTTTCCGGGCAGTGGCAGTGCTCGTTGTTCGAAGCGGTGTTCAAGGGCGGCATCGAGGCCAAGCTGAACGAACGACAGCTGATTCCGCTGAGAGAGTTCTCCGATTTCATCAATCAGCTCGAGGCGCGCGCCACGCGCGTTGGCGCGGCCGGCACCGGAGAGAATGCCGGCGCAGTGCTCGACGATTTGATGAAAGCCATCGACTACGAAGCCTATCTCTATAGCACCTTCGACGAAAAACAGGCACAGGATAAATGGCAAAACGTGCTCGACTTCATCAGCTGGCTGAAAGAGAAAGGTAATGGCGGCCGCGACGGAACCGATGCTGAAAAATCATTACTCGAACTCACCCAAATGGTCGCGCTGATGGGCATGCTCGAAGGCCGCGATCAGGAGCCTGACGCGGTGCGCATGTCCACCTTGCACGCCGCCAAGGGCCTGGAGTTTGGCCACGTATTCATGGTCGGTGTGGAGGAGGGCATCTTGCCCCACAAGGGCGATCCCGATGCATCGCCCGACGACTACGCGCAGCGCATCGAAGAAGAGCGCCGCTTGATGTATGTGGGCATCACCCGAGCACAGCGCAGCCTCACCATCACCTGGTGCAAGAAGCGCAAGCGGGTGCGCGAAAGCATTCCCTGCGAACCCTCGCGCTTCATCAAAGAAATGCGACTAGATGAAGGCGACGCCGTGCCCACCGAGGACGAGACACTCACGCCGCAGGATCGGCTCGCCAATCTCAAAGCCTTGCTGCAAAAACCCAAGGCCGCCTGAGCCAGCACACCAGATCATGGGAGAACGCAAAACATCCGGCGGGGGTTTCCGAAATCCTCACAATTTACCGGTGAAGGTGTGCGCCGTCTGTCAGCGGCCATTTACTTGGCGCAAAAAATGGGCCGCCAATTGGGATCAAGTTCGCTACTGCTCAGACGCCTGTCGCGCCTCAACCGGCAAAGCGTCTTCCGGCACTATTGCTTAGTCCAAGCGAACGCTACATCGTGATCACGGCGCTTCCAACGTTGTCATACCGGTGCGCTCAACATCTTCATCCCGCCAACCTCAACACACCGTCATCCCAGCGCAGGCCGGGATCCAGCGTCTTTTGCCGAGTATCAGCATGTACGGGCTTAACGGACTCGCGTTGTACAAAAGCCCACCTGATACCGTCTTAAATCATTTCCTCAGAAAAGAAATATGCTACTATTTTCCATAGAAAGGAAGTGAGGATGATTTCTGCGCCAGAACAAAGTCTTGCCCGGGCCGACGCCCAACACAAAGCGTCCGTGCTGACCAAGGCCGTCGCCCGCGCCGCAGAGCAACTGGGGTTGTCGCGCAGCCTGCTGGCGCGCGTGCTCGGACTGAGCCCGGCCACCGTGACGCGTCTGTATGCCGGCGACTACCAGCTCGAAGCCAGTCGCAAAGAATGGGAGTTTGGCTTGTTGCTGGTGCGGCTGTTCCGCGCACTCGACGCCATCGTCGCCGACGAACCCAGCGCGCGTACCTGGCTGGCCAGCGACAACCGGGGACTGGGCGGCCGGCCCATCGACCTGATCTCACAGACCGAAGGACTCGTGCGTGTCGTTCACTACCTGGACGCCTCTCGCGCTGCTGTCTAGCGCGCGCCAGTGGCGTGGCAGGGTGTGGCGCATCATCGATGCGCAATACACGGCGGGCGCCATGAAGCTGGTCGACACCAGAGAAGAGCAAGATATCCTCGACGGGCTCCTCGATCAGCAGCAGAGAACGCTTCCCGACGCATTTCGCGAACTCGACCCTTTGCTGGCGGCGCCGTTCCGTGCCAATCCTCTGCGCACCGGTTCACGCTTTCGCGCGGTGACCGATCCTGGTGTGTTTTACGGTGCGATTAACGTGGACACTGCCTGTGCCGAGCAAGGATACTGGCGCTGGAAATTCTTGCGAGATGCGCCTGAACTCCCCGACATTAAACCCGTCGCACACACCGCCTTCGAGGCCGATATCGCGACGCTCGCCATCGATCTGAGAGAGACCCCCTTCGCGCGCGATGCCGCGCAGTGGAACCACAAGACCAGCTACAGTGCCACCCAAGCCCTCGCGTGGAGCGCCCGCGCGGCCAATCTCGGTGCGGTACGCTATGCCTCCGTGCGAGACCCCGAGCGAGGTGAGTGCGTCGCAGTGCTGACCCCCGCGGCCTTCTCCGCGCCCGCGCCTCGGCCCGTGCGTCAAACTTGGTGGTTACGCGTACGACGCAGCGAAGTCTTGTGGCGCAGCGAGCAGCGCTCGCTGGTGTTTTCATCAGAAGAATGGCAATAGTCAGGACGTCATGGAAAAAGAACACGAAGAGCGCCTGATCGCGCTCGAAAGCAAGCTCGCCCATCAAGAGTATCTGCTGGACGTATTGAACCAAACTGTCTACCGTCAGCAGAAACAACTCGACGAGCTGGATACCCTTTCAGCCGCGCTGGCCAAGCGCCTTGCTGAGCTACGCGCGAACCAGCCAGATAGCGCACTTCCGCATGAAAAACCACCGCATTATTAAGCAGTTCTTTTCACCATGATCAACGAAAAAATCCTCGCAGCATTACGGCAAGAAATCAATGAGCAAACCGCTCAGATGCGATGGTCAGAGTTGGAGCGCTTTTTCGCTGGCGGCAATGTGATCAGCGTTGCTCCCGAACTGGATCTGATCGATGTTGGCGCAAGGATCGCCGCCGATGACAAGACCAGCGTTGAAGAATGGATGAGTGCCGGATTGATGTACCGCACGACCGATGCACAAGCCAGCGATTGGGTAGCAAGCGATACGCTGCTGTGGGCAGTTGTGGTCAAGCCATGGATACTAGTTCAGCACGGCAGAAAACAACCACCGTCCACCGCGCAGTAAATCGTCGACAAAGAGCTATCTACAAAGGGACACTCACTTTGTACGAGCGGGATCGCCTGCCGGCTATCTACCTACAAAGGGACACTCACTTTGCAGGATCGGGATCGACGAACGTCCGTCTATAAAGGGACACTCTACAAAGTGAGTGTCCCTTTGTAAAAATGAATACCTCAATCACCATACCCCAAAAACCACACTATATTCGATCAGTTGCGCTAATCACCGACCAGCCAACAAGCTTTTACAACTAATGCGATGCATTCGCTGCATGCTGCTGGCTTCTGACGATCGGCTTGCTTACGTTGGGCTCTCCCAAACCCAATGGTCTACTATGACAAGATCGCGATCCGAGCTAGTCAGTCCTGAAGATACCCGTTGGTATCATTGTGTTTCACGATGCGTGAGGCGAGCTTTTCTATGCGGCAGTGAACCATCTCAGGGCCGCTCGTTCGATCATCGCCGCGCGTGGGTAACCGACAGGCTGAAAGAGCTTGGCAATACCTTCGCTGTTGATATCGCAGCCTACGCAGTAATGAGCAATCATTATCATGTCGTCTTGCATCTAAACCCAGAACGCGCTGCCAGTTGGAGCGACCGCGAGGTCTTGCGGCGCTGGACCGCGTTATTCGCGGGCCCGCCCATCGTGCGCGAGTATCTCGCCGGTGATGAAGGATCCTCAACCCAAGCTACGCGAGAGGTCGCCAGCAAATTCGCCAACACGTTTCGCAAGCGCTTGCAGGATTTGTCGTGGTACATCCGCCTATTAAATGAATCAATTTCGCGCAAAGCGAATTTCGAAGACCATTGCAGCGGCCGGTTTTGGGAAGGGCGATTCAAAAGTCAGGCATTGCTCGACGAATCCGCGCTGCTGGCAGCAATGGTCTATGTCGACCTCAACCCAGTGACGTCCATCCATGAGCGGCTGAGTCTGCTTCAGGGAAATCAGTGCGACACCCTGCTCATGCCTTTTGACCCCGCGGGCAAAAATCTCTCAGCGATACCCTTTGTTTTAAAAGATTACCTCACCCTCGTCGACTGGGCAGGCAGACAACACAGAGATGGCAAGCGAGGTGCGATCGCGCAGCGACAGCTACCTATTTTGCAGCGAATAGGGATGAACGAAGACGCATTTTTGACCATGTCCGGCCAGCTGCTAAAAACATACGGCAGCGCGATCGGGTCGCCGGCAACGATCGGCCAGTTTTGCAAGCGTAGGGATTTACGATATTTGCGCGGGACCGTCGCGGTTCGCCAGGCCGCCAAAAAAACGGACCCTACTCATACAAAGTGAGTGTCCCTTTGTATCCCAAGGACCCTCTACAAAGTGAGTGTCCCTTTGTAGAAGGTCGATATTACAATGGCGCTCAACGTATTTCCTTGGTTAACCATCGCGACCGATGAATCCGCATTGGCTCATCACGAACTGGCTGGCTGCATTGATCCTTCCGCCTATGGGTTTGATCTTGCTCGCAGGCGTTGGTTGGCTGATGGCACGCCAATGGCTATATCTCGGGCGCGCGGTCATCGCGCTCGCTGTCATGATGCTGATCGGCCTGTCTACCGAGGCGGGTGCCAACTGGCTGGCACGACCACTTGAACAGCAAGCAGTCACTGCAAAACATACCGGCAAGCCGCAAGCGATCGTGATACTCGGCGCTGGGCGCATGCGCCTGGGGCTCGCGCCAGAGGCGCCTGATCAGGTCGGCCTCTACACCTTGATGCGCTTGCGAACCGGTGCCGAACTGCATCGCGACACGCGCTTGCCTATCCTGGTCACTGGCGGCGCCCCCGACCGACCGGGAGAGCCCGAAGGCTTGTTGATGGCGCGCAGTCTGAAGCGCGATTTTGCGGTGCAGGCGCAATGGACCGACGATCAGGCCGCCAACACCGCCGAAAACGCCTTGCTCGCATCACGTATTCTGCGAACCCATCAGCTCACCCGAGTCTGGCTCGTGACCGACGCGGTGCACATGCCGCGCGCGATGATGGCCTTCGAGCGTGCAGGTATCGAGGTGATCCCCGCGCCCTCGACATTCATTGCAGCGGGTACGCTCAGCCTTGCCAGCTTTATTCCTACCGCGCAGGCATTACGGCACAGTCATTACGCGCTCCATGAATGGCTCGGCCTGCTCTGGTACCAGATCAGCCTGGGCGCGGTGGTCTGAGACATTCCCTACAGAAACTTTAACTCGCCATTATTTGAGCGAAGTACAGGGGCTTTGCGGGCGACACACCCGCTTCGGGATACCATGGATTTTCGTATAACGTTACCGGGAGTCGCCATGCTCGAATCCAATATCAATACCGTCCGCGCCGATCTCAAAACCTTGATGAAAGACGCGCAAGATCTCTTTGCTGAAGCCGCGAATGCCAGCGGCAGCAAAGCCGAAGAGTTGCGCGCGAAAGGCATGAAGCTGCTCGATAGCGCGATCGATGGTGCGCATCATTTTCAGCAGGCTGCCATTGAAAAAGGGAAAAAGATCGCGCACGACACCGATACTTATGTGCACGAGCACCCATGGCGTGCGATCGGTATCTCAGCTGCTGTTGGCGTGCTGGTCGGCATGCTGATCGCTCGACGCTGATCTTTCAACCGACATCATCATGAGCGAACCGAGCATGGAGCCGCCCGCCGGTTCTGCTGGCGTGACAGGCAGTCTTCGATCAGTGATCCGACATGCTGCGGGCCTTTTTCAGGTGCGCCTGTCACTCGCACTGATCGAACTCGCCGAGGCGCGCGACGCTTTCATCACCGTGTTCGTGCTCGCGATTGCTGCGATAGTTGCGGGCAGCCTCACGCTGATCGCCGTATCAGCGTGGATCATCGTGCTGTTGTGGGAGCCGCTCGGCGGCTGGATCATTCTGATACTCGCGCTCGTCTACGCGATGCTCAGTGTGCTGCTGGGTCGCGCAGCGATTCGGCTGATTCGCGAGGGTCGTCTCGGTTTGCCACAGACCATGGCCGAGTTGCGGCAAGATCGCGACGCACTGATGACCGAGGATGTGCGATGAATCGCGAAGCACGCAAAAAAATGCTCATCGTCGAAGGCATGATGCACCGGCTTGAATTAGCCGAGGCCACCCGTCAGCTGAAGCAAGACATCCGACCGGCGAGAGTAGTGTCCCGCTTGCCCGCGCTGCTCTCGATACTCGCACAGAGCAAAGCCTTGCCTTTGCTGGGTACAGCGTTGACCCTGCTGAGCGGCAAAGGCATCGTGTCGCGTCTGCTTCGTCGG
>RGFZ01000009.1 GCA_010024875.1 Oxalobacteraceae bacterium | reverse complement strand
TCATTGCCGCCGCTGTTACCTACCGTGGCGATAGTGTCACCCGCCTTGAGCTTGTCGCCCGGGCGGCGCAGCAGCGCCTGATTGTTGCCATAGATGCTGATGTACTGGCCGCCATGGTCGACGATGAGCAGGTTGCCAAACCCTCGCATCCAGTCCGCAAAGATCACTTCGCCTGAGGCTACCGCTTTCACCTCAGCGCCCTCGGCCGCTTTGATGAACAGACCTTTCCAGCTCGGACCATCGGCGCGGCGGGCGCCGAAACTGGCCAACAGTTCACCTTTTACCGGCATCTTTAGCTTGCCTTTGAGGTTGGCAAACGCAGCGCCATCCTGTGCCGTTGAAGGCGCGGCAGTGGCACGTTCAGGGTCTGGCTCGCGTGCTGCCGCCTTGCCGGCGGGCTTGTCGCTGCTCGTTTCGCCGTTCTTGTCTGCGACCTTCTCGGAGCGCTTGTCCGGGGTGCGTGATCTTGCGGTGAGTTTCTCGCGCTCGCGCGCCTCTGTTTTCGCGCGCCTCCGGGCTTCCTCTTCCTCGGTCTTGCGCTGCTGTGCAATCAGCGTTGCCAGCTTCTCGACCAGCGCGCCAAGGCGCTCATCATCGCGCACGAGATTCCCTGCCTCTTTGCGCTGCTGACCCAGTTTGTCCGAGAGCTGAGCCAGTAGCTGCTTGCGTTTGTTCTTTTCTTTTTCGAGCAGCGCCTTTTGTTCGCGCTGCTCATCGGCGATATCCTGCAGCGCGTTACGCGCTTCTTCTGCTTCCTGGCGGTTGGCTTCGATCGCGGCGAGGTTTTGCTGTAACTCGTCGATGGCCTTCATTTGTTCGGCTGAGATGTAGCCTAAGTAGCGCAACTCGCGCGCGATGCGGTTCGGGTTATCCCCAGACAGCAGCAGGCGAACGCGGTCATCCTGAGCATTCGCGTATTGCTCGCGCAGCATGCGGGCCAGTCGCTCACGTTGCTGGCGCACTGCGGTCTCCAGCGTTTCCTGACTAATAGAGAGTTTGGCGAGCCGGCGTTGCGTGCGTTCTTGCTCAGCGGCCAGCTCGCGCAGCTTGCGGTTGGCGGTCGAGATGCCCGCTTCAGAGGTCGCCAGCGCATCGGCGGCATGTCCACGGGCTTTCTCGGTGCGGACGATGTCTTCTTTCAAGTTGCCAAGTTTTTTGCGCAGCTCTGCGCGCTCTTCCTCGGCCGCCTGCTTTTGCCGCGCTCGCTCGGCGGATTTGACCGTGGTCTCTGCATGGGCGAGCGACAACAAGCCTGCTATGGCGCAGGCGGCCAACAGTGCTCGGACGGACGTCCTGTTGAGTGACATTCCTTACTTGGCCTTGCCCTGATTGGCGACGGCTTTGATTGCCGCGTCGATGGCGTTGGCGTCCCCGAGGTAGTAGCTACGGACGGGCTTGAGGTCGGCATCCAGCTCATACACCAGCGGCTGGCCATTCGGGATATTCAGGCCAACGATGTCCTGATCCGAGATGCCGTCCAGGTATTTGATCAGTGCGCGCAGACTGTTGCCATGGGCCGAGATCAAGATCTGCCGACCGGCGCGGATCGCGGGCGCGATGGATTCAGTCCAGACCGGCAGCACGCGGGCGACAGTGTCTTTCAGGCACTCGGTCAGCGGTATCTGGTGGCGTTTCAGGTCGGCGTAGCGCGGATCATTAAATGAGGCGCGCGGGTCGGAGGGCTCAAGCGGCAAAGGCGGAATGTCATAGCTGCGGCGCCAGACAAGCACTTGCTCATTGCCATACTGTGCGGCGGTCTCGGCCTTGTTCAGGCCCTGCAACGCACCGTAGTGGCGCTCGTTCAGGCGCCAGTCGTGTACGGTTGGTAGCCACATCAAGTCCATTTCGTCGAGCGTGACCCATAGCGTGCGGATCGCGCGCTTCAGAACGGAGGTGTAGGTGAGGTCAAAAGTAAAACCGGCTTCCTTCAGCCATCGGCCGGCATGGCGGGCTTGTTCGATCCCTTTTTCGGTGAGGTCAACGTCGGTCCATCCGGTAAAACGATTTTCGCGATTCCAGGTGGACTCGCCGTGACGCATCAGGACAATTTTGTACATGGAGACAGAAAATGGGCGGGATCAGGGAAAAAGACGTCAGGGCATGCCAAAGGACCGTAAGGACCACAAAGACCGCTGAATGATTCAAGCCTTCTATTTTATAATGCCGGGCTGGTTGAAAACGATGGGATCGTCGTGAAATTCTTGATTGACAATATCTGGCTCATCCTGATAGCGCTGGTATCCGGAGGCGCACTGGCCTGGCCCGCACTTACCCGCGGCAAAAATACACTGACCACGCTGCAGGCGGTGCAACTGCTCAACAAGAGCAAGGTCAGTATCATTGATGTGCGGACCCCCGACGAATTCAAGGGCGGTCATCTGCGTCATTCGAAGAATATTCCTGTGAGCGAGCTCGACAAGCGCATCGCCGAGCTGGACAAGGCACAGACCGTGCTGCTGATCTGTCAGACCGGGCCGCGTGCGAGCCGCGCCGCGTCCGAACTCAGGCGCGCAGGTTTTGGCGAAGTCTATGTGCTCAGTGGTGGCTATGCCGAGTGGCAGTCGCAGGGATTACCCACCGCCGCCTGAGATCGCGTACAGTTAACTGATTCATACTCGAAGGGAGCATCCGGCAATGAGCGCCAGAGTACTCATGTACACCACTGCAGTCTGCCCTTACTGCAACATGGCCGAGCGTTTGCTTAAATCCAAAGGCATCGAAGCGATCGAAAAGATACGCGTCGATCTCGAACCTGAGCAGCGGATCGCGATGATGGAAAAGACCGGTCGTCGCACCGTGCCGCAGATTTACATCGGCGACACCCATGTCGGCGGCTTTGACGATTTGTCTGCGCTGGACCGCGAAGGCAAACTTGACCCCTTGCTGCAGGACGCCTGATTCAACAGTGCTTCTGCTGAATTTTCACCCACTGATGAAAGAGCTTCATGTCCGAACAACAAAACCAGCCTGGCGCTGATCAGCCGGTCTTCAACATCCAGCGCATCTACCTGAAAGACCTGTCGCTGGAGCAGCCGAACTCGCCAGCCATCTTCCTCGAACAAGAGGGTCCGGGCATGGAAGTGGCCATCGATATCGGTGCCGAAAAGCTGGCCGATGGCATTCATGAAGCGACGATCACTGTCACCGTCACCGCAAAAATCCGTGACAAGGTAGCCTTCCTCGTCGAGTGCAAGCAGGCGGGTATTTTCGAGGCACGCAACATCCCGGAAGACCAGATGGATCCTTTGCTCGGCATCGCCTGCCCGAACATTCTCTATCCCTACCTGCGTTCGAACATTGCCGACATGGTGACCCGTGCTGGTTTCCCTCCTATTCATCTGAACGAGATCAACTTCGAGGCCTTTTATCACCAACGCAAGCAGGCGCTGGCCGAGGCATCGAACGTTCAGCACTAAGACGGATGCGCCGCGCACGTCACCTTGCCCTGCCCGCCTTGCTGTGGCTTGCAGCGGCAAGCGGCGCTGCCGCGGCCGATTTCAAGTCGGTTGGCCCCGGCCCGGCGATCATGTATGACGCACCCGCGCAGAAATCTCGCAAGCTGTACGTTGCCCCCGCTGGCATGCCGGTCGAGATCGTGTTTGCGAATGGCGACTGGACGCGCGTGCGCGATGCTGCCGGCGATCTGAGCTGGATGGAGACCCGTTTTCTCAGTCCGCGCCGGACTTTCGTCGTCGAGATCGCTCAGCTGACGGCGCGATCTGCGGCGAATGACAATGCGCCCGCCGTCTTCACGGCTGCCAAGGGTGTGCTGCTTGAGCTGGCCGAACCGATCAGCTCAGCATGGATCAAGGTCAGGCATCGCGATGGCGAGACGGGCTATGTCAAGGCCTCCGAGGTCTGGGGCGACTGAACGCAGCGCCGCTCTTTGTATCTCCATTAAATCCCCACGATGAATATCACTTTGCTTGGTGCCGGCGCCTGGGGCACCGCACTCGCGATGGCGCTATCCCACCGGCATCCGGTCATGCTCTGGAGCCGCGATGCGCAAGCCGTCGAGGCGATGCGCGGCGCGCGCCAGAATGCGCGCTATTTGCCCGGCATGGTTCTGCCCGAGGCGATCCGCATCAGCGCCGATCTGCATGAAGTGATCGCGCATGCCAAGGGCGGCTTGTTGATCGTCGCCAGTTCCGTGGCCGGACTGCGCCCGCTAGCCGGCATGCTAGCAACGCATGATGTAGATAATCTGGTCTGGCTGTGCAAAGGCTTCGAGGAAGGCGCAGCGCTGCTGCCTCATCAGGTCGTGCAGCAAGTGCTTGGTCGCGAGCTGCCGGCCGGCGCACTCTCAGGCCCATCCTTTGCGCAGGAAGTCGCGCGCGGCCTGCCCTGCGCGCTCACTATCGGTTCGCACAGCAAAGCCTTGCGCGAGAAGGTCGTCAGTGCGGTGCACGGCGGTGGCATTCGCGTGTATTCGACGGACGACATCATTGGTGTCGAGGTCGGTGGCGCAGTGAAAAATATTCTCGCCATAGCGACTGGCATTGCCGATGGGCTTGGGCTAGGCATGAATGCACGTGCCGCACTGATCACGCGTGGGCTGGCCGAAATCACGCGACTTGGCACAGCACTTGGTGGTCGGATGGAAACCTTCATGGGGCTGACCGGTGTTGGCGACCTGATACTCACCTGCACGGGTGATCTGTCGCGCAATCGTCAGGTCGGTTTGCGGCTGGCCGCTGGCCAATCGCTGCCCGCCATCATTGAACAGCTCGGGCATGTGGCTGAAGGCGTGCGCTGCGTGCAGGCGGTAAAGACACTGGCTGAGCAGCACAGTGTCGACATGCCCATCATCGAAGCAGTCGTTCGTGTGCTGTTCGATGCGGAGCCCCCTGCAAAAGCCATCGAGCAATTACTCGCCCGCGAAGCACGGGCCGAGCACTGATCGCATCAGGTTTTGCGGGTAAACATTAGCCAAGCCAAGCCGAGCTAGCCTGCCGCTAATCACATCATCGGATTTTGCATGGGGCAAGGCCATCAATGAGCTGGTAAGCGCAGATGAAAATAGTTTCAACATCTTTGACCAGCATCGCATTTGAAAATTCCTGCTACTGAATAATCACAGTTCGACCGCCACGCAGACCATGGCACTTTTTTCATGCCATGAAGTCATAGTTCGGCTACCCCTGCTGCGAACTGATCCATGCCCATTCTTAATTTGACTCTCTATCACAAGCGCAAATCATGCTCGTGCGGTTTTACGCTGATCGAAATCATGGTGGTGGTAGTCATCATGGGCGTGCTGGCCGCGCTGCTGGTGCCACGTCTGATGGGGCGTACTGACGATGCGCGCATTATTGCAGCCAAACAGGATATCGCCACCTTGATGCAGGCGCTCAAGCTCTACCGATTGGACAATCAGCGCTACCCGACTAACGAACAGGGCTTGCAGGCACTCATCAGCAAACCCTCCGGCGGCCCGATGCCACCGAACTGGAAGGCTGGCGGCTATCTCGACCGGCTCAACAAAGATCCTTGGGGTAATCCCTATGAGTATCGGTCGCCCGGCTCGCACGGAGAAGTCGATCTGTATTCCTATGGCGCGGATGGCAAACCGGGCGGAACGGGAAATGATGCCGATATTGGTTCCTGGTCGGAATGAGCGTTTTCGTCACGCCGGCTTCACACTGCTCGAACTGCTGGTGGTGCTGGTGATCGCTGGCATCCTGCTGGGTGCAGTCGCGCTGAATGCGATGCCCAGCGACAGTCAGTGGCTGCAGCGCGAAGCACAGCGTATTGCGTTGCTGCTGCAGCTGGCACGCGATGAGGCGATCGTGCGCAACCAGCCCATCGCATTTGAGGCCGATGACTATCGCTATCGTTTCTTGATCCGGCAGGAGGATAAATGGCAGGCACTCACCGATGATCCAATGTGGCGTGAGCGCGAGTTCGGCCGCTCACCGGTGCAACTGAGTCTGTCACCTGCGGCCAGCCAGCGCCTGCCAGTACGTATCAGTTTTGGTCGCGAGCCAGTCGACAAAGCATTTGTGCTCACCCTTACGCTGACTGGGCAACGCATCTCGGTGCAGGCCGATGGGCTGGGAAATTTTCAGGTGCAATGACATTTTTGACTCATCCCTCGTCGCGCAAAGGAGCAAGAGGTTGCAGTTTGATAGGCGGCTTCACTTTGCTCGAAGTACTCGTTGCGCTGGTTATCGTAGGCACTGCACTCGCTGCCAGTCTGCGCTCAGTGGCCAGCCTGACGCAAAATAGCCAGGACTTGCGCGCCGCGATGATGGCGACCTGGTCAGCAGAAAATCGGCTCACGCAGATACGTCTGTCGCAAGAATGGCCGCCGCTTGGCCGCCGCAGCTTTGCTTGCGTGCAGGCCGAGCTACCCTTGCGCTGTGACGAGCAGATCAACCCCACGCCTAATCCTGCGTTCCGGCGTGTGGAGGTCATCGTTGTCGATGAACGTACGCCAACACACAAGATCATCACGCTGTCGCAGATTGTGCCGAATGCCATCTGATACGCGGGTCGCCCGAGACACAGGTTTCACACTGATCGAGTTGCTGGTGGCGATCAGTGTGCTCGGCTTTATTGCCGTGCTGGGCTGGCGTGGGCTGGACAGCATCACACGTACCCGCGAGATACTCAGTCGCGAATTGGAGCAGGCGCGTGGATTGCAGATTGCGCTCGCACAGTGGCAGACAGATTGTGCGAATGCCGTCGATGCAGATGTGCTGGACGGGCGAGCACCGCTGGTGATCGAGGGCGCGCGCATGACGCTCGCGCGTCGCGTGCAGGCCGAAGCACAGCCTGGCGTATTGCAGCTGGTCACTTGGCGCTTGCGCGACGGTGTCTTGTCACGCGAAGAGTCGCCACCCACGCGCGATCTTTCAGCGCTCGATGCGTGGTGGCAGACCGCTCAGAGTGGGAGCGCGCCCGGCATTCGGCTGCAACAAGGCGTGCGTTCGCTGGCATTACGCGTCTGGACCAACGACGGACGCGGCTGGCGCCGCTGGGAGCCCGGCAACAGCACGCTGACCTCACGCGCTGCGCTGATGAATCCGCAGGCCGGCAGTACCTCAACGCAGATCCTGTGGCGCGGTGTCGAAGTGTCATTGCAGCTCGAAGACCGGCCAGCGCCGTTGCAGAAAATTTTCATGCTGGGGACGATGTGAGGTATCAGCATATCAAGCGGCAGCGCGGCGTCGCCGTCGTCACGGCGATGCTACTGACCACACTCGCCATTACCATCGTTGCCACGCTGTTCTGGCAGCAGCAAGTACAAGTACGTTCCATCGACAACCAGCGGCTGCAATTGCAAAAGCAGTGGGTGCTGCGTGGCGCGCTCGACTGGGCCAGACTGATTCTGCGCGAAGACAGCAAATATTCGGCAATCGATGATCTGACTGAGCCTTGGGCAGTGCCTTTGTCCGAGACACGACTGGATCGTTATGTCGAATCGGCGGCACTGCGCGGCGAAGCGACCACCGCCGTGCTGTCCGGCGCGATACAAGATGCGCAAGCCAGGCTCAACCTGAGCGCGCTCGCCAGTCATGGCGAGATCAATTTGGCAGAAGTCGCCGCATTTGAAAAGCTGCTAGGTTTTCTAAGACAAGATCCCGGACTTGCTCGGGCAGCAGCGCAGGCGATTGCGCAGAGCCAGCGACATGCCGATGCCGGATCAGGCAGCCCGAGAATGATCACCTTGATTCAGGTAGACGATCTGCTGGCTGTGCCCGGCTTCACGCCACTTGTGCTGAATGCGATTCGCAATCACATTATTTTTTTGCCGCGCGCCACGCCGGTCAATGCGAACACCGCCACTGCCGAAGTGCTGGCCGCGCGACTGCCACAGTTATCGCTGGCGGACGCGAACAACCTCATCACCTACCGGCGCAGCGTGAGTTTTCGTGATCTGCCCGAGATTTCCGCGCGGCTACCGGGCAAGCCCGATATGGATCCTGCGCTGCTCTCTGTGGCTAGTAGCTATTTTCTCGTCAATGGCCGTGTCGCCATTCGTCAGGCCGGACTGCAAGTGCAAGGTCTGGTCGAGCGCAGCGGTGCCGCTACGCATCTGCTGTGGATGAACCAGACATGAGCGTGACACGCATGCCGATACCGAGTACGACCGCGCTCTATCTACGCTTGCCGGCGCGCGCTGACGTGTCTGCAACGACAGACATCACGCAGCTCGTATTACCGTTTGCGCTCGCCGTGCGCGGCCGAGTGCGCGAGCAAGGCGCTGCTCGGCTCGATGCACTGTCAGAGGCCATCCGGCATTCGCAGCGCGTCGTGCTGCTGTTTTCCGCCAGCGATGTCACGGTGATGCGCATTGCTGTGCCGCCGATTCCGGCGCATCGCCTCAGGCAAGCGCTGCCCGCCCTGGTCGAGGATCGCATTATTGGCGACCCGGCAGATTGCGTGCTGGCGGCTGGACCTGCCGGCGACGGACTGCGAATCGTTGCCGTGATCGACAAGACCTGGCTTGAGCACTGGGTGAAGCCGGTGCGCCGTCTTGGCGCGCGGCGCTTGTCCGCAGTGCCATTGCAGCTTTGTCTACCGCCATCGAAGGAGCAGGTCGTCGCCTGGATGTTTGATTTTCCTCATTCGCCGCACCCCTTGCGCGAATTAGTCATTCACACGGGCGATGGCGAGGGTGCAGGTCTGCCGCTGGGCGCGGTCGACAGCGAAGCGTCTTCGCCTGAGGGCGTGCTGGCCACCGCAATGGCGATGACCGCCGGCAGGCCGCTGCAGCTGTCGGTGCCCGAGCGGGCATTGCCGGGTTTCAGTGCGGCGATGGCGAGATGGTCGGCGCGCATGTCAGAGGCAGCATCCGGCCCTGTCGAACTGCGAAAAACGTCATGGGACGATCTGATCGACACTGCTGCTCGGTCAGAGATTGACCTGATCGCAGGTGTCGCCATCGAAGATCAGCCAGCATTCGACTGGCCACACTGGCGATTGCCGATCGCGCTGGGGTCCGCGTTGTTACTGCTGAATGTGCTCGCGCTGAATGGTGACTGGTGGCGCTTGCATCAGGAGGGCGCGCGGCTGGAGACAGACATGCTGCGTACCTATCGCACGGCTTTTCCCGATGATGCCGCGAATGACAAGGCGGTAATGGCCGATCCTGTCTCGCGCATGAAGCAAAGACGCATCGGCCAGAGCCGCGCAGCGGGAGAATCCTCGTCCGGCGATTTTTTATGGCTTTGTGCGGCACTCGGGGATGCGTGGCCAGCGATACAGCAGGTCACCGGAATCGAAGCGCGCGCGGTGACTCGAATTGACTATCGTGACGCGGGTCTACTGTTGCGTCTGAAAACGGGTATGCAGCCATCGCACGATGCAGTCCGTAAAATACTGATCGAGCATCAGCTGGAACTGTCAGCAGGCAGCGAGCCTAACAGCTGGTACGTGCAGAGCGCGCAATGAGTGGATCACCGACGATCCGCGCCAAGTTGGCTGCGACGGCGCATGATTTCTGGAGGGCGCGCCAGCCGCGCGAGCGACACATCCTCGGCATTGGTGCCGTAATCTTGCTACTGCTGCTGATTTGGCTGTCGCTGATTGCTCCGGCGATTGAAGGTCGATCACGTTGGCAGCAGTCGCTGCCGACCTTGCATAGTCAGCTCGCGCAAATGCACGCGATGGCCTCCGAGATCGTCGCCTCGCCCCCGCGTGTCACGTCAGCAGCGCCGGCCGCCGATATGTCTCCTGCAGCACTCGAGCGCAGCCTGAAAGACAAGGGACTGCAAGCTCAGAATCTGACAGTCAGCGACAATCGTGTATCTGCGAAATTCAGTAACGTGCCTTTCGCCGCACTGGCGGAATGGCTACAGCTCACGCAGTCCTCTGCGCAGCTGATGGTCACCGAGGCAAACATTATCGCGCGTGATCTTCCTGGTCGGGTCGATGCGCAACTGACACTTCAACGCGCGCAATGAAGCGTTTTCTCCTCATTGCGCTGGCTGCGTTGCTGGTTGTGGCGGCGACGGCATTATTCTCCTTGCCTGCGGCATGGCTGACCCCAATGATCGAGCGACATAGCGGCGGTCGTTTCACGCTCGGTGATCCCCAGGGCAGTCTGTGGCGAGGTTCCGCATTCGCCGGTGCCGCCGCCGACCCCAATGCGCCGGCCGCGCCGATACTTCCCGGACGATTTCGCTGGACAGTGTCGCCGCTGATACTGCTCGGTATCGTCGATGGGCGTATCGACAATCCCGAAGCGTTGGACCATACGCTGACAGTATCCGGCAGCTGGAATACATGGCAACTCGGTCCGGCCAGTCTGCAACTGCCCGCAGAACGGCTGGCCGCACTGGGCGCGCCACTGAACACCTTGCAGCCCTCAGGCCGCATGCAGCTGTCATGGCCTGACCTCACATTGCGCAGGACTGCGAACGGCATCGATATCGACGGGCGCATGCTGCTTGAGCTGAAGGATATTGCATCGGCCTTGTCACCCGTCAAGCCCTTGGGAGCTTATCGTCTGCAATTCGACTGGCAGGGAGCGCGCGCGCGACTGACACTGAGCACCCTGTCCGGCCCGCTGCAGATGGCGGGCCATGGCGCGATCGTGAACGGCCGGCTGCAGTTCAGCGGAGAGGCCTGGGCTCAGCCGGGGCAGGAACAGAGGCTGGCCATCCTGCTGAATCTTCTCGGTCAGCAGCGCCAGAGAGGGAACCGCAATGTCGTCGCGCTCGAATTCCAGTGAAAACCAATGATCGAGAAAACTGCTGTGTGCCAGACAATAATTAGTGTGAGGGTACTTGTACAACAGTTGATGACGCTGATAGCAGCGACATCGCTAATGATGCTGTTGTCGTGCGAGGCGTGTGCGCAAGATCCAGCGGCAAATCAGGCGACGCTGAATTTTGTTGGCGCAGATATCGAGTCGGTGGTGCGAGCAATAGGACATTTCACGGGTAATACTTTCGTGATCGATCCGCGCGTCAAAGGCACGATCAATCTGGTGTCAGAGAAGCCGGTCACCAAGGCGCAGGCCTTCGAGATGCTGAGCTCGGTACTGCGCTTACAAGGCTTCAGCGTGGTGCGCACCGCAGCTTATGTCAAAGTCGTACCCGAGGCCGATGCCAAGCTGCAGGCCTCACCGGTGCAGACAGGACAGGTGCGCGGTGATCAGGTGGCGACGCAGATTTTTCGTCTGAGTCACGAGAGCGCCGCCGGACTGGTCACGGTATTAAGACCACTGATCTCGCCGAACAACACTATCGCGGCTGATCCGACCAATAACACGCTGATCATCACCGAGTATGCCGATAACCTGAGGCGCTTATCGCGGATCATTGCCTCGCTCGATACGCCTGCAGTCGCCGAGATGGATGTGCTCAAACTGGAGCATGCCATCGCCATGGATCTGGCGGTCACGGCCAATCGCTTGCTGGATCAAGGTGGCGCACCCGGAGCAGCCGATCCGGGTCGAGTGATGCTGCTGGCAGATGCAAGAACCAATTCGGTGATCATTCGCGCCCCGACAGAGGCCAAGGCGAAGTTGGCGAGAACGCTGATCGCCAAGCTCGATCAGCCCACGACCTTGCCCGGCAATGTGCATGTCGTGTATCTGCGTAACGCTGAGGCGGCGAAGCTCGCGCAGGTACTGCGCGCTGTCGTTGCGGGCGAATCCGGTGCACTGAGCACCGGGCTGGCGCAGAGCAGCGCGCCACAGCCGCTAGCTCAACCGGCAGGAGGCCCGCAAGCAGCACCCTCCTCTCCAGCGCCTCAGCAAGGGCCGCTGCCAAGCGGTGGCGTAGCGGGCTTCATTCAGGCCGATACGACCACCAACACGCTGATCATCACGGCCAACGAGCGCGTGTATCGCAACCTGCGCGCCATCATCGATCAGCTCGATGCGCGGCGCGCACAAGTGTATGTGGAGTCGTTGATCGTCGAAGTCAGCGCCGACAAGGCCGCTGAGCTGGGCATACAGTGGGCCGGTGTCTCGGGCGATGGCAGCAGTAATTATCGGGTCGGTGTGCTGACTGGATTTTCCAGCGAAGGTAATAACCTGATCTCACAGGCCGCCTCTGTCTTGGGGGCCAACAAGACGCCGCTGCCACCAGGGAACGGGTTGACGGCGGCACTCTTCAAGCAGCGTGATGGGGCGCTGGGTCTGGGTCTACTGGCACGTGCGCTTGAAAAAAATGTGAAGGCCAATATTCTGTCGATGCCGAACTTGCTCACGCTCGATAATGAAGAGGCGCGCATCATCGTCGGACAGAACGTGCCTTTCATTACCGGACAATTCACCACGGCGGCATCAGCAGGCGCGGTCGGCGTGAATCCTTTCCAGACGATTGAACGGCGCGACATTGGTCTGTCCTTGCGCGTGCGGCCGCAAATTTCCGAAGGCGGTACAGTCAAGATGGCGATCTACCAAGAGACTTCGAGCATTCAGCAATCCACCACTTCCGGTCTGATCACCAGCAAGCGTTCGATCGAGACCAATGTACTGGTCGATGACGGCCAGATCATCGTACTTGGTGGTCTGATCGAAGACACCGTGAACGACACCGTAGAAAAAGTGCCCGGCCTGGGCGACATTCCTGTTCTGGGCTACCTGTTTCGCTACCAATCCAAGCGGCGTGGCAAGACCAATCTGATGGTGTTTCTCCGCCCCATCGTAGTGCGCAATGATGTGCAGAGCGTCGCGCTTGCCAGCGACCGCTATGACTACCTTCGTGGTTCGCAGATGGCGATACAGCCCGAGCCGAATGCGCTTCTGCCACGTACCGATTCGCCGATGCTGCCACCACTGAAAGAGGGTCGACCCGTCGGCGGCAAGCTGTTGCAGTCGCCATCACCAGCATTGCCCTCGGCCGGGGCTTCATCGTCGGCGGTGCAACCAACGCCGCCCACTGAGGTCTTTCCAGTGGAGCCGCCGGTGATCAACCAGCGGTGATTCGATGATTGATTTATTCATTTCGCGTAGCGTTGAGGAAGTGTTTCATGAGCGTGATGCAGGATCCACGGTTATTACCTTTCAGTTTTTCGCGCGACTTCGGCGTGCTGGCACAGGCCGGCGATGACGCAGTGGATGTCTGGCTGTCCGACGATACGCAGCCTTCGGCAATTGCTGAGGTTGGGCGCCGTTTCGGGCGCTTGCGCTTGCACAAGCTCGCACGAGCGCAACTGGAGACAGCGATCGCCAAAGCCTATGCTGGCAGTGGCGGCGATGCCGCGCAAGTAGTGGTCGAGGTCGAATCCGATCTCGATCTCGCACGGCTGATGCAGGACATGCCTGCAATCGAAGATTTGCTTGAAGCCGCAGACGATGCACCGGTAATCCGCATGATCAATGCGCTGCTGACGCAGGCATTACGTGAGGGTGCGTCGGATATTCATATCGAGCCTTTTGAGCAAGTGTCAATCGTGCGTTTTCGTATTGACGGGCGATTGCGTGACATCGTGAGACCAAAAAAAGGTATACACGCCGCGCTGATCTCGCGCATCAAGATCATGTCCCAACTTGATATCGCCGAGAAGCGATTGCCGCAGGACGGGCGCATCACGCTGCGCGTCGGTGGCAAACCTGTCGATGTGCGTGTCTCTACGCTGCCCACTGGCCATGGCGAACGCGCGGTGCTTGCACAGCCGCATGGCATCGTGCTAGTCACCGGTCCTACAGGTTCCGGCAAGACGACTACCTTGTATGCGGCGCTGGCACAGCTGAATGCATCGACCATCAATATCCTCACGGTCGAAGATCCTATCGAATACGAGTTGCCCGGCGTCGGACAGACGCAGGTGAATCCGCGCATTGACATGAGTTTTGCAAAAGCACTACGCGCGATCCTGCGGCAAGATCCGGACGTGATCATGATCGGTGAGATACGCGATCTGGAAACCGCACAGATTGCCGTGCAAGCCTCGCTGACCGGGCATCTCGTGTTGGCAACACTGCACACCAATGATGCGGCGGCAGCAATCACGCGCTTGCTAGACATGGGCATCGAGCCTTTCTTGCTGTCGTCTTCGCTGCTCGGCGTGGTCGCGCAGCGGCTGGTCCGCAAATTGTGCGTGCATTGTCGCCACTTCGATGGTCAGCGGTGGCATGAGCTTGGCTGTGATCACTGTGGCCGCACCGGCTATCACGGTCGTGTCGGTGTCTATGAGTTGCTGGTGGCCACGCCCGAGGTGCGCGCGCAGATACATCATCAGATTGCCGAGGCCGAGATACGTGCATGCGCACAGCAGCACGGCATGCGCACCCTGCGCGAAGATGGTGAGCGCTGGGTGGCCGATGGCACGACCACTGAAGCCGAATTGCTGCGGGTGACCAAGGAATAATTCACCCAATGCCTGCCTATCGCTATGAAGCCGTCGACGCGCTCGGGAGCAGCAGCAAGGGGGTAGTGCATGCCGAGAGCCCGCGCGCTGCACGCTCGGATTTGCGTTCACGCGGTCTGGTGCCGCTAGTCATCGATCTGATCACCGGCGAGTCAAGCGCGCAACGCAACTCGCTGGCGTACTGGTTTGGCGATAAATTATCGACGACGGAGCTGGCGCTGTTCACGCGACAGCTGGCGTCGCTGCTGGAAGCCAAGTTGCCCTTGGAGCAAGCATTCTCTGCATTGATGGAGCAGTCAGAGCGGCCGTATGTGCGGGAATTGGTCGCATCGGTACGTGCCGAGGTGATGGGGGGTGCGTCATTCTCGGATGCGCTGTCACGTCATCCACGTGATTTTGCCGATATCTATCGCGCGTTGGTGGCCTCTGGCGAGCATATCGGACAACTCTCTAGTGTTCTGTCGAGGCTCGCAGATTTTGTCGAGCGTCGCAATGCGCTAGTGCAAAAAGTCCGGCTGGCATTTACTTATCCGGCGATCGTCACTGCTGTCGCCTTTGCGATCGTGATTTTTTTGCTGACCTATGTCGTACCGCAGATTGTCTCGGTGTTTGCGAATACCAAACAGCAGCTGCCGTTTCTGACCTTGGCGATGCTTTCGCTCTCCGGTTTTGTCCGTCATTGGGGTTGGCTGGTTGCGTTGCTGACGGGGCTGGCTTTTATCGGATGGCGTCGTGCATTGCGTGATCCCGCAGTGAAGATGCGTTGGCATCGCTGGCTACTGACCGCCCCATTGTACGGACGCTTCGAGCGTAGCCTGAATACCTCGCGCTTTGCTAGTACGCTGGCGATCACGATTAGCTCAGGTGTGCCGATCCTGCGCGCGCTGCAGACCAGCCGCGATACCTTGTCAAACGTTGCAATGCGCGAGCAAGTAGCAGAAGCGACGGCCAGCGTACGCGAAGGCGTCAGCCTGGCACGTGCTTTGTCTGCACATCCGTATTTTCCGGCGATGCTGATTCACATGATCCGCGCCGGAGAAGTCACGGGCGAGCTGCCGGCGATGCTGAACCGCGCATCGCAGATGCAAGAGCAAGATCTTGAGCGGCGCGCGCTGATCATAGCCGGCTTGCTGGAGCCAGTACTGATACTGGCAATGGGTGTGGTGGTGCTGCTGATCGTGCTGGCGGTGCTGATGCCTATCATTGAAATCAATCAACTGGTGAGATGAACCGTCTGTCCGCCGCATTGTCGTTGCTGTTGTTTCTCGCGCTATGCGCATCCCTTGCTTACTGGCTGCTGCAGTGGCTGGCGCCGGCATCGCGTCCGGTCGTCGCGCCACCCGTCGCGCAGCGGCCGATGCCATCGCTATCCGCAGCCTACGCTCTGTTTGGTGGCAACCCGCACAGTGGTGGCGCGACGATTCAGCTACGCGGCATCATTCACGCAGACCGTTCGGCAGAAAGCGTGGCGATCATAGCGGTCGAAGGCAAGCCGCCACGCACTTTTCAGGTCAGCTCGGAAGTGACGCCAGGGATTCAGCTGAAAGAAATCCGCGCGCGAACCGTGATCTTGTCGGAGCGCGGTGCTGATAGAGAAGTCACCTTGCCAGACTTTTCTACACTAGCAGCCACTGCGCAGTCAGGGACTGATGCGAACGCCTTGCCCCCGGTAGCTACGCAGCCGCCAGCATCATCCCTGACACCGCAATTGCCTGCGGAGCCGCCGCCAGCCGTCCAGGGTGGCACGCAAGGAACCACTGCTTCAGGGCCGGGCAACACGGGAAATTCAGGCGAGGGTGCTGAAAATACGGTGAACGTCCCGCCCGCTTCGGCAGTGATGCGGCCCTCACGGTGAGGGCACGGCTTGAAACTACAGCACGTAGCGCGACAGATCTTCGTTGACCGCCAGCGCCGCCAGTTTGTCATCGACATAGGCGGCATTGATGATCACTTGGCGGCTGCTGTCGCTGCCGGCGGAGAATGAGATTTCTTCAAGCAGCTTTTCCATCACGGTGTACAGGCGGCGCGCGCCGATATTCTCAGTTCTTTCATTGACCGAGAAAGCAATCTCGGCCAGCCGGCGTATGCCATCGTCGGTGAATTCGATGGCCACGTTCTCAGTGGCGAGCAGTGCCTGATACTGGCGTGTCAGGCAGGCATCGGTCGAGGTCAGTATGCGCTCGAAATCGGCGATGGACAGTGATTCGAGTTCGACGCGTATCGGGAAGCGCCCCTGCAACTCGGGTATCAGGTCAGATGGCTTGGCCAGATGGAAAGCGCCCGAGGCAATGAACAGAATATGATCGGTTTTGACCATGCCGTACTTGGTGTTGACAGTGGTGCCTTCCACCAGTGGCAGCAGATCGCGCTGTACGCCGGCACGCGACACATCTGCACCCTGTACGCTGCCGCGCGCAGCGATCTTGTCGATCTCGTCAAGAAAGACGATGCCATTCTGCTCAAGATTGGTGATTGCTCGCTGACGTAACTCGTCTTCGTTAACTAGTCGCGCAGCTTCTTCTTCGACCAGTAGCTTCATCGCCTCGGCGATCTTCATTTTGCGCGATTTTTTCCTTCCTGCGCCGAGGCCGGAGAACATGGACTTGATCTGCTCGGTCATCTCTTCCATGCCGGGCGGCGCCATGATCTCCATCTGCGCACGCGGCTCAGCAACTTCGATCTCTATCTCGCGGTCATCCAGCGCACCTTCACGTAGGCGCTTGCGAAAAGTCTGTCGAGTGGCGTTTTCATTTTTTTCTTCCGATGACTGCGTACCGGAAAAGCCGAAGTCACGTGCCGGTGGCAGTAGTACATCGAGAATGCGATCTTCGGCAGCATCTTCAGCGCTGGCGCGCACCTTGCGCATTTCGAGTTCGCGTGTTTGCTTGATGCCGATTTCGGTCAGGTCGCGGATGATGGTGTCAACATCGCGGCCGACATAACCGACTTCGGTGAACTTGGTCGCTTCGATCTTGATGAAAGGCGCTTCTGCCAGCTTGGCGAGCCGGCGCGCGATCTCGGTCTTGCCTACACCTGTGGGACCGATCATCAGGATATTTTTTGGCGTGATCTCATGTCGCAGCGGGTCTGGCACTTGCTGGCGCCGCCAGCGATTACGCAACGCGATCGCGACAGCGCGTTTGGCCTTGGACTGACCGACCACATGCTTGTCCAGTTCGGTAACGATTTGCTCAGGGGTGAGATTCATTGCATCTTCAATATTGTCAGGGGTGACAGTGGCCGTGAACCTGTCAGTCCAGAGTTTCTATGGTGAGCGAGAGATTGGTATAGATGCACAGCTCGCCGGCAATGGTCAGCGCTTTTTTGACAATCTCGGCGGGCGACAATTCGGTGTTCTCCTGCAAGGCTTTGGCTGCTGATTGCGCATAACTGCCGCCAGAACCGATTGCACCTATGCCATCTTCGGGTTCGAGTACATCGCCGTTGCCAGTGATGACTAGGGTCGCGTCACGATCGGCCACCAGCAGCATGGCTTCCAGGCGGCGCAGCATGCGGTCGGTGCGCCAATCTTTGGCCAGCTCGACCGAGGCGCGCAGCAGATTGCCCTGATGCGCTTCGAGCTTGGACTCAAAACGTTCAAGCAAGGTAAATGCATCAGCCGTACCGCCAGCAAAGCCGGCGAGCACCTTGCCGTGAAATAGCTTGCGTACCTTGCGCGCCGAGCCCTTCATGACAACATTGCCGAGCGTGACTTGGCCATCACCGCCTAGCGCAACGATGTTGCCGCGACGGACAGAAAGTATAGTGGTTCCGTGAAACTGTTCCATGCGGTGCAAGATGAGAATGCCCTACGCAATGAATCGTCGCTCAGGGCTTGCGGTGAATGATAGTCAGCGGGCTGTTGCCACCGACTAGTGTGAGCAGCCGAGCGACAAGAAAACCGATATTCCGACATTCTACCGGCTTGCCGCCGGCAATACGATGCAAGCCATTCAGCCACGGGGCCGCTGCGCTGAGTTCGAGTCGTACTAGCCGATGAGCATCCAACGTAATACGGTCGACGGTTTGCGCGTGGTGCTGTATTTGCGCCAGCAATTCATCGAGGGGAAGCGCAATGTGGGCCGGCAGGAGGAAGGTGCTTGCTGAGCCCATCGGGGCGATGGGACTGACTGCTGCTCGCTCGGCGAGCGCATCCGAGGGTGGCGACACCTCATACGTGACGCAGTAATCGATGCAGAGCGACTCATGCTCAGGGTGACGATTCATCAGCCGCATCAGCTCGATCAGCAGGCGCCAGGCAGCGTCATTGTCGTCGCGCCGTCCCGGCAGGATCAGCGGTTTGATCGCTGCCGTCAGCAGGTCTCCGCCGGCAATGCTGAAGTAGCAATGCTGACGCTGCCAGTGCGCGAATACTTGCAGCAGCAGTGCGCAGCCATCCAGATCGGCCTCTGCGATGGTGCCGAACTCCACACAGAATGGCGAATGTTTGCTGCCCGCTTGTTGCAGCTGCTTCAGCGCTGGCCGACTGTTACGAGTCAGCTTGCCACGAAAATTGATGATGGGTAGCGCGCTGTTTGAATCGGGTGCCGAGTTTGTCAGCGATTTCCATTGAGGCGGCGATGTTTCGAATACATGAGCATAATCGAGTGCCATCTCGTCAAAAAAATCGGGATGATTCTGTTCCAGCGCCAGCTCCAGCAGCATCCACCAGATTTGTCTGCGCTCTGGCTCATGACCCGGCAATGTGCGGGCTTGAAGCAGAAGATCCCGTGCTGCATCGATCTGACGATTCGTAAACAGCAATGCGGCTTCATCGAGGCATTGCGATAACTCGGGAAGATCCTTGCTCGCGGCAGCTGAGGCTGGGGTTGGTAGCCATTGGAGGGTGCCAAACTCTGCAGAGAGTTCGGATTCGATCGCATCGATCTTGTCTGAGGTGCTGCGGTCTTCTTGATGAGTTCTCATGCGCGGCTTTCGCACATGCTGCATGCCAGGTTTTCCGAACAGCCCCAGGATTTTCACGGAATGATCGATGCGGTGCAGGGTGATGACAGCCAGGCATCCGCGAGTATGTTTGGATTCATGCGAGCTTGCGAACGATGAAAGATGAATGATCGCTGGGGATTAGAACGGCCTGCTGCGGGCAAGTCAATGCAAGCCCTGATCGAATTCCGGTTACAAGGGTTCATGCGCGGTGACGAGCAGTAGCAACGTCGCGTTGCGCTGACATTGACGCAAGGTTACAGATGGTCAGAATCGCTAGCGAGTTGCATGGATGTGATGCAACTCGCTTCATTGGCACGCTTTAAAAGCGCGTTCGCACGCCGACCACGATATTGCGTCCCGGCTGAGGCACATAGTCTTTGAGCAGCGAGGTCGACAGCCTTATATCTTCGTTCAGCAGATTTCGCGCGAGCAGAAACCAGGTCAGGTCGGCGTTCGCATATCGCTGTACATAGGAAATGCTGGCATCTACTCGGGTGTACGCATCGGTCGGTGTTTCTTGGGACAGGCTGCTGCTGGCAATACGGCGATGCGCATCGGCATGCAGAACGGACAGCGTCGAACGCCAGCGCGAATCCTGATAGCCGACGTTCAACCCGGTTCGGGTCGTCGGCTGCAATGGCAGATTACCCAGCTGATCAAGCTTGCCGCGCGAGCTGTCAGCAAACAAGCGCCCGAACCAGCCGGGGTCGCTCAGGTTGTAGCTGAGCTCGGCTTCGACACCGCGCAGGGTTGCATCGGCCTGCCGGAAGCTGCGGTCGCGCAATTCGCCGTTCGGATCAAGATTCACATCGCCGATCGCACCGTAGATGAAGTCTTGCACCTTGTTCTGGTAGACATTGGTTTTCCAGCGTAGCTTGTCCTCCGTCTTTTGCAGGGACACATCGAAATTATTCGAAGTTTCTTTTTTCAGCTGGCTGTCGCCAATGTCATAGGTCTCGGTCGGATGATGTGGGCCCTTTGAGTACAGCTCTTCGGGTGTCGGCGCGCGTTGCGCGAACGCATAGGTCGCGCCCAAGCCATAGCCCGGCGTGAATGTCCACAGTGCGCCGGAGGACAAGGAGGCAAGGCCGAATGAGCGATCTGTGGCTGTTATCGGCTTGCGCGATACGGATTCCAGGCGGCCACCAATATTGACGCGCACATCGCCGAAGTCGCGCTCTTCGACGGTGAAAGCGGCAAATGATTGTGATTTTGTTCTCGGCACCGTTGGGTTGTCGCCTTCGAGATTGGCAGCCTCGGTATTGTTGAACTCGGTATGCAGACCGAATGTGCCGCGCCAGCCCGAGAGGGGCAGGTGGCTCATTTCCCAGCGTGCCTCAGTGCTGCGATTGGTGAAGCGCACATGGGGATCAGTGCCGCCTTCCAGTTCAGTGTGCTTGTAGTCGGTATTGCCCAGTCTGAAGCGCATTTTTTCGAAGCCCTCGAAAGGAGAGCGCACCAAACTGTCGACATCAATACGAGTCTGATTGAGATCAATCCTGGATTTTTCGTCGGCGCCGCGAATACCGTACAGTTTGTCCAGTGTGGCGACAGACGCGCCGACATAGCCCCAGTCTTTCACCAGTGATGCGCCAAAGCCAAGACTACGTTCGCGGTTGCCTGAGAAGCTGAGCCTGCCCTGATCGCCATCACCACTTACGCTGCTGTTGCCGGGTATTCGGTAGTCGCCGGCATTTAATGCGCTGCCGTCGGCGTGCAGACCGATATTCCCGCTCGATGCATCAGCGGAGAAGCTGGCCAGCTTGCCTTGATCGACGGTGCTGTACCGGAGCTCAGTCTCGCCGGTACGTCTGGGTTCGAGCGCGGTGGGTATGCGATCGTTCACGATATTCACCAAACCGCCAATCGCGCCAGAGCCATAGAGCAACGCTGCCGGGCCGCGCAGTATTTCTATCTGACGTGCTGTGCTCAGCGCACTGCCTACCGCGTGATCATTCGAGACGGCGGACAAGTCACCGCTACTCATGCCATTCTGAAGAATTTTTATTCGCGGTCCCTCAAGGCCGCGGATGATGGGACGCGAGGAGCCCGAGCTGAAACCCGAGGCATTCACGCCCAGCTCCTGACTCAGTGTTTCACCGAGTGATGCGTCGAGTTTGTTGCGCAGTGCATCGCCGGACAGCACTTTGGCCGGTGCGAGAATCATTGCGCTTTCTCCCGATCCCAACGGGTCGGCGGTGACGATGACGGGATTTAATGTCTTGTTTGTCTCTTCGGCCTGTACGGGCAGTGCGGCGCTGGCAAATGCGCAGGATATCGCCAGCGCGATACGGTTCGGTCGGCAGATCATGATCTCTCCACTGAAATTGACGCAGGTGCTGCCCTGGTCGGCGACCAAGGGCTGCGATGGCTTGTCTGGTGATCAGTGGAACAGTGGTGGTGCGCGGGAAGAGAAGAGTGCTAGAAAAGACTGCTGCCATGGGTTGAGCACGGCGCAGTCCACTCTGGTCGGGGAAAGCGTTAGCAGAATCGCCAGCACAGGCACGCTGTGCAAGCTCGCACCCAGGGTGGCCGCATCGAGCGCGGCGCAGCTGTTGCTGGCTTTCTGGTGATCAAAGACGAAGGATGCTTTGTCGGGGGCGACGACCTGATTACTGGTGATCTCAGGCTTGGCCCCGGCATGACTGATCGCATGCGCAAAACCCAGCCACTGCGCGAACAGCAGGCACACCACGATCCAGATCGCGATGGCGGCGCTGCTTCGTTGGCGCGATGCGTGATGATCCATCGGTGGGTACATGCAATGCATTCTCTGGTGGGTGCCTGTTCGCTTACTTCTCTTCCAGTTTTCGCAAAGATATTACTTCAACCGTGCATTTCTGTCATGCAAAAGCCCAAATTCGGGGGGGCGCCGGGTGCGGGGCCGGTCGGCGAGAGGGAGAAAACGCCAATCCGTAGGCAGTGAATCCGTGGGGAGAGGTGAGCAGATCAAAAGAGTGCCGGACAGCACTTCTCAGCGCGCACCAGAGATCATTACGTATCAAGAGGTATGCGGGTCAGGCGCCGCAGGCGCCGACCCGTCAGAAGATGGGCGATCAGTCGCCGTAGAGTTTTTGCTTCAGTTCGCGGCGCTGCTGCGCTTCCAGCGACAGCGTTGCAGTCGGCCGCGCAAGTAGACGCGGAATACCGATGGGTTCACCGGTTTCCTCGCACCAGCCGTAGTCGCCGGATTCGATGGAAAGCAACGACTGCTGGACTTTTTTCAGCAGCTTGCGCTCTCGGTCTCGGGTGCGCAGCTCTAGCGCATGCTCTTCTTCGATCGTCGCTCGGTCGGCAGGGTCGGGCACTAGCACGGTCTCGCGCAGGTGCTCGGTAGTCTCGCCGGCGTTGCGCAGCAAGTCTTTCTCGAGCTGGTGTAGGCGCGCCTTGAAGAACGCCAGCTGCGCGGGGTTCATGTAGTCCTGCTCGCCCATCGCAAGAATTTGTTCCTCAGTCAGCAGGTTGCCGTCGCTGACGGCTGGCTTCGGAGTTTTTGTATTGGTTGCCACGTTGCTTACTTTCGTCACTACGAATCGGTGAATTGTATCCAGCATGCCGCGCGTTCCGATTGTCGTTGCGCATGCTCGGCTGGTCGTCTCGTCGGCTTGTCTCTATTTTTAGCGTTTCTGGGCGAATGTCGCTGCGATGTACAACGCATGTGCAGCTTGTTAGCCTTCGACCAGAGCCGCTTCCCGGCTGCCCACCTCAAATCGGCGGCTATTGTAATCGCATTGTTGGTCCGGAAGACAAGCTTTTCATATTTTTAATCTAATACTAATAAGTATCTAGAAAAAACTGTTGATCGCCGATAGTGATCACTCGCTTTTCGTGGTTTCGCTGATCCTTATACCAGACACTGTCGCAATCCCTCAATGAAGACTTCACGCGGTAGTGCTTGTCCGATGAACACGATCTTGCTGCCGCGCGACTCATTCTCCGTCCAAGGAGCGCCCAGATCGCTGCCCATGGTCTGGTGCACGCCCTGGAAAATCACCTTGCGCGACGCACCCTCCATCCAGAGAATGCCTTTGTAGCGCAGCATCCGCGGGCCGTAGACTTGAATCAAGTGTCCGATGAATTCTTCCAGTTTATTCGGATCAAAAGGCTTCTCGCTTCGAAAAACAAATGCGGTGATATCGTCAGTGTGGTGGGTACGATGGTGATCATGGCGATGATCGTGGTGATGGCCATGATGATGATCATGATGATCGCAGTATTCATCGCAATGATGATCATCTTCTGCCTTGAGGAAATCGGGATCAATCTCGAGCTTATCATTCAGGTTGAACCCGCGGATATCAAATATCTCGTCAATCGGCGCCTTGCCGAAATCAGCGCGACCCAGCGGCGCGCGTGGGTTGATGCGCCGCAAGCGTGTCTCCAGTACGCCGAGCGCATCTTCGCTCACCAGGTCGGTTTTTGACAGTAGCATGCGGTCCGCAAAGCCGGCCTGTCGCTGCGCTTCTTCGAAACGGTCAAGCTGCTGCATGGCGTTGCTGGCGTCGATCACGGTGATCACGCCATCGAGCAAGTAGCTGGTCGCGACGTCATCATCCATGAAAAAAGTCTGCGCGACCGGACCGGGATTGGCCAGACCCGTGGTCTCTATCACCACGCGGTCGAACTGCAGCTCGCCATCGCGTCGCTTCTGCGCCAGCTGGCTGAGCGCCGCGATCAGGTCGCCGCGCACCGTGCAGCAGACGCATCCGTTGCTCATCTCGACGATCTGCTCGCGAGTATCTTGTACGAGAATTTCGTTGTCGATGTTTTCCTCGCCGAATTCATTTTCGATCACGGCAATGCGATGGCCATGATCTTCATGCAGCAGTCGGTTCAGCAGGGTCGTCTTGCCCGCGCCCAGAAAGCCAGTGAGTATGGTGGTGGGTATCAGTGACATGATGGATTTTCAAAAATCGGTAAAGTCGTGAATGGGGGGTGTGGCGGTGTCGAGGCTCAATTGATGATTGAGGGCTCTGTGCGCATCACGTGTCGCAAGCAGATCGCCGAGTCTGGTCAAGTCGAAAATACTTCGCGCCGCCGTTGGTCATCACGGATCAGCCCCCGGAACCGCGCCTGCGCGCGCGCGGGTGGGCCGCATCATACACCTGAGCGAGCCGCTGGAAATCCAATGAAGTATAGACCTGCGTCGAGGCAATCGACGCATGCCCGAGCATTTCCTGTACCGCGCGCAGGTCGCCCGAGGATTGCAGCAGATGCGATGCAAAGGAATGGCGCAGCATATGCGGATGCACATCGGCTGGTATGCCGATCGCGCGTGCATGGTCTTTAATCCTCTGCTGAACCGCTCTGGGAGTGATGCGCCGGCCGCGGCTGGTAACGAACAGCGCATGTGCGTCGGGAGATTTCGAAGAGCCGAGCAGCTTCTCTCGGTGAAGCAGCCATGCGCGCATTGCCTCCAGCGCCGCAGTGCCTATGGGTACTGTGCGACGCTTTCCCCCTTTGCCTGTGACGGTGAGCTCTGCGGCATTCAGATCGATCCATGCGTTCGAGCTGTGCTCACGCGACTGGAAATAATGAATATCGAGGCTGGTCAGTTCGGATACTCGCAAGCCGCTCGAGTACAGTAATTCGAACATGGCCAGGTTGCAGAGGGTTTGAAGAGGTTCTCGCGCTTGTTGATCTGATGGCGCGTTTTCGTCAGGTGGCTTGCTGCTGACCAGTTTGACTGCATCATCCACGCCCAGCGCCTTGGGCAGCGCTTTCGCTCGTTTCGGGGGCTTGACGCCTTCCGTTGGGTTGGCCGTTAGTCCATGATGAATCGCCATCCAGCCAAAAAAGCCGCGCCAGGCAGATAGCTTGCGCGCAATAGAACTCGGCGACATACCCCGGGCATGTAATTGCGCCGCCACCCGACGCAAATCAAATGTGCTCAGGCTGGCCAGGGACGGGTGCTTGTATTCCCGAGCGAACTCGCCAAGCTGCACCAGATCGCGCTGGTAGTTCTCCAGCGTGTGGCCGGACAGTTTTCGCTGGGTCTGCAGGTGCTGCAGATAACTCTCTATCAATGCCGTGTCAGAAGCGCCCGGCATGGTCATGCTGCTCAGTGCGTGAGTGCGGCACTGGCGGTTTCGCCAATACGCTCGAGGATATCGGTGGCCAGGTCCGCAGAGAATCGTCTGGCATCTGGGGAGCCCAGTATGAGCAGCCCAAAACTCTCGCTTGCGTCTTGTTTTTTCAGCGTCAGCAAAGCAATCGATTGCATCGATCCGGCGTTTTCCAGCCACTGCACGCCAGGCTTTCCGCTCGGAGCGCCGCAGTAGGGGCGAGTGTGCTGGTTTGCCCATGCTCTAGCCTCCTCCAGCTCCGGACCCTGATGCCAGATATCGTCGTTGTTGGCTCCACCCCAAAGGCGCAGACTCGCTGCCGGCACATCGAAACAGTCGCGAACAGAGGCCAGCAGAGAATTTGGCTCGCGGCCATCGTCCGCTGACAACAGACGCAGTACCCATTGCTGGAATTTTTCCATGATGGCTTGATTGTCCCGCGCCACATGTCCCTGATTGCCCAGTTTGAGCTCGAGCTGCCGAACTTTCTCACGCAGCACCTCGACCTGCCTTTCGTGCAGCGATACGGTGCGGCCACCTAGTGCCGTGGTCAGCTTCAGTCCAGCGATCAGGTCGGGGTGCTGGTCAAAAAACTGAGGGTGATCTTCCAAATAGAGGGCTACTGCGTGAGCATCAATGGCTTGGGTCATGTCCGAAATCTGTATGGGTGTGGTGAGTTCTGGAAACAGACCGAATTGTAGCCCGGTCTTTGAAGCTGGGGACATCGAAAAAAAGGGCACCCAAGGGTGCCCAGAAAACTACAGAGGAGATTAAATTTGCAGAAAAACTCTGCAGGCTGGCTCCCAGCCTATCCAAACACCGGTCAGAAGGCCGACGCCTGAATTCGTTACGCGAAATATCTTCGCTTGATCAGAACAGGTGGCGCAGTCCGAAATTGAATGCTTTCTCGCCGGTGCCTGGATCGGAGTTGTTGCCGACGGTGTAGCTTTTGTTAGCGGCAAATCCCGCTAAACGATCGTTGTCGATACGCCCCCAAGCAGCGTAGAGATTGGTGCGCTTGGAGAAAGCGTAGGTGTAGCCGACGGCGAGTAAGTTCGCGTCTCGGTCATCGGCGTTTCGAACATCCTTGTTAATGTAAGAGGCAATGAACGTGTGTTTGCCGAAAGGTACCTGTGCACCAATCAGATAGTCGTTGCTCTTCAATGCACTGCCGGTAATCGTGGCGTCACTGGTATCGGTAATTCCTGCGAAGATTTTCGCAATCTTCAGATCGTAGTTTGCTGCGAGGAACCAGTCTTTCCTTGTGTTTGTAGTGGTTCCTACGACGCTCCAGTCACTATAGGCCAAGCTGAGTTTCAGATCGCTGGCAGAGTAATTGAGAGCGGCAGAGGACTGGTGTCCTTTGGAGCTGTTATCAACGGCTTCACCGAAACCGTAGGCGATTTCGGAGGTAAACCCGCCGCCAAAGACAGGTGATGTGTATTTGACGGTGTTGTTAGACCGGACATTTCCAAGGGGGATAAGCAGATTTTGTGCGGCACCCGCCATTCCGGCAGCGAATGGATCGGCGATTATCATCGTGTTGAAGAGAGGCGTGTACTGGCGACCGAGCGTCAGTGTGCCCAAGTCGCTTTGCAGACCCACAAAACTCTGGCGGCCGAATGCAGTGTTCCCCTGGTTGAACCCACCCGTATCGGCAGCGATCCCTGTCTCAAGAACGAAAAAGGCTTTCATGCCGTCGCCGAGATCTTCGGTTCCTTTGAAACCTAGACGCGTGCCCGACTGAACGCCGCTGGTCAGTTTGTTGACCGGGGTGACTTTTGTCGTGGCCGTAGGGGTAGTCCCACTTTCAGCGACAAACCCCATATCGGCAACCCCGTAAATCTCTACCGCCGACTGCGCATGTGCAACAGCGACAGACGCGCCAGCCAATGCCAGCGCAATGAATAGCTTTTTCATTTTTCGCATCCCCACGTCGAAGTTTTATTGAGAATCCGCACAGGTCGGATGGGTCAACAATAATTTCTAAAATGGAAACGCCGTGAAGATCGGTGAGTTGCGGACAAATGCTTTGGACAAAATGAATTCCCGCGAGACCTGTTGTTGTTTTATTCACACCATTCGCCGTTGACGCTGCCATCCCTCACAGCGCAAAGTTGAGTTTTAAATTTGACAATACCGGCGAGCACCTTGGGGTAGTCGGCAGTTCGAAGATCCGATAGACCCGAGCCGCGATGCATTCCTCGTTCCACGGCAACGATCACCTCGGCTGTCCCGAACTTCGATGCAATTGCCTCGCCGGTCTGAGCTCATGGCGAATCGCGAGGAACTACTGATCATCCGTGCGGCCCGTTCCGGCAAGCCGGTCGCGCAGCTTGCGCTGGGAAAGCGCTATTTGTTTGGTGGTTCTGGGCTTCCGCAAAGTCATGCGACTGCATTGCACTGGTTGGAAAAAGCGGCCGAGAACAACCAGCCTGATGCATGGATGCTCATAGGCGCGCATGTGCCTTTCGAGGTCGCGCAACAGTCTGATCATCCGCTGAGAGTGGCATTCTGGTACGAGCGTGCATTCGACGGCGGCATTCCGAAGGCCGGACTGGTTCTGGCGATGCTCGTGTTCGCGTGCTGGAATCAGGCAGATCATTCGCTAAGACAAAAAGCGATGCGGGCATTGCGAGCGGCTGCGGAGGCGGGGCTGTCAGACGCACAGTGGCTGCTTGCGCAGCGGCTAGGCATTGGTGGCGCTGTCGCCACATCAGTGGCTAATGCATCACCGGCGACTTCTGGGGTGCAGGTGGATGCGGCTATCGAATGGGCTACCCGAGCGGCGAAGGGCGGCGTGGTTGAAGCGCAGCGAGCGCTGGCCGACTACGCATGGGCGACGAACGATCACCTGAAATTTCTGTTCTGGGCGCTTCCGCTGGCGCAAGAGATCGATCGTCGCTGCGCCGAGCATCCAGGGCGCAAGACAAATCGGCTGAGCTATGAGCTTGATCTACTCGGTCGCTGTGCACAGGCTTTGCTGGCGACCTCTGATCCAAACAGCCGATTGATAGAAAAATACCTTCGAACGGCAGCCGAGGGTGGGCATAGCGCCGCTCAGCTGTCGTATGGCTTGTGGATAGCTCGGATGGACAAGAGCGGCGCACGGATCCCCGCGATTCCCGGCGTTGCGCATTACAAGAAAGCGATACGCTGGCTGTCCATGGCTGCGGAGCAGGGCGAAGCACATGCCTGGTATGCGATGTCCCGTATTTTTCTCAAGCCTGAGTTTTCACGCCGAAGCGTAGAAGAGGCGCGCCGCTATCTGGAGCTCGCCGCGACTGGCGGTCATGTGCGCGCACAGGTCGAGCTCGGCATAGTCGCCTGGCGCAACCGGCGCCTCGATCCACGCGCCGATATCAAAGCCGTGTACTGGCTGCTGAAGGCCGCAGGTCAGGGAGACAAGGAGGCAAAAAAACTGCTCGACAAGATTCTGCCTCCGATCCGCAAGGCGGAATGGGCGCACACGGCGAAGGCCATCTTCACTCGCGACATGGCGAACCAGTATCCTTTCTTGGCGGCCAGGGTTGAACTTGGTTATTGGTTCGGATTGACCCGCGCAGAGGCCTTGCTTATCGATATACAGTCGGCAGACCATGGGCATTGTCTCGAGATCGACATACGCCACGAACATCCTCGCAGCCGAAGACGGTTGATCCCCGTGCTTACCGGAGAGCAAAGACAGGCCTTGGATCGCGCAGCGCGAATATTCGATACGGTCGATGGATCACCGGTGGGCGCTGAGGGTAACTATCGTCAGCGACTATATCGTTTCCGAAGCCTGATGAGCGGACGCCGCGAAGCGGCCCGAATCTCCGCCTGACACGCGCGCGTCGTTTAGTCATCACTTGTTTACGTGCTGACCCGTTACCGAACCTCCATCAGAGATCGATGCTTCCTTCGAACACGCTGACAGCAGGTCCCGTGAGCAGCACCGGCGAGTTACCCCCCTCCCAGGCGATCGACAAGTCACCGCCGCGAGTTGAGACGCCGACCGGGGATTCCAGCAAACCCAGCAAGATGCCAGACACAACGGCTGCGCAGGCACCCGTGCCGCAGGACAGCGTCTCTCCCGCGCCGCGTTCGAATACGCGCAGACGAACCTGATGCCGATCGACGATCTGCATGAAACCCGCATTGACCCGTTTAGGGAATCGCGGATGCGCTTCTATCGCTGGACCCTCTGATTCCACTGGTGCGGTATCGACGTCGGCGACGACTTGCACCGCATGTGGATTACCCATCGATACCACCACGATCTGTCTCAGCTGGCCTTTGACGTCAAGTGGCCACACGGAGGCTAAATGCTCGTGCGCAGCAGTGAGTCCGGCCGCGTCAAAAGGCACCGCCAGAATGTCTAGCCCAGGAGCGCCCATGTTTACCGTGATGCGTCCATCATCTTCCAGCCTTGGAGCGATGACGCCCGACATGGTTTCAACGCGGATATCACGGCGATCCGTCAGCCCTTTGTCCACCACAAATTTGACAAAGGCGCGCGCGCCATTGCCGCATTGTTCTACCTCGCCGCCATCGGAATTGAATATGCGGTAGCGAAAATCAACATTGCTGCTGCCGGGCTTCTCCACGACGAGGATCTGGTCAGCCCCAATGCCGAAGCGACGATCTGCGATGGCGCGCCACTGCGCAGCAGTCAGGTTGACAGATTGGCTGATAGCATCGATCACCACAAAATCATTGCCGGCGCCGTGCATTTTCGTAAATTTGAGTTTCATTCGGAGAAAAGGTCTTTAGCTGCGCCGTGAAACGCAAGAGTGAAGCATGAACTATGCTGGATCGACTAGGCGTACCCGAGCCGCCACAAGACGTCGCAGATTACAGGTTATTTCGGGTAATCATACAGCCGTGGCATGCCCTCAGGCCGAGTCTTGAATCGCTTGTGAGACCAGAAGTACTCCGCTGGAGCTTCTTTGATGCGTTCTTCAATAAAGGCATTCATGCGTCTTGTTGCCTCTTCAATACTCGCACCTGGGTAGTCTTCCCATGGCGGATAGAAGCGCACTTCCCAGCCGCGATAGCCCGGCAGGAAACGCGTGATCACCGGAATCACCTGACCCTCTGTGGCAGCCGCCAGTCGCGCGGGCGCTGTCAGTGTCGCTGCCGGTATGCCAAAGAAAGGTACGAACACGGATTCTTTGCGGCCGAAATCCATGTCGGGCAGCATCAGAAACGGACGGCCGCTTCGCATCGCGCGGATGATGGGCTTGATGCCGGCCTCGCGCGCCAGCAAGTTGCGTTCGTCGGTCGTGAAGCGCAACCGGCCTTTACGCAAAGCTTCATCAAAAATTTCATTCCGCTGACGCGTGTAGATCGAACAGGCAGGCCCTGCCAGGGTGATCGCCACCCCCGCGACTTCGAGGCACACAAAGTGCGGACACAGGAAGATGGTTGGTTGCTCCTGCGCGGCTTTGGTCGGCACGGCAGGGGTTACCTTGATCAGTCGTCTCAGTCGCCATACGGGCGCCCACCAGAGAATCCCTCTCTCCAGCACGCTGCGTGCATAGCCCTGAAAATGTGCGCGGGCGATATCTTTGCGCTGCGACTCCGTCATTTTCGGAAAGCAGAGCCGGAGATTGGTCAGCGCGATCTCGCGTCGACTGCGAACCGCAACGAACAGTATGCTGCCGATCAGCTTGCCCATTCTGCCAAGCACGGGCAGTGGCAGCCACTGCAGCAGCCACATCACGCCCAGTAGCAGTCGCATGCTCACGCGGCTGCTCCCGGCGCAGGTGGACGGCCCTTGTAGCGGTTATAGCTCCAAAAGTACTGTGAAGGACAACGCGCGATCAGGGATTCCATCGCCGTGTTGATGGCTCGCGCTTGCTGCTCGGGGGTGCCGGAGAGTTCGCGCTCGAACGGCACGAAATGCACCGCATAGCCGGCGCCCCGTGGCAGTCGTTCAGCGTAAGAGAGCACCAACGGCGCGCCACTCACGTGGGCGAGCTTTGCGGGCAGGGTCATCGTGTATGCCAGCTGGCCAAAAAAGTCGGCCCACACGCCCTCGCCTGCGCCGGGTACCTGATCCGGCAACAGGCCTATGCATCCACCCTCGCGCAAGGTGCGCAGCAAGACCCGCACGCCTGAGAGAGTGGCCGGCGCGAGACGCAGATCACCGCGCCCGCGTGCCTGCGCGAGCAGTGGTTGCAGTACTGCCATTCGCGGCGGACGATATAGTGCCGTGAGCGGTACCCGGCTCGCGATCACTTGCGCGATGATTTCAAAACAACCGAGGTGCGGCGTCAGAAAGACCACGCCTTTGCCCTGATCAATAGCTTGCTGTGCGATGTCCCAATCATGAACCTGAGCCGATCCTAGAACGCGCGAGGGATCGCCGCACCAGACGAAAGGTAATTCGAGCAGACTCTTGCCGGCTTCCGCAATAGCCCTGCGATGCTCGTTGTAAAAGCCAGCGCGCTGCAGATGCGTGTTCATGCGCCGCCGGTACGCAGGCGAACACGCGTAGACGATCCAGCCCGAGACGCTGCCCAGCGCGTGCATCATTGGCAGTGGCAACCAAGAGAGAATCTGGAAAAGACGGAGCAGCATCCGGAGAGGAAGAAAGAGCTTTTGCTGAATTCTGGCAAGACGCGTAAAATAGCACGAAGTTTTCACCGCCGAGTTAATCAGACAACTTGCGAGGCGGTCTACAAATTTCGCTAAAGCGTCGCAGGCTCACTGGGTTGACCGCGACAGGTTGTCAATCTTTTTTGGGGAGCTTGTGCATGTCAAACGAATACCTGTTCACGTCCGAGTCAGTGTCCGAAGGCCATCCGGACAAAGTCGCCGACCAGATTTCCGATGCGATTCTTGATGCGATCCTAGAGCAGGATCCGCGCGCTCGCGTCGCCGCAGAGACACTCTGCAACACGGGTCTGGTAGTGCTGGCCGGCGAAATCACGACGACCGCCAATGTGGATTACATCAAGGTAGCCCGCGAGACACTCAAAGGAATTGGTTACGACAACACGGACTTCGGCATCGATTACCGAGGTTGCGCGGTCATGGTCTGCTATGACAAGCAGTCGCCCGACATCGCGCAAGGCGTCGACGAAGGAAAGGGCATCGACCTTGATCAGGGTGCGGGCGATCAGGGCCTGATGTTCGGTTATGCATGCAACGAGACTCCCGAACTGATGCCTGCCGCGATCTACTACTCGCACCGCATCGTCGAACGCCAGTCTCAACTGCGCAAAGATGGTCGTCTGCCCTGGCTGCGACCAGACGCAAAATCACAGGTGACGCTGAAGTATGTCGATGGCAAGCCCGTCGCAATCGACACCATTGTGCTCTCGACACAGCACGCGCCTGAGATGGCTCACAAACAGATCGAAGAAGCCGCGATCGAGCAGGTCATCAAGCCAGTTGTACCGAAAGAATGGCTAAAGAACACGCGCTATCTGGTCAATCCGACCGGACGCTTTGTGATTGGCGGCCCCCAGGGTGATTGCGGTCTCACCGGACGCAAGATTATCGTTGACACCTACGGCGGTGCAGCGCCGCATGGCGGCGGCGCATTCTCTGGCAAAGATCCATCAAAAGTTGACCGCTCGGCAGCATACGCTGGCCGCTATGTGGCAAAGAATATCGTCGCGGCCGGCCTTGCCGAAAAATGCCAGATCCAGATCTCTTACGCGATCGGTATTGCCAAACCGACCTCGGTAATGGTCACCACCTTTGGCACCGGCAAGATCAGCGATGAAAAGATCGAAGCACTGGTTCGCGAGCATTTCGATTTGCGTCCGAAAGGCATCGTGCAGATGCTTGACCTGTTGCGCCCGATCTATCGCAAGAGCGCCGCTTATGGTCACTTCGGTCGTGAAGAGCCCGAGTTCAGCTGGGAGCGTACTGACAAGGCCGCCGCCCTGAAGGCGGCTGCCGGCCTCTGATTCGCCTTCGGGTAACGACACGACGGGCAGGCTTGCATGGCAGGCTTGCCCGTTGTTCATTTCGTTGAACTGAACCCGAATTACCTCTCATTACTGGCCTGAGAAAAATTTTTCTGCTGCTAGAGTCGCACGCGTCTATCAGTTTTTTGACGTGGCGGAAAAATTTTCATGCGCACCAGTCTTTTGCGATCCAGCCAGCGCGCGCTGTTCGTGTTCGCACTGACCCTCCTGTTCTTTCTGAGCACTCCGTCGTTGTCGCAATCCCCAGGACCGCGCCTCAAAGCAGGTTTGCCACCGGGTGCGATTACCAGCGCATCATCCGCGTCGCCCCCCGATGCACAGGTTGGCCGACTGATCATCAAGCTGCACCCGACGCGTGGCGGTAAGCTCAGCGCACAACTCGCTCATCAGGAACACGGCCGCTTGTCGGCGCTTGCCAGCGCGTCTCTGAGCGTGGAGCGCTCTCTGTCTGGCAATTCCCATCTGCTGCGTCTGGCCCAGCCGCTGAGCATTGACGAAGCGCGATCACTGTCGGCCAAGCTGCGCGCCAGCGGCGAAGTCGAGTCGGCTGAACCCGACTTGCTGATGCAGGCCAATGCCATGTCCCCCTTCAGCTTGGCGCCGAACGATCCCGCTTATGCCGGCTCGCCCGGGCAGTGGCATTACATGACGCCTACTGCTTTGAATGCCGGTGGCGCCGACTTGCCCGCTGCATGGGATCTCACCCTGGGCAGCGGCAATGTCACCGTTGCCGTGCTTGATACAGGTTACCGACCACATGTCGATTTGCAGGCGATGCTGCCGGGGTATGACTTCGTCAGCGTCGCCAGTATGAGTAATGATGGTAATGGTCGGGATGCCGATGCGCGCGATCCGGGCGATTATGTGGTGGCGAATGAGTGTGGCAGTGGCGCTGCAGCTGCCCGCTCCAGTTGGCATGGCACGCATGTCATTGGCACGATTGCCGCGCTGATGAACAATGGGCTGTATGGCACCGGTGTCGCGCCCAATGTCCGGCTGCTTCCTGTGCGCGTGCTGGGCAAGTGCGGTGGCTACACCTCCGACATCGTTGATGGCATCCGCTGGGCCGCAGGTCTGGAGGTACCCGGCGTGGCGAAAAATCTTTATCCGGCGCGCATCATCAATCTCAGTCTAGGGAGTGCGGGGGGCTGTTCTGCTGCTTTCCAGAACGCGATCAACGATGTCAATGCGGCAGGCGCTATCGTTGTGGTAGCTAACGGCAATGGCGGCTATGACAGCGTGAACCAGCCAGCGAACTGCAATGGCGCGCTGGCGGTCACTGCGCACAGTATTGATGGCGACAATGCCGATTACGCCAACATTGGTGTGCAAACGGTGATCAGTGCACCCGGCGGCGGCTGTGGCACGCTGGCGTCGGGTTGCACGCCCGGCATGAGCGTTAATGGTGCTGTTGTCTACTCGCTAGGGAATACCGGCGTCAGCTTGCCGGCAAGTGACACCTATGCGCTCAAGCGCGGTACCAGCATGGCGACAGCCCATGTGTCTGGCACGATTGCGCTGATGCTCTCGATGAACCCTTCGATGTCGAGAAGCGAGGTGATCTCCATACTGCGCTCATCGGCGCGAGCCTTTCCGGCTTCCAGTGCTTGCGCTCGGGCCGACAATCAGGGACTGTGCGGCGCGGGTATGCTGGATGCACAGGCGGCACTTCGGTCAGTCGCGCCGGTGATCTGGCTGGCGCGAACCTCTCAGGTTGCCTCGCCCGGTGCCCTGGTCGCACTAGATGCCAGCGCCAGTTCGCCCGGCGGCCATCCAATCATTAGCTACACGTGGCGTGCAGCTGCATCGAATCCCTCGGCAGTCACGCTGCTCAATCCGAGTTCACCGAATGCCAGTTTCATCGCGCCCGCGCGAGGCACGTATCAGTTCACACTGACCGTCACCGACGATCGTGGCGCTGCCAGCACCTCAGGCGCCAGTGTGCGAGTCAATAGCGTGCCTGTGCTGCAGGCGGTCGCCAATCCCTCAGTGCGGGCAGGCGGCGCATTGAAACTGATACTCAAAGTGACCGATGCCGATGGCGACAAAGCCGTGTTTCATCCATTGACACTGCCGCCCGGCGCCAGCCTGAGTGCTGCTGGCGTGTTCAGCTGGCCGTATGCGGTGCCGGTGGGCAGCTACGACGTCAGCATCGCCGCCAGCGACCATGATGGTAGCAGCGTGCCGTTGAATTTCTCGGTCTCTGTGACTGCGGTGGCCGCCGCCAGTTCGGCGAGTAGCGGCTCGGGAGGCGGTGGTGCCTTCGGCGATGAATGCCTGTGGCTGGCAGCAGGCTGGATGCTGATCTGCCGACAACGCCGCGCAAAAAAGTCCTGTAAGCACGCAGACGCATCATGACTCGCGGTGTCTCATGGATTTGATCGGGCGGTTATTGGGCCGTCGCTCAGCACCTGCCATGCTGATCGTGATCGTCGTTGTGCTTTCGCTGCTCGCGGGCTTTTCTTCTGCGAATTCGCTCGTCTGGCAGAGAGCCGCGCTGAGCGAGGGCGACTACTGGCGACTTCTCAGCGCGCATCTCGTCCATTTGAGCCCTCGGCATCTACTAATGAATTTGCTCGCCCTGTGGTTGGTGAGTGAGCTGATCTGCAAAACACTCAGCAGTGCGCAGTGGATATCACTCTCCGTGGTGAGCGCGCTTGGCATCAGTCTGTCGTTGTGGCTGTTGCAGCCTCAGTTACACTGGTATGCAGGACTGTCTGGTGTGCTGCACGGGCTCTGGTCCGGTGGTGCGGCTTACCGATGGATAATTGAAAGAAAAAAGATTTTCCTGCTTGCCTTGCTCGCCCTGTTTATCCGTTTGATGATCGGCGTTCAAGTCAGTAATGAGTTTTCGGTGATAGCGGTGGCTCACTGGTACGGCGCGTGCAGCGGTTTGCTGTGGCTCGCATTGACGCAGGTGCATGAACGTCTTCACGTTTTCGATTACAATGCGCGCTGCTAAGGAGCGTTGCGACAGGGTTTTCTACCCTGCCAGGCTTGGCAAATCATCATGCAACGGCGCTCACGTTACTTTTTTCCAAGGAAAGGAGGGCGTGATGAGCGCCGTACTCAAACCCGCAAGTTCCCACGACTACCACGTTGCTGACATCAGTCTTGCCGACTGGGGCAACAAAGAAATCCGTATTGCCGAAACCGAAATGCCTGGCCTGATGGCCATCCGTGAAGAATACGCGGCCAAGCAACCTCTGAAAGGTGCGCGCATTACCGGTTCGCTGCATATGACGATCCAGACTGCTGTGCTGATCCAGACACTCGAAGCGCTGGGGGCAAAAGTACGCTGGGCTTCGTGCAATATCTACTCGACCCAGGATCATGCTGCGGCCGCGATTGCCGCCAGTGGCACGCCGGTATTCGCGTACAAAGGTGAGACCTTGGACGAGTACTGGGATTACACCCATCGTATTTTCGAATGGTCGGATGGGGGCTACTCGAACATGATTCTCGATGACGGCGGCGATGCCACGCTGCTGCTGCATCTGGGCTCACGCGCGGAGAAAGATCTCAGCGTGCTGAATAACCCGGATTCCGAAGAGGCAGTCTCGCTGTTCAATTCGATCAAGAAAAAGCTCGCGACTGACAAGACCTGGTACTCGACCCGCCTGGCTCAGATCAAGGGCGTGACCGAAGAGACCACGACCGGCGTGCACCGCTTGTACCAGATGCACAAAGAAGGCAAGCTGGCCTTCCCGGCGATCAATGTGAATGACTCGGTCACCAAGTCCAAGTTCGACAATCTGTATGGTTGCCGTGAGTCGCTAGTTGATGGCATCAAGCGCGCGACCGATGTCATGATCGCTGGCAAGATCGCCGTGGTTGCTGGTTATGGCGACGTCGGCAAAGGTTCGGCACAGGCGCTGCGTGCCCTGTCCGCCCAAGTCTGGGTTACCGAGATCGATCCGATCTGCGCGCTGCAAGCGGCGATGGAAGGCTACCGCGTCGTGACCATGGACTATGCGGCCGAGCACGCTGACATCTTCGTCACTGCGACTGGCAACTATCATGTGATTACGCATGAGCACATGAAGAAAATGAAAGATCAGGCCATCGTCTGCAACATCGGCCACTTCGACAATGAGATTGAAGTCGCTGCGATCAAGCAGTACAAGTGGGAAAACATCAAGCCTCAGGTCGACCACGTGATCTTCCCGGATGGCAAGCGCATCATCCTGCTCGCCGAAGGCCGTCTGGTGAATCTCGGTTGCGGCACCGGCCATCCGTCCTATGTGATGAGCTCGTCCTTTGCCAACCAGACCATCGCCCAGATCGAGCTGTACTGCAATACCGCAGCCTATCCGGTGGGCGTGTACACGCTGCCCAAGCATCTGGATGAAAAAGTCGCTGTGCTGCAACTTAAGAAGTTGAATGCACAGTTGACCGTGCTGAGCGATGAGCAGGCCGCCTACATCGGCGTCAAGAAAGAAGGTCCGTACAAGCCGGAGCACTACCGCTACTAATTACGCGCTGTTTATGTGATTATCGCGGTTCACCGGCAATGAAGCGCCTCGGCCTGTAAGAGGCCGAGTGCGCTGCATTACCGGGTCTCATGCCTGAAACTTCTCCATGCGCTTGCTGCTGATCTGGCTGATCAACACCCTTGCCCTGTTCGCTATCCCGCAGCTGCTGGATTCGGTGAAGATTGACAGCTTCGCCACCGCCCTGCTCGCTTCACTAGTGCTTGGCTTGGTGAACACGCTGCTGCGTCCAATCCTGATCCTGCTGACTCTGCCTGTCACTCTGCTGTCGCTGGGTTTGTTCATTTTCGTGATCAATGGCCTGATGTTCTGGGCAGCCGCAGATCTGGTGAAGGGATTTCAGGTCGATAATTTTGGCGCAGCCATATTGGGTGCGCTCATCTACAGCTTACTCTCGTGGGCACTGTCCACGTTATTCCTCAGAAAATAAATGTCAGAAAAATTCTCTGCCTCCGCGACCCGATTCAGTGCGGAGTTCTTTCCTCCCAAGACGCCCGAGGGCGCAGAAAAACTGCGCGTGACACGCAAGATACTGGCAGCACTGCAGCCAGAATATTTTTCCGTCACCTTCGGCGCTGGCGGTTCCACGCAGGCCGGTACGCGCGATACGGTGCTCGAGATGCACAAAGAAGGCCATGTGGCCGCACCTCACCTATCTTGCATCGGCCGCTCGCGCGCCGATCTGCGAGAGATACTCGCCGAATACAAGCAGGCAGGTATTCGGCGACTGGTCGCGCTGCGAGGCGACTTGCCCAGCGGTTTTGGTGGCTCCGCGGGCGATTTCAGTCATGCCAATGAGCTGATTGAATTCATCCGCGCCGAAACCGGCGACTGGTTTCACATCGAAGCCGCCGCATATCCGGAGATGCATCCGCAGGCAAAATCCCCTCAGGATGACTTGCAGAACTTCGCACGCAAAATCAAGGCCGGGGCCAATTCGGCGATCACGCAGTATTTCTTTAATCCTGATGCATATTTTCGTTTTGTTGATGAAGCACACAAGATAGGTACCGATGTGCCTGTCGTTGCAGGCATCATGCCAATCACAAACTACACCCAGCTCGCACGATTTTCCGAGATGTGCGGCGCCGAGATACCGCGTTGGATACGACTCAAGCTGGCGAGCTTTGGCGACGACAGCGCCTCCATCCGAGCGTTTGGCCTTGATGTGGTGACAGGATTGTGTGAGCGCCTGATCGAAGGTGGCGCACCCGGACTACATTTTTACTCGCTGAACCAGGCCGAGCCCACTCAGACGATTTGGAAGCGGCTGATCAGTCAGTGATGATCCGGTCCAGCGCGATGTCATGCGGATCCGTAGTAAAACGGACTCGCGTGCTTGCGTAAGCAATACCCAGCGCTGTGGGGCGTGGAGTAACCGCGAGTGTGCGGTCGAAATAGCCGCCACCGAACCCCAGTCTGAAACCCTGATCATTGAAGCCCACGCAGGGAGCCAGCACGACATCTGGTGCAATCTGCGCATCTCTCGCAGCCGGTGCCTGCATGCCACTCGCGTCGCGGGAGAGCAACTCGCCCGGCTGCCAGCGCTGGTAGACCAGGGCCGCATGTTTTTCCAAAGCGACTGGCATCGCCAGCGTGATCCCGCGTGATGACAAGCTCTCGTACAGCGGCATCAATTCCGGTTCTCCCGCCAGCGCCAGATAGCCGCCGAGCGAGCGCGGCTGATGCTCATCAAGCCAAGACCACAATACCGCCATGATTCGGGCGTCCGCCTGCGCCTTCACATCCGCTGGCATCGCGCGTCGTGCTGCAATCAGCTGGCGGCGCAAATCCGCTTTGACAGATGGGTTATCCATTGCAGCTCGTCCGTCGCAAAAATAGACTAGGGGCTTCGTATTCAATCATTTACTGCATGGTATTCTAAAGAGAATATTTTCTCTCAGAATGTCGAAAGTTTTGATGATCTGCAAAAGCTGTAAATCATGGATGGGTGGACTGTTGTTGTCTGCGTCGGTCATACTCATGCCGCCGTCAGCGATGGCTGCTACGCCTAAACGGGCGGTCATGACGGCCAGCGGTGCCGACGCCGATTTCATCGCCTTGCGCGAAGCCTCGTTGCGCGGCGATACCGGCGATTCGGGGAGGCTTGCAGCGCGCCTCGCGGACTACCCGATTCAATCCTACGTTGAATATTACCGGATGTATCCGCGCCTCGTCTCTGCGCCCGAGGGTGAGATCCGAAACTTTCTCAGCCGTTACGATGGCACCGCGATCGCCGACCGGCTCAGGAATGACTGGCTGCTGATGCTGGGCCGTGCGCGTGACTGGCGCGTATTCGATGAACAATATCCATTGTTTGTGCTCAATGATGATACGCAGGTCAAATGCTACGCACTCTCTTCGCGTGTAGCAAAAGGTGAGTACGTCGTCAAAGCTGCGCGAGAACTGCTGGTGCAGCCAAAGAATTATGGCGAGGCGTGTACCGATCTGATCAGCCGCCTGTACCAGAACAAGCAGTTCAACGAGACTGACCTCTGGCATCAGGTGCGTATCGCAGTAGAGTATGGCAACTTCAGCGCGGCACGTCGGATTGCTTACCAGATTGATGTCAGCGAGCGGCAACTGATGCCTGCGATTGATAAACCCGGCATCATCGTCGAGCGCGGCGCCGCAGGTTCTCGCGCGACAAAAGAGTTATTCATCATCGCGCTGGGCCGGCTGGCAAAAGATCATCGCGACCGAGCCGAGCGGGCCTTGCACAAAGCACTGTTCAGGCTGAGTCACGAAGAGCAGGCGCAGGCCTGGGCGCAGCTCGCGCTTCCTGCTTCGCTCGTCTTGTCGAAAGATGCTGTCAGTTTCTGGCGCAAGAGCTGGGATTCGACCTTATCACCGGATGGGTATCACTGGCGGGTGCGTGCCGCTTTGCGCGATGGTGATTGGCCAATGGTGGCAAGAGCTATCGACAGCATGCCATCAGAAATGCAGAAAGAAGCTGTCTGGACCTACTGGCGTGCGCGGGCGCATCAAGCCGCCCATCACACAGAAATCGCGAACAAGCTCTTGCAGAGCATCGCCACGCAGCACACTTTCTATGGCTTCCTCGCTGCTGAAGAGCTAGGACAAAAACTCGCCGTGCCGCCACGTCCGCAACCACCGACCGCGGAAGAGATGGCCGAGGCCGCTGCGAACACAGGCTTTCGTCATTCTTTGAAATTTTTCGAACTGGAATTGCGCTTCGAAGGCAACCGTGAATGGAACTGGCAACTGCGCAAGCTGAACGAGCGACAACTACTTGCCGCCGGCGAATTCGCCCGACAGAGCGAAGTACTGGACCGTATGGTTACAACGGCTGATCGTGCGAAATCTGAAATTGATTTCAGTCAGCGTTTTCCAACGCCGCACGATGACATCATGAACGCCGCCGTTCAGCCGCTAGGACTGGACAAGGCATGGGTGTATGGTCTGATGCGTCAAGAGTCGCGCTTTGTAAAAGCTGCGCGCTCGAATGTCGGTGCATCGGGACTCATGCAAATCATGCCGGCGACCGCGCATTACGTCGCACGCAAGATTGGCATGAGCGGATTCTCGCTCAGCGGGCTGAATGACATTCGCACCAATATCACGCTAGGTACGCAGTACTTGAACATGGTGTTGGGTAGTCTGGGCGGTTCGCAGACACTCGCCACCGCGGCGTATAACGCAGGACCCAGTCGCCCTCGGCTGTGGCGCTCGACGCTCGACAAGCCAGTCGAGGGCGCGATCTTTGCCGAGACGATTCCCTTTTCCGAGACACGCGGCTATGTGAAAAACGTGCTCGCGAATGCCACCTGCTATGCCGCGCTGTTCGATAGCAAAGCGCCCTCGCTGAAATCGCGGCTGGGCGTCGTCTCGCCACGCGAGGCGATGCTAAGCGAACTAGGCGATCTTCCCTGACAGGCGGGCGATGAAGCACGCATCCATCCTCGTCATCGGCGGCAGCGGCTTCATCGGTACGCACATCGTCGCCGGCTTGGCGGCGAGTGGCAGGCGCGTGATCGTACCCACGCGCCGCCTTGCGCGCGCGCGTCATCTGTGGGTACTTCCGACCGTGCAAGTGATCGAGGCTGACGTGTTCGAGCCGCAGGCATTGAATCAGCTGCTGGCCCAAGCCGATGCAGTGATCAACCTGGTCGGTGTGCTGCACTCGCGCCCGGGGCGGCCATGGGGGCCTGCATTCGAGCGCGCGCATGTCGAGCTTCCGCGGCGCATCGTCGCCGCTTGTCAGCGGCAGGCGGTGAGCCGCTGTCTGCACATGTGCGCACTAGGTGCGGATAGCCACGGCCCCTCCATGTATCTGCGCTCCAAGGCAGCGGGCGAGCGCATCATGCTCGATGCACCTGGTTTGCAAGTCACCAGTTTCAGGCCTTCCGTCGTATTCGGCCCCGATGATAATTTTTTGAACGTGTTCGCAAAGCTGCAGTCGCTGTTACCGGTGCTGGCGCTGGGAGGAGTGCATGCTAAATTCCAGCCAGTCTATGTAGGCGACGTTGCACAAGCCTTCATCAACGCCCTCGACAATCCCGAGACCTACAGCAAGGTCTATGAACTCACTGGTCCGCGGGTGTACAGCATGAGAGAACTCCTGCACCTGACCGGCGTCTACAGCGGCCATCCGCGTCCGGTGATTGGCTTACCCGAAGCCTTTGCTCGAATTCAGGCTTTTTTCCTCGAACATCTCCCCGGCGGTCCACTGATGAGCCGCGACAATCTCGATTCCATGAAATCCGATAATGTCGCCAGTGGTGTTTATCCTGTTCCTGCCGGCTGGCGACCGACGCCACTTGAAGCAGTCGCGCCCGACTATCTCGCAAGGCGCTGACGGCCATGTCTTTGTTCAAGACCTATGTCGTCGGCGGCGCAGTACGCGATGCGTTACTTGGACTACCGGTCAAAGATAAAGACTATGTGGTAGTCGGTGCGACACCCGACGATATGCGCGCTGCTGGCTTCACACCCGTCGGGAAAGACTTTCCTGTCTTCTTGCATCCTCATACGCATGAAGAATATGCGCTCGCGCGTACCGAGCGCAAGACCGCACCCGGTTATGCCGGCTTTGCTTTTCATGCATCGCCCGATGTCACGCTGGAGCAGGATCTTTTGCGACGTGATCTTACGATCAATGCGATCGCGCAGAGTGCCGATGGTGCGCTGACAGACCCCTATGGCGGGCAACAAGACATCAAAGCCCGAATCTTTCGCCACGTGTCTCCCGCCTTTGCTGAAGATCCAGTACGCATACTCCGCATTGCACGCTTTGCTGCAAGATTTACCGATTTCAGTGTTGCGCCGGAGACGTTGGTGTTGATGCAGCAGATGGTGTCTTCGGGTGAGGTGGATGCGCTGGTGCCTGAGCGGGTGTGGCAAGAGATTGCACGTGGATTGATGGAGGCGCGACCATCACGCATGTTCGAGGTATTGAGACATTGCGGTGCACTGGCGCGAATCTTTCCCGAGCTCGACTCGCTGCTGGGCGTGCCTCAGAACGAACCGCCTGATTCCGAGATCGATACTTTCGGTCATGTCATGAGGGTGATCGACGTTGCAGCGCAAGAGCACGCCTCTCTTGCGATTCGGTTTGCCGTGCTGGTGCATGATCTGGCTAAAAGTACGATTCCTCCAGAAGATAGGCCTCGTCATGTCGCCCATGAGGCAAGCAGCGACAAGCTCGCAGAGCAAGTCTGCCGCCGGCTGAAGCTGCCCAATGAAGTGCGTGAACTAGCCTTGCTGACTGCTCGCGAGCATGGCAATGTGTCGCGCGCAATCGAGATGCACGCCGCGGATCTCGTGAGCTTGTTCGAGCGTTGCGATGCATTTCGCAAGCCGGTACGCTTTTCAGAATTGCTGAAAGTCTGCGAATATGACTATCGCGGTCGTCTAGGGTTTACTGATCGTGTTTTTCCCCAATCCGCGCATGTCGTGACAGCGCTAACCGCAGCGCAAGGAGTGAACGCAGGCATGATCGCAGCAGAAGTGACTGCGAAAAATCCTGAGCGCCCTGCAGAACATATCGCGGCGGCGGTGCGCGCAGCCCGCGTGCATGTCGTCGGAGAAGTCCTGTCGCAAGCATAAAAAAACGGATCCGACGGGTTGATCGGATCCGCAACACGCCATCAGGCGCGGAGGCGGGGCCGAGGGGTGGCCCCAAGAGGAGGATGAATCTCGTTCAGCGTGCCGGACGCTCGGGCATGCCGGCGCGAATCTCATCTTCTGTCAGCTTGCCATCCTTGTTCTTGTCGAGTTTGTCAAAATCGCGCGCGAGCCTTTGCATTTTGGCGGCCTCGACTTCTGCGCGGCTGAGTGCGCCATCGCCATCCTTGTCGGCGCTCTTCCAGTGCTCACGCATCTTGTCGCGCATGCTTTCGCGGAATTTGTCGTGCATTGCCTTGTGATGTGCTTGCATTTCGTCCTTCGAGATAAAGCCATCCTTGTTGGAGTCGATCTCGTTGAACATTCGGTCTGTGCCTTCGCGCGCCTCATCGCGACTAATGCGACCATCATTGTTTTTGTCGAACTGGGAAAACATTGGCGGTACTCGATCGCCATGCATCTCGCCGTGCATATCTCCACCACCATGATGGTCGGCAAGAGCGATGCCACTGGATAGAAATCCTGACAGCATCAGAGGAACAGCAATACGGTGTTTCATGGTTTACCCCGGTAAGTGATGTGGATGAATGAAGAGATAGTCGCGCAGGAGCAGCGCATCGGGCAGGGGTTTTTACCCCTTGTTACAGATGATCTGGCCGACATGACTGAGAAGTAACGCCTCTGCCAGTGCTGCCGATGGCCCGAAAAACCTTGCCTCGGCGGTAGGGATGGGCGTCGGGTTTCAACAGGCCCGGCCATCACCCGTATATACTTCAAAAAAAAGCCTCCGAGAGGGGCTGACACTACTACGGGGACACTCATGAATGCACCGCTCGACCGGCAGCAAGCACTACAGCCGGATGCCATTTCCCTAGACGACAAGTACACGCTGGAGCGTGGCCGGGTTTTCCTCACGGGTACCCAGGCACTGATACGTCTGCCGATGATGCAGCGCCGCCGCGATCAGGCGGCAGGGCTGAACACGGCGGGCTTCATCACCGGCTATCGCGGCTCTCCGCTAGGTTCAGTCGACCAGACAGCTGCCAAGGCGAAAAAATTCCTTGCGGCGCACCATGTGCAATTCCACCCCGGTGTGAATGAAGACCTAGCCGCAACCTCGGTTTGGGGTACACAGCAGACCAATCTGTTCCCCGGCGCCAAGTACGATGGCGTTTTCTCGATCTGGTACGGCAAAGGCCCTGGCGTCGACCGTTCCGGTGATGTGTTCAAGCACGCGGTCGCTGCAGGCACCGCAAAGCATGGTGGTGTGCTGGCACTGGCCGGCGATGATCATGCGGCCAAGTCGTCAACCACTGCGCATCAGAGCGAGCACATCCTCAAAGCCTGCGGCATTCCGGTGCTGTATCCGTCGTCCGTGCAGGAATATCTGGATTACGGCTTGCATGGCTGGGCAATGAGCCGCTACGCCGGTCTGTGGGTGGCGATGAAATGCGTGACCGATATCGTCGAGTCCGGCGCAACCGTGGATGTCGATCCGGATCGCGTGAAGATTTTGCTACCCGACGATTTCGAGATGCCCGCCGGTGGTCTGAATATTCGCTGGCCTGATGGCATCCTCGAGCAGGAAGAGCGACTGGTCAATTACAAATGGTATGCGGCACTCGCTTATGCACGAGCGAATGGATTGAATCGCACGATCTGGGATAGTCCGAAGGCTCGCTTCGGTATTTTCACTACTGGCAAATCCTATCTTGATACTCGTCAAGCCCTGCAAGATCTCGGTATTGATGAGCATATCGCGGGCGATCTCGGCATTCGTCTGCACAAGGTCGGCATGAGCTGGCCGCTGGATGCAGAGGGCACTCGGAAGTTTGCGACCGGTCTCGAAGAAATTCTGGTCGTTGAAGAAAAACGCCAGCTGCTTGAATACCAGCTGAAAGAAGAACTCTACAACTGGCGCGATGATGTGCGTCCGCGCGTGGTAGGTAAGTTTGATGATACTGGCGAGTGGAGCAACAACCGCAAGAGTGGTCATGGTGACTGGCTGCTACCTGCCACCTACGAATTGAACCCTACCCTGATCGCGCGCGCTATTGCTTCGCGCATTTCCAAATACTTTGCCGGCCATCCGGTCGAGCAGCGTGTGCGCGAGCGCATTGCCTATCTGGAGTCGCGCGAGGCCATTTTCAAAGTCAGCACCACGTCTAATCCGCAGGCAGACCGCACGCCGTATTTTTGCTCGGGCTGCCCTCACAACACCTCCACCCGCGTGCCGGAGGGCAGTCGTGCTACGGCAGGCATTGGTTGCAGCTACATGGCTCTGTGGATGGACCGCTCCACCGCCACCTTCACGCACATGGGTGCAGAAGGCACGAATTGGATTGGTCATGCGCCATTCACGAATGAGCAGCATATTTTCGCGAACATTGGCGACGGCACCTACTATCACTCTGGTCTGCTGGCGATACGTGCTGCTGCTGCTGCGAGCTCGAAGATCAATATGACTTTCAAAATCCTCTACAACGACGCGGTCGCGATGACGGGCGGGCAGATGCATGATGGTCCGCTCGACCCCGCTGCCATCTCTCGTCAGATCGCGGCCGAAGGAGTGCGTCCTATCGTCGTCGTAACTGACGAACCAGACAAATATCCATCAAACATCGACTGGGCGCCCGGGACTACGATCCGTCATCGCAGCGAACTCGACGCAGTGCAGCGCGAGCTGCGCGAAATCAAAGGCGTGTCGGCGCTCATCTACGATCAGACTTGCGCGTCCGAGAAGCGCCGTCGCCGCAAGCGCAATGAATATCCTGATCCTGCTAAGCGCGCAGTGATCAATGAAGCCGTGTGTGAGGGTTGCGGCGACTGCAGCGTGAAATCCAACTGCCTGTCCGTCGAGCCACTGGAAACTGATTTCGGCCGCAAGCGCCAGATTAACCAGTCCAGCTGCAACAAGGATTTCTCCTGCGTTAACGGTTTTTGCCCTAGCTTCATCACCGTCGAGGGCGGACAACTGAAGAAGCCCAAGAAAGCTGCAGCACAAGGCAGCAGCGGTGCCTCCGCGCTGGAGCGTGCCGACGCACTGCCCAAGCCTACGATGCCGGCACTGGATCAGCCGTTCGGCGTGCTGGTCACTGGCATCGGTGGCACCGGCGTGATCACCGTCGGTCAGATACTGGCCATGGCCGCGCACGTAGAGCACAAATCCTGCAGCGTGCTCGATATGAGCGGCCTTGCGCAAAAAGGGGGGCCGGTGATGTCGCATGTCAGGCTTGCAGCCAGCGACGATCAGATTCACTCTACGCGCGTTGGCACCGGTGGCGCAGATCTCGTGATCGGTTGCGACGTGATCGTTGCTGCTAGCAAGGACGCAGTGGCACGCATGGGGCAGGGACGCACGCATGCGGTGATCAACGCGACGCTTGCACCGACCGCAGCATTTGTCAGAAATCCTGACTGGGAATACCCCGACACCGTCGCCGCAGAGACCATCCGCAAGGCTTGCGGTGACGAGGCGGTCGCGGCGATCGACGCCGGCAAGATCGCGACTGCGCTGATGGGCGATGCGATTGCCACCAACATGTTCATGCTCGGTTATGCCTGGCAGCGTGGCTGGGTGCCGCTCTCTGAAGCCTCGTTGATGAAAGCCATTGAACTCAATGGCGTGTCGGTGAGCTTCAATCAGCAATCATTTGCTTGGGGCCGTCTCGCTGCCAGCGATATGGAAACCGTGCAACGCGAGATCAAGGCTTCATCGCCCGCACAAGTGATCGAGTTCAAGCGTACGCCTTCCCTGGAAGACATCATCAGCAAGCGCGTGACCTTCCTGACCGGCTACCAGAATGCGGCCTATGCAAAGCAATACCAAAGTCTGGTTGAGCAAGTGCGTACCGCCGAGAGCCAGCTGGTCGGAAACGGCGCGCTGAAGCTGACCGAAGCAGTCGCGAAGTATTACTTCAAGCTGATGGCATACAAAGACGAGTATGAAGTCGCGCGGCTGCACAGTGAACCGGCATTCCGCCAGCGCATCTCATCGATGTTCGAAGGCGATTACAAAATCAAATACCATCTCGCGCCGCCGATGCTGTCATCCAAAGATGGCAATGGCCATCTGATCAAGCGCGAGTTCGGTAGCTGGGTGGGCTGGGTTTTTCCGGTGCTAGCGAAATTCCGCTTTCTGCGCGGCAGCTTCCTCGACCCGTTTGGTCAAACCGAAGAGCGCAAGACCGAGCGCGCACTCATTGTCGAGTATCGCGATCGGGTGGCAGGATTATTATCCAGGCTGTCGAACGAGAACCTGCCGATTGCGATTGCACTGGCCAGCATCCCCGAAGACATTCGCGGCTACGGGCATGTGAAGGAACGTCATTTGCGCAATGCAAAGCAGAAAGAGGCTGAGTTGCTCGCCAAGCTAGAACTCGTTGTCCGTTCTGCCGGTGCGGCAGGCCGGCATGCGGCCTGAGAAGTGAGTAGCGTAAGTCAATGTGCGCGGCCTCAGCCGCCGCGCGCATTGCGCACCAGCCCCCGCTGAGGATCGTAGCCCGCAGCAGCAACCAGATAAAACACGATCGCCGAGATGATCACCACGCTCAGCGACAGTGCTGCCAGTTCACCGTACAGCGCATGTCGCATCGCTTCCACGGCGTGAGTGAACGGATTGAACATCGCCACGCGGTAAATCCATTCTGCGCCAGCATCTTGCATGCGCTGTATTGGGTACAGCGCGGACGACAGGAAGAACATCGGGAAGATCACGAAATTCATCGTGCCCGCAAAGTTCTCCAGCTGCCGGATATAGACCGACAGCACCAGGCCGAATGCCGAGATCATCATTGCGCCCGCCAGCAGCACCGGCAGCGAGATCAGCACCTGCCAAGGTGATAATCCAATCCCCCACACAACGACAATCACCATATAGGCCAGCGCCTGCAGCAGCGATAGAAAAGCGCCGCTGGCCAGCTTGCACGCGAGCAGATAGTCGCGCGGCAGCGGTGCGGTCAGCAACAGCCGCATCACGCCCATCTCGCGGTCATAGACCATCGCCAGCGACGACTGCATCCCGTTGAACAGGCAGACCATCAGCGCCAGCCCCGGCACCATGTAGAGCCGGTAGTCGAGATTCGGGTCAAAAGGAATCACATTGCCCAGATCGGGCATTTGCCGAAAGCCTGCTGCGAAGACCACCATCCACAACAGCGGTCGCACCAGTGATGAGGCCAGCCGGCCTGGTTGCCTGACGAACTTGTGCACCTCACGCCCAGTAATAGCCTGTAGCGCCAGCCAGCCATGCATCAGTTTCATGCGCGTGCCTCCTTGCGGGTCAAATGCAGGAAAGCTTCGGTCAGGGTCTTGTGCCCATCAAGCTTGATCAATTCTTTTGGCGTGCCCGCAAAGCGCACGCTGCCCTCGGCCATCACGATGATGCGGTCCGCAGCTTCAGCTTCGTCCACCAGGTGCGTCGCCCACAGTACGCCCATGGCCTGTTCGCGGCAAAGCGCTTTCACATCGCTCAGGATCGTATTGCGCGATGCGGGATCAATGCCGACCGTCGCCTCGTCCATCAGCAGCAGCTGCGGCTGGGACAGCAGTGCGCGAGCCAGCTCGACCTTTCTGCGCGTGCCTCCAGACAATTGACGGCAGGGCTCGGCTGCACGCTCTGACAAACCAAAGCGCTCAAGCCAATGCGCGATGCGCTGCTTTGCTTCACTGCGGGCAATGCCATGCATATCCGTCTGAAAACGCAGATTGGCTTCAACCGTTAGATCCAAATCGAGGGCTGGTTGCTGAAACACGATAGCCAATCGCGCCAGTGCTGCGATTGGCTCCTTGCCGATATCGAAACCGGCCACGCTAGCCGTGCCGGAATCCGGCACGAACAAGCCGGAGAGCATTTGGAACAGCGTGGACTTGCCTGCCCCATTCGGGCCCAGCAGTGCGACGAATTCACCAGCGCCAACGGAAAAAGTCACACCATTGACCGCATGACGCTCGCCAAAGGATTTGCGTAGCTCGCTGATAATCAGCGGATCGGGGAAAAGAGAGGACAAGCGATCTCCGGTTCTTTTTTTGACCGGTGATTGTAGCGGCTTTGGGTGAGTGGCGTGAGCGGCCGGGTTGGATGTTCAGGCGGCGTCCGTCAGATGCAGGGTGTGCAATTTCTCCCACGGCCGCTGCGTGTGCCAGCGAATTGTCCAGGCTTGTGGCATAACCAGCGCAAACGCGCCGATGTCGGTCACTAGCTCGCCCAGCGTCGCCCCTTGCACGCTGACCCCGTGAGTCAGTGCGGGAAAGCGGGTGTCGATTTCCTTGCGCACCAGAGGTGCCAGCAGCGCTTCGTTATATCGCCACACACTTCCCCCTACGAAGATCGCTTCTGTATCGAGGATCGTCGTCAGGTTGTATAGCGCACGACCAAACCAGCGTGCAGCGTCCTGCACAGCGCCCATTGCAGCTGCGTCGCCCTGTTGTGCATCACGGAAGATCTCCTCAAGCGGTCTGCGCAAGTGCTTGCCAAAATTACGCCCGCCGATCATTCCCTCCAGATCGCCACGGTTGCCGCAACCGCATAGAGCATCGGAGGTATCCGATAGCAGCATATGACCCGCATGCCCGGCATTGCCGACCTTGCCATTCAGGATGTGCCCATCTACGCACAAGCCGAATCCAATGCCCGTACTCCAGGTGACATAGATCGAATTCGCAGGCGCCGTGCCGAATGCACGCTCGCCATGCAGCGCTGCCACGCAATCATTTGCGACGCGTACCTCGGCAAAGCGCTCGCGCAGTACGGACTCCAATGGCAGGAAAGTCCAGTCATTCGGCAGATCATCACCACTCGGCAGTCCACCGCACAGGTTGGGTGGGACTATCCCTGTCGCACCATCGCGGACTTCGAAAGGCCCACAGCTGCTGACTCCTACTGCCTGAATTTGCGCAGGGTCGATCTGCAATTTCTGGCAGCAGACATCGATCAGCTGTATTCCCTGCTGCGCGATGGTGTCCGGGCTGCCGGATTTCATCGTGGATTGCGTCACGCGCAGCAACGGGCCGCTCGCATCAGCGATGCAAGCGGCCATCTTGGTCCCACCGATATCGAGTGAGGCAACGTGCTGCAAGGCCGGTTTTTCAGCCATTATGATTTAGCTCTCCAGAATTGAGCGACCAGATGAAGCTGTCGGCCTATCAGATCGGCATATAAGCCTTGGCTCTGCTCGGAAAGGTTTGTATTCGGCGCGCGCAAAATTCCACCTGCGACCGAATCAAACTCACTCTGGAGGGCAGCACGGAAGGCTTGAAGAAGGTTGGAGCCGACCGGCGTGTCGATAAAATGGTCGATGTTGCGCGCTACCGTATCGGGCTTGATTACCACCTCGCCTGTGAGCGGATCGAGATCACCCAGATCTTCGCGATCCCAGTCATCGAGGTGAGTTGCGACAGCTGGTTGCATCATGGGTGCGGCAGCTCGCGGCTGCATCATGGGTACAGCTTCTTCATGCATGGTGGCCCATGCATTTGACCACGCATTCGCAATTCGCTTGGCGATAGGGTAATACAGGCCCTTGACGGTAAGCTCGCTGAGAATATCAATGCCAGGGTTTTGAGACAGGGAGTGACTCAGGCAGGATTCATAAAGATTTTCAACCACCGGAATCAAGTGATTTTCTTCCCACTGGAGTGCTTGCGTGGCAAGCACTTCGATATCTTCCATGATAAAAGCAATGACTTTTTCTCGTACAGGCAATAAAGAACGAGGCAGCTCTTCAGGGAAGATGGTGGCATTTGGATGATGAAGCTTCCATACAGGCAGTTCTGTAAGAATACTGATCTTCGCGGATGTCATTTGCATGGGAGTCATTAACCCGGTGGAGCCAAGGTTGGCCTGCAGGCACTGTAATGCATGATATTGGGAAGAAACATGTTCGCCAATAACGGCGCTCATGATCACAGGCGCGCCGTCTGCCTGTAAAAAGCTGTATGAAGGTGGAACATCACCGACGATAGAAGGATTGATCAGCAATTCCTTGAACAGCGATCTAGTGGCAACTGCCAAAGCCTCTGACCTCATTTGCGGCGCGGACGGAAATTTCAGATTGGCTTGGATTAATGGTATTGCGACCTCAATGAGGTTCTTTTCTGCGGCGACCATCAACGGGGTGCGGCCCGAGGCGGACCGCCGGGAGACATCGTGCAGGGGAATCAACAGCTCGATTAACGTCGGGATTCTGAAATCGAGTGCTCTGAATAATAGCCCATCGGAATCAGGAGGCAAGCCAATATTCACGTTCGCGCCCCGGTTGATCAAATAGCATGCGACCTCGATTTTTTTATTTTTCATCGCCACGGCTAAAACAGTCTTGCCATGGTCATTTACATGATTAATTTTGCACCCTTTATTCAAAAGGTATCCCACGATATCTAAATTTACGCAGCTGGCTGCAGCTGTCAGTGCATTGTCCCCGTTATTATTTATCCAATGAATGTCGGCACCCTGTTCGACAATAAATTAGACAACTTCAAGGTGACCCTCTTTTGCTGCTAAAGTCAGTGCATTGTCTCTGGCTTTATCTATATGATGAATATCAAAGCCCTGCTCAGCGAGCCATTTCACCACTTCAAGATAACCGCCTTGGGCTGCAAGGGGCAGCGCGTTGCCATTGAAATCATCTAGCTGATCAAGATTGCACCCCTGTTCGGCAAGCCATTTCACCACTTCAAGGTGACCGCCTTCAGCAGCAAGGGTAAGGGCATTATAGTTTCTATGAGTTAATTGATAAAGATTGCACCCCTGCTCAGCGAGCCATTGAACAATATGGAGCTGCCCGTATTTTGCAGCCTCGTTCAATAATGTCGACATTTCAGGTTGTGGAATATCGAATTTATCTGCTTGTAGGTGCATCCACTGCATCACGATCAGATGACCTTGTCGAGCAGCGAGAAGCCATAACTCATCATCAAAAAAATTTTTTATGTCATCTTTTATCTGAGCCGCTATCTCTTGTAACCTCTCGAGATTGCCCTCAGTAACAGCGTCTTCCAACGCAATTTCTACGTCGTCAGCGTACAAAAAACAGAGGCTGCTGTTGACGCTTCGTTGGCCGACTCGGGTGCATCAGTAAGTCGCTGTTTGCAAACAGGTTCGGAATGCTCGAGTATTTCGGCGTCGCCGGTATCAGGCTGGCATGCTTGAGTCCACGCCCATCAAATCTTGTTGCGGGTTGAGCGCTGCGCGATCAGGCGCAGGACGATTACGGAGTTGGGGTTGATCGGCGCCTTTGGTCGTTGACAAAGGCCTTCTGTTCAGTTGAGGAATAAATAGTTCCAGAAGACGTCAGAGATATACGCCCAGCAGGATCGTTAGCGCCGATGAAGCAATACAATACTCAGCTGCGCAATGGCTTATATCGAATTCGCTTGGGCTTCGCACCCTCCTCGCCGAGACGTTTCTTCTTGTCGGCTTCGTATTCCTGATAATTCCCGTCGAAGAAGGTAACCTGCGAGTTGCCTTCGAACGCCAGAATGTGCGTGGCAATGCGATCGAGGAACCAGCGATCGTGTGATATCACTAGCACGCTACCGGCAAATTCGAGCAAGGCGTCTTCCAGCGCACGCAGAGTTTCTACGTCTAAATCGTTGGAGGGCTCATCCAACAGCAGTACATTGCCGCCCATCAGCAGTGTCTTAGCGAGATGTAAACGGCCACGCTCACCACCGGACAGATTGCCGACGATTTTTTGCTGATCGCCACCCTTGAAATTGAAACGACCAAGATAAGCGCGTGAGGGCATTTCGAAGCGACCGACGGTCAGGATATCGGCACCCTGAGAGACATCATCAAATACGGTTTTTTTATTGTCGAGATCGTCACGTGACTGATCGACCACCGAGATTTTTGCAGTCGGCCCGATCACGACTTCACCGCTATCGGGTTGTTCTTTGCCGGAGATCATGCGGAACAGTGTCGATTTACCGGCGCCGTTCGGGCCGATGATGCCGACGATGGCGCCTGGCGGAATACGGAATGACAGATTGTCGATGAGCAGACGATCACCATAACCTTTGCTGACGTTCTTGAATTCGATGACTTCATTGCCGAGACGCTCGGCAACAGGAATGAAGATTTCCTGGGTCTCATTGCGTTTCTGGTATTCGTATTCGGAGAGCTCATTGAAGCGTGCGATACGCGCCTTGCTCTTGGCCTGGCGGCCCTTGGGGTTTTGCCTCACCCATTCGAGTTCTTTTTTCAGCGCTTTTTGGCGAGCTGATTCACTCGATTCTTCTTGTTTCAGACGATTTTCTTTTTGCTCCAGCCAGGAACTGTAATTGCCTTTCCACGGAATGCCATGACCACGGTCGAGTTCGAGTATCCACTCGGCGGCATTGTCGAGAAAGTAGCGGTCATGGGTGATGCCAACGACAGTACCGGGGAAGCGCTGCAGGAATTGCTCGAGCCAGTCCACTGATTCTGCATCCAGATGGTTGGTCGGCTCATCGAGCAGCAGCATGTCTGGCTTTGAAAGCAGAAGCTGGCAGAGCGCCACACGGCGCTTTTCGCCGCCCGAGAGTACGTCGATCTTTGCGTCCCACGGAGGCAGGCGCAGCGCATCCGCAGCGACTTCGAGTTGCAGTTCAAGGTTGCCGCCATCGGCGGCAGCGATGATGGCTTCCAGCCGCGCCTGCTCGGTCGCGAGCGCATCAAAGTCGGCATCGGGTTCAGCATAGGCGGCATACACGGCATCAAGCTTTGCGCGCGCTTCAAAGGCTTCGCCCAGGCCGCTCTCCACAGCCTGCCGCACGGTCATTGACGGATCGAGTTGTGGCTCTTGCGGCAGATAACCGATTTTCAGGTTCGGCATCGGTATCGCTTCGCCTTCGATATCTTTGTCGATGCCGGCCATGATCTTCAGCAGCGTGGATTTGCCTGAACCATTTAGCCCGAGCACGCCGATCTTGGCACCGGGGAAAAAGGACAGCGAGATGTCTTTCAGGATCTGACGCTTAGGCGGGACGATCTTGCCCACGCGGTTCATCGTGTAAACGTAGTTGGCCATGGTTTTTTAATGATAGAAGATTCGACAAGTCGATGGAAGACGCCAGAACGGGCGGCTCAAAACGCCAGAGGATACCCGAAGGGTGGACTCGGGTACAGGCTTGCGCTGCGTCATCCTGATCTCAGGCCGAGACAGGCGCCGAGGGCCTGCTATGTCGCCATGCGAGCCACAGGCCTTGTGCAGAAAATAGCGCCAGCGCGCTCCAGATCAGCGAGAAGCCGATCAATTTATCGTTGTCAAAGGGTTCGTGATAGAGCCAGATACCTAGCAGCAGCTGGATACTGGGGCCGATGTATTGCAGCAGGCCGACGATACTCAGCGGAATGCGTCGTGCGCCGAACGCGAACAGTAATAAAGGTATCGCGGTCACAGGTCCCGCCGCTGCTAGCAGCAGACTGAGTGTCAGCGAATCCGCGGCGAAAGCATGCGAGCTACCGCTGCCGGGCACGAGAAGAAAAGCACAGGCCGCTGGCAGCATCACCAGTGTCTCCACCGCCAGACCTTCGAGCGCGCCGAGTGGCGCGGTTTTTCGCAGCAGACCATATGAGCCGAAACTGATGCCCAGCAGCAGACCGATCCAGGGCAGATGCCCGGCGCTTGCGGTCAGCCAACCGACGCCGCTGGCTGCCAGCGCAACGCACAGCCACTGCACCGGGTGCAAGCGCTCTCCCAGCAGCCGGCCGAAAAGAACATTGAAGAGCGGCGTGATGAAATACCCAAGGCTGGCATCAATCACTCTGTCTGCGTTGATTGCCCAGATGTAGATAACCCAGTTCGCGCCGAGCGCCGCCGCACTGGCAACAAAGGTGAGCGCGATTCGTGGATTTGCACGCACATTCACCACCCAGGTCCACTGCTTGCGCCAATAAAGTACTAGCGACAGAAAGACAATCGACCACACCACACGATGCGACAAGATCTCCAGCGGCGGCACATCATGCAAGAGTTTCAGGTAGACAGGAAAGATACCCCAGAGTGTGAAAGCCAGACCGGCGCTGAGAATACCGGGCAGCATCAGGCGTCTTGCTCCGGAATATCCAGCGCGAGCGGAAGCTGAGGCGTCTCAGCACCGGAGGCTGATTTTTTCGAGCGCGTTGTACGCCGTGACTGGCCTTCGCGCATTGGATTGCGACTGCCGTGGCGTTGAAACACATTCAGCGCCTCGCTGCGTACCAGGGGATCCCGCCTTAACTCCCATAGCGTGTTACGTGCGTAAGCAGCGGTCGCCAGATGGTCCACGACGGGTTCCGGATAGTGTTCGCCGATCAGCACGCCGCATTCGGCTTGCACGTCGGGTGGCATGGTCCAGGGTTCGAAGATGAATGCCTGCGGCACCTGCTCCAGCTGCGGCAGCCAGCGTTTGACGAAGATACCTTCGGGATCCTGATCATGTGCTTGTTTCACCGGGTTATAGATGCGCAGCATATTGATGCCAGTGACCCCACTTTGCATCTGTATCTGCGGATAGTGAATGCCCGGTTCGTAATCTAGAAATTCGCGCGCAAGATGTAGCGCAGGTTCTCGCCAGTGGTTCCAGAGCTGGTAGCTGGAAAAGCTGATCAAGAGTGCGCGCATACGAAAATTAATCCAGCCAGTGTGCGCGAGCATCTTCATGCAGGCATCGATCAGCGGGAAACCGGTCTCGCCCTTGCGCCAGCGCTCGAAATACTCTTGGCTGAAGTTACCCTCGCGCAGACCATCGAAGCCACGGTGCACGTTGTGCTGCTCGATCTCGGGTTCGGATTCGAGCTTTTGAATAAAATGGCAATGCCAGTGCAGCCGGCTCTCGAAAGACTTCAGGCTGGAGAGCGCACCTCTCGGCTGAGCCGGCGGGGGCAGGGACTGGATATGCGTGCGCATCTTCCAGACCTTGTGCATCAGCTCTCGAACCGAGATCACGCCATAAGCGATATAGGGCGACAGTCGTGAGCAGGCATCCTCAGCCGACAGCGGGCTGGACATTGAGTAGCGGTAATGCGGCAACTGCTTGTCGAAGAAAAGCTTCACCTGCTGAGATGCCAGCCTGCGGCCGCCGCGCTGCCTTCCCGGCTTGTCGGCATCATCGCGGCCCAGCTGGCGGGGCGTCATCAGACCATTTGGCGTCAGCATCTTGCTCGGTGAGCGCAGAAAATCCGGTGCGCTGACCAGCGGCTGGCGCATGCGTTGTATCCAGATCGCCGACCACTCATCGCGCGATGAGAGGCATCGCACCACGCCATTACTCGGCGACTCTTTCCAGCTGATGCCGTTTGCCTTGCACCAGTCGGCCACACGGATATCACGCGCATAACTGATTGCATTACCGGTTTCTTCATGCGAATACAGCGTGAAGTCACCGAATTCTTCACGGATACGCTTGAGCACGTGGGTAATCTCGCCATGCACGATCTGCAGCGGACTACCCCTGCCGCTCAGTGCCTGATCGAGCTCGACCAGACATTCATTGATGAAGCACAGGTGCTGGGCCGAGAAATCTGGTGCGCGGATGATCTCCGGCTCATACACATATAAGGGCAGTACCGCAGCATGGCCGCTGGCTTGTAGCAGTGGCAGATGATCGAATACGCGCAGATCGCGCTTGAACCAGACGACGCCCAGACTCATCGGTGCCACGCGCGACGGGGCGCGTCCTCCGAGCCTTGCGTACAGATGCTCCAGAACGCGGAGAACGAGCGGCAGGCTTTGACGGGATTGGGAAAGCGCCGCACGGACTCATGGAGTCGCACGCACAGCGCTGGCAAGGCATCGCGGTAGCCGGGGTTCAGCGTGGCGACGCTCTCTACGGATACTGACTGGCTAAGCACTGGGCCGAGTTCATTCAGATCGCCCACGAATATCGCCTCGGTCACTTCCTGTAGGCGCCGCATCACGAAACGCCAGCGCGATGCCGACCATGGAAATTGACGATGAAAAGGCAGATGAATGACACCGACGCGCATGCCATCAAAAGCAGCGCTGTCCATCATCCACGGATGCACCAGCCGCACACGCGTGCCGGCAGTAATGTGCAGCGCTGGTACTTCGGACGGCGGCGCAGAAAGTATTTCCGGTTCGCTCATTCCCAGCAAGGCGGGCGAGACCATGATCGTCTCCGAGCTTCTGGCGATCGCTTCCAGGGCATCGTAAGACATGTCGACCGCGCTGCGCTCGCAATGCCAGTTGGCCGGCGCGTAGCGTGCGACATTCTCCGCATTGAACAGATAAGGCTTGCTGCTGAAGGTAGCTGCAACCCATTGCCATGACAAATGGTTGGAGGCCAGGTCGCCATCCAGCAGATGCGCATGCATCCAGTCCGCGCCAGTTCGCCAGTGCACCTTGCGCAGATGGACTAGGTAACTGGCCAGCCACATGCGCGCGTGATTGTGCAGATAGCCAGTCTCGTAGAGCGTGTGCACGGCCTTGTCGATCACGGGCAGACCGGTACGCCCCTCGCGCACATCGTCGGGCAGTTCACGCTGATAGCGAACGCCCGGCAGACCGGCCCGCATATCGTCGAGAATGCCGTCGCCGGCACGGTGCCATACATGATGGAAGAATTCGCGCCAGCCGAATTCAAAGGCCAGCTTGTCTTCCAGTTTGAGTTGGGGCAGGCGTTCGAACAGGGCAGGAATACTGATGAAGCCGTGGGTGATGTAGGGTGAGAGCCGAGTGACCTTGCCCGCCAGGTGATTGCGGGTTTTTTCATAGGCCCGGATATCGATCGCGGATATCAGGGCCTCGAGTGCTTCATCATTTGGGGCAAACAGGTCGGCCATGCCCCCAATTGTAGCGGCCAGACTACTTACATGCTGCGCCGGTACTGACCGCCGACCTCGAACAGCGCGTCCGTGATCTGACCCAGAGAGCAGACCCGCGCCGCCTCCATCAGTTTGGCGAACACGTTCTCGTCGCGGATCACGGCCTGCTGCAACTCGGCCAGTACTTCGGGCGCCTGTGACTGATGTCGCGTGTGGTAGTCGGCAAGACGTTTGAGCTGAGACTGTTTTTCCTCGTCCGTCGAGCGTGCCAGCTCCAGTTGCTGTGGAATGGTGTCGCCTTTGGGATTGCGGAAGGTGTTCACGCCGATGATGGGCAGGCTGCCGTCATGCTTTCTGTGCTCGTAAAGCATCGACTCTTCCTGAATCTTGCTACGCTGGTAGCCGGTCTCCATCGCGCCCAGCACACCGCCGCGCTCGGCGATGCGCTCAAACTCTTGCAGCACCGCTTCTTCGACCAGATCGGTCAGCTCTTCGATGATGAACGAGCCCTGACTCGGATTTTCGTTCTTTGCCAGTCCCCACTCGCGGTTGATGATCAGCTGGATCGCCAGCGCGCGTCGCACGGATTCATCGGTCGGCGTGGTGATTGCTTCGTCATAGGCGTTGGTGTGCAGCGAATTGCAGTTATCGTAGATCGCGATCAACGCCTGCAGGGTGGTGCGGATGTCGTTGAAGTCCACTTCCTGCGCATGCAGCGAGCGGCCCGAGGTCTGGATGTGATATTTCAGCTTCTGACTGCGTTCGTTCGCGCCATATTTTTCGCGCATGGATACTGCCCAGATGCGACGCGCGACGCGACCAAGCACGGTGTACTCGGGATCCATGCCGTTGGAAAAGAAGAATGACAAATTAGGCGCGAAATCGTCAATGTGCATGCCGCGTGCCAGATAGGCTTCGACAAAAGTGAAACCATTCGATAGCGTGAACGCCAGCTGCGAGATCGGGTTCGCACCAGCTTCGGCGATGTGATAACCGGAAATCGACACCGAATAGAAATTGCGCACCTTGTGATCAACAAAGTATTGCTGAATGTCGCCCATTACCTTCAGCGAGAATTCGGTCGAGAAGATGCACGTGTTTTGGCCTTGATCTTCTTTCAATATGTCTGCTTGCACCGTGCCGCGCACATTCTGCAAGACCCAGGCACGGATCTGCGCTGCTTCTTCAGCAGTCGGCTCACGGCCCTTGTCAGCCTTGAACTTTTCGATCTGTTGATCGATCGCGGTGTTCATGAAGAACGCGAGGATGGTCGGCGCCGGGCCATTGATTGTCATCGAGACCGAGGTTGTCGGGTCGCACAGATCAAAGCCGTCGTACAGTACCTTCATGTCTTCCAGCGTCGCGATCGACACGCCGGAATTGCCGACCTTGCCGTAAATGTCCGGGCGCAGCGCCGGATCGGCCCCGTATAGCGTGACCGAGTCGAATGCGGTTGACAGTCGCTTGGCCGGCATGCCTTCAGACACCAGCTTGAAGCGCCGATTGGTGCGGAAAGCATCGCCTTCACCGGCAAACATGCGGGTTGGATCTTCATTCTCGCGCTTGAACGGGAAAACGCCGGCGGTATAAGGGAAGTAACCGGGCAGATTTTCTTTCATCAGCCATCGCAGCAGGTCGCCATGGTCGGCATACTTCGGCAGCGAGACCTTGCGCACCTTGTTGCCGGACAGTGTCTCGGTAAACAGACGAGTGCGAATCTCCTTGTCGCGGATCTTCACCACATGCTCATCGCCGCTGTAGGTAGCCTGCAGCTCAGGCCAGCCGGCCAGCGCGGTACGTGCATCCGCATCCAGTGCATGTTCGCGCTGTGTGATCAGATCATCAAAATCCGCAGGCTTGCCTGAGGCGGATAACAGGCGCTTCGCTGCCGTCAGTTGCTGGCGTTCGCGGGCAACGATGACTTGCTTTTCCACTCGGCGATGATAGCCGCGCACGGTGTCGGCGATCTCGGCCAGGTAGCGGCTGCGCGCCGGTGGCACGATCGCATTCCTCCCCGAAGAGAAACGCACGTTCACGGGTGCGAGCTTGCCAGCAGTGATTTTTAGACCCAGCTCGGTCAGCTTGGGTAGCAGCCCCTGATACAGCGCGGTCACGCCATCATCATTGAAGCGTGATGCTTGCGTGCCGAATACGGGCATGTGCTCGGTCGGCACCGTCCATGCTTCGCGGTTGCGCTGTACCTGCTTGGCGACGTCGCGCAACGCATCCTGCGCGCCTTTGCGGTCGAACTTGTTGATCGCGACGAAATCAGCGAAGTCGAGCATGTCGATCTTTTCCAGCTGCGACGCGGCGCCGAACTCGGGCGTCATCACGTACAGGCTGCAATCCACATGGGGAACGATCGCGGCATCGCCCTGACCGATGCCGGAGGTTTCGACGATGATCAGATCAAAGCCGGCGACGCGGCAGGCAGCGACAACATCGGGTAGAGCCTGTGAAATTTCTGAGCCGGCTTCGCGCGTGGCGAGAGAGCGCATGAAAACACGCTGCTTGCTACTCCACGGGCTGATCGCGTTCATGCGGATGCGGTCGCCGAGCAGCGCGCCGCCCGATTTGCGACGTGACGGATCGATGGAGATGACGGCCACGTTCAGCTGATCTTCCTGATCGATACGCAGGCGACGGATTAGTTCATCCGTGAGCGAAGATTTTCCAGCTCCGCCGGTGCCAGTGATGCCAAGCGCCGGTGCTGTGGTTTTGGCAGCGGTCTCATGCAGTGCTTTTTTCAGCTCGGGAGATGCCTTGCCATTTTCTAGTGCGGTGATCAGCTGCGCGAGTGGACGCTGGCGCACGCTCATGTCACCGTCGGTCAATGCGGCGAGCGAGTTAGGTGCGTAGTCTGACAGATCGATATCACAAGCTTTGATCATGTAGGTGATCATGCCGACCAGCCCCATGCGCTGCCCATCCTCGGGGCTGAAGATGCGCGCCACTCCGTAGTCGTGCAATTCCTGGATCTCTGTGGGCACGATCACGCCACCACCACCACCATAGACCTTGATGTGCGCGCCGCCACGCTCTTTCAAGAGGTCGATCATGTACTTGAAGTATTCGACATGACCTCCTTGGTAGCTGGAGATGGCGATGCCCTGCGCGTCTTCCTGCAGCGCGGCGGTGACGATCTCTTCCACTGACCGGTTATGACCCAGATGAATGACCTCGGCACCTTGCGACATCAGGATGCGGCGCATGATGTTGATGGAGGCGTCATGGCCATCGAACAGCGAGGCCGCGGTCACGAAACGCACCTTGTTGGCGGGCGTATAGGCAGTGAGGTTTTGAGATACCGACAGGTCGGTCATGGCGAAATCTCCGGGAGTAAAGGTCGCCGAACGGTTGCGGCGGGGTTGACGCTTACGTTAACGTCAATTGTCGGGAGTATAGCTTGAAAGCCGCGCTTCTGGCGCGCAAATGGGCGCCCCACCAGGTAGGCTATTATCCGCAGAAATTTATCGATTGATTACGACCATGCCCGAGCTGATACTTCATCATTACCCCTTATCTCCCTTCGCCGAAAAAATCCGTCTGATTTTGGGGTTCAAAGGTTTGGCCTGGCGCTCGGTCACCATACCGATGATCATGCCCAAGCCGGATTTGGTGACGCTGACCGGCGGTTATCGCCGCACACCGGTGTTGCAGATCGGTGCCGACGTTTATTGTGACACTGCCCTGATAGCGGATGTGCTGGAACAGCGGGTGCCCGAGCAACCCCTGTTCCCGCCAGCGCAAAAAGGCTTGGCGCGGGTACTCGCCCAATGGGCCGATACGACGCTGTTCCAGACCGCGATGGCATACAATTTCCAGCCGGCCGGGGCGACCGCTTTGTTCCCGGATCCTGAACAACTGAGAATCTTTGCTGCAGACCGTGCAGCAATGCGCAATAACGCGCCGCGCATGCCGGCCCCGGATGCAACGGCGGCATACAAGAGTTATTTGCGCCGTATTGCCAGCATGCTGGAGCAACAGCCGTTTTTGCTCGGCGAGCATCCCTGTATGGCTGATTTTTCGGTTTATCACCCGCTGTGGTTCACTCGGCATCAGGTACCCGTTCTGGCCGGTATTCTGGAATCCGTGCCTGGGGTTTTGGCTTGGATGGATCGCATCGCAGCGATAGGGCACGGCAGCTCATCAGCGATGACGACGGAGGAGTCGCTGCACATCGCGCAGGTCGCCACGCCAGATGCTTTGTCGCAGGAAATTCATCAAGACCATCATGGCATTGCCTTGGGCCAGCCGGTGGTTATTGTTGCTGAAGCCTTTGGTTTGGAGCCAACGGAAGGGATGCTGGTGGCTGCGAGTCGTACCCGCTATGCCTTGCGCAGAGAGGGCCCACGTGTCGGGCAGGTCCATGTGCATTTTCCGCGCGTGGGCTACCTGCTCAAGGCAAAAGAGGCGATCTCTTAAGCCGAAATTCCGCCGCTTCTTGAATTTTTCGGTACGCGAAATTTCCGCGCGCTAACTCAATCGTCCATTCAAAGAGATGAGTGGCCTGTTCGTCATCGTCCAGCATCTGAAGGCACTCCCCCAGGCGGTACGCAGCGCCAATGTCATGGTTGTCGATTTGTAGGGTGAATTTGTAAAAATCGACAGCACTCGCCACATCACCCAGATGCTGCAGACAAGAGGCAAGCTTGAACGCAAATCGCGCGTCTCGGCCTCCTGCTGCCATTACGAAACTCGACAGTATCAGTGCCTCCTGAAACATCTTTTCGTTCACGAGTTTGCAAGCGGCTTGGTAGCTGTCCTCCAGGACGTGATCTCCGATCTCCAGGCATTGCGCGAGCGTTTTTCCCGCAGTGAGTTCGGCCGCGAATTGCTCTGATGATACGAGTGCTTCTTCCAGTATTTTTCGGGCTTCGTCGAGAAGACGATTGATTTCCGGATCCGGATGATGGCGTTGTGACCGCAATGCAGTTGCTAAAAGAGGATGCATGGTCAAGGGCCGGCTGAACAGATTAAGAAGTGGAATGTGCGCAGTATTTGCTACGCACTTTCATAACACGGGTAATCGATCTCGATGAATGAACGATATCTACTGTGCTGGCGCTTGATTGCTTATATGGCGGAGACCGCCCAGAAATGAGGCCGTAAGCAGGGCGCCGCCACTCAGCAACATTGCCCCATTCGCTGTTGGATCGGCGCTGGGTTTATTCAGTGTTATCCCCATGCCGCCAGTGATGATCAAGGCCAGTCCACCGAAGGTACCCACCGCAGATAAGGCGTTGAGAATATGGTGCACCGGTCTGGGGCAACTCGGCTCCGCATTCGCCTGATTGGATGAGCTGTCCGAGTCGGACTCACGAGTTGAAACATTGGGCTCCTCAATGGAGTTGTGGATCTCTTCGTCAGAGATGCTGCTATTTGTACTCACTACGCTATCGTCATCATCATTTCCCGCCAAAGGGAACTGAGAGTTTTTTGCGACGATTGCCTTGGGTATGGCAGCTGTGGACATGATATTTCCTTTCGAAGGGGTTACTGGACGGCCAATCACGGTTGCTAAAAAGTTAGTCGCGAAGGCTTGAATTTTTCAGTAACAAAATACAAAAATCGTCTCAACTATTTTTCAGCGAATGAAAAAATAGAAATAGACGAATAAAGTATCCGATGAGCGATCAGATTGGCATCTGATGGATTTGCTTGCCGCGAAGCGTGGCCGATAGAGGGGGTGAGATGTGTGCGACTAGGTCAGTTTTATTCGACCGTAACTGATTTCGCCAGATTGCGCGGCTTGTCAACATCCGTCCCGCGAGCCAGCGCGGTGTGATACGCGAGCAGCTGCAGCGGCACGACATGCAGGATAGGCGACAACAGACCGTAGTGCTCTGGCAGCCGGATCACGTGCACGCCATCGCTGGAAGCAATACGAGAATCAGCATCTGCGAATACATATAGCTGGCCACCGCGCGCACGGACTTCCTGCATGTTCGATTTCAGCTTCTCGATCAGTGCGTCGTTCGGCGCGACGGTCACAACAGGCATTTCTTCGGTGACAAGTGCGAGCGGTCCGTGTTTCAGTTCGCCAGCGGGATAGGCTTCTGCGTGAATGTAGGAAATCTCTTTCAGCTTCAGCGCTCCCTCCAGCGCGATCGGATAGTGCAGCCCGCGGCCGAGGAAAAGCGCGTTTTCCTTGCGCGCGAACGCATCGGCCCAAGCGATAATTTGCGGCTCCAGCGCGAGCACTGATGATAAGGCGGCGGGTAAGTGACGCAAATTCTTCAGATGCGTGGTTTCAGCATCATCACGCAGCTTGCCACGCAGTTTGGCCAGTGTCAGCGTCAGAAGATACAGCGCCGTGAGCTGCGTGGTGAAGGCTTTGGTTGAGGCCACGCCAATTTCCACGCCAGCTCGCGTCAGGTAGGAGAGTGTCGTTTCGCGCACCATCGCCGAGGTCGCGACATTGCAGATCGCCAGCGAGTGACTGTGGCCGAGTTCTTTTGCATATTTCAATGCGGCTAGTGTGTCGGCTGTTTCACCAGATTGTGAAATGACGACGACCAGCGCCTTCGGATTGACCGCGGGCTCGCGGTAACGGTATTCGCTGGCGATCTCGACATTGGTCGGCAGACCGGCCAGCGACTCCAGCCAGTATTTGGCGGTCATGCCAGAGTAATAGCTGGTACCGCATGCGAGGATCTGTACCGCATTGATGCCGGTGAACACTTCCTGCGCGCCCTTGCCAAACAGATCGGGCGCGAAGCCGAGTACACCTTCAAGGGTGTCTCCGATCGCACGCGGCTGCTCGAAGATCTCTTTCTGCATGTAGTGCCGGTAGGGACCGAGATCGATCGCGCCAGAGTACGCATTCACGGTCTGTATCTTGCGTTCCGCCGTGGCATCGTTCTTGTCGGTGATACTGATGCCGGTCAGGCGCACATCGACGACATCGCCTTCTTCCAGATAAATGATCTGGTCAGTGGTGCCGGCCAGCGCCATCGCATCTGACGCGACAAAGTTTTCTTTCTGACCAATGCCCACCACCAGCGGGCAGCCAACGCGTGCGCCTACCACGCGCTCGGGTTCGTCTTTGCAGAAAACGGCGATGGCGAAGGCGCCATGCAGGCGTTTGACTACTTTTTGAACGGTGCGCAGCAAGTCGCCATCGTAAAGTTCATTCACCAGATGGGCGATCACCTCGGTGTCGGTTTGCGACTCGAACACATAGCCGAGCTTGACCAGTTCGCTGCGTATCTCTTCGTAGTTTTCGATGATGCCATTGTGGACAATCGCGATGCGCGGATCGTCGCCTTTGCCCGAGAAGTGCGGATGAGCATTATTGGTCGCCGGCGCGCCATGGGTGGCCCAGCGCGTATGCGCGATGCCGGTATGGCCGGTGAGCCGGGTATCGGCGACTTGCGTCTCCAGCTCGGCGACACGCGACACGCTGCGCGAGCGCTTCAGCCCTTGATGGTGCACCGTCGAGCAGGATGGGAACGATGTCGCGCTGGGCGACGGCGCCAACGATGCCGCACATGAGGGATCCTATTTCTTCGATTTGACAGGCCGTTGCCAGCCCGTGATGCTAGTTTGCTTAGCGCGCGACACGGTCAGGCTGTCGGCAGGCGCGTCCTTGGTCAGCGTCGTTCCTGCGCCTAGTGTGGCGCCACGCCCCACCGTGACTGGCGCGACCAGTTGGGTGTCGCTGCCGATGAATGCATCATCTTCGATCACGGTACGGTGCTTGTTTGCGCCATCGTAATTGCAGGTGATGGTGCCGGCACCGATATTCACGCGCTGGCCGACGCTGGCATCGCCTACATAGGCGAGATGGTTGGCCTTGCTGTGTGCGCCGAATTGGCTGTTCTTCACCTCGACGAAATTACCGATATGTACATCATCGGCCAATACTGTACCGGGACGCAGCCGTGCATAGGGGCCGATCTGCGAGGCTGAACCGATACTTGCGTCTTCGATGTGCGTAAAAGGTTTGATGTGCGTGCCTGCGGCAATACGTGCATTGCGTATCATGCAGTTCGCACCGATCTGCACCCCATCGCCGAGCTCGACCTCGCCTTCGAATACGCAGTTCACGTCAATCGTCACCTCGCGGCCGCAGCGCAGCCTTCCGCGCACATCAAGCCGCATCGGATCGGCAAGCGTGACCCCCTGTTCTAACAGCTCGTTCGCGAGATTGTTCTGAAAGATGCGCTCCAACTGGGCCAGTTGCACCTTGCTATTGACGCCGAGCGTTTCCCACGCATGCGATGGTTGCGAGGATTCGACTGGTATACCATCATTGACGGCCTGCGCGATGATATCTGTCAGGTAGTACTCGCGCTGCGCATTGTCGTTCGACAGACGCGATAGCCATTCTTTGAGCTTGCGGGTCGGCGCAACGAGGATACCCGTATTGACTTCGCGTATCTTGCGCTCATTGTCATCGGCATCTTTTTGCTCGACGATGCGCACGATGCGCTGTTGCTCGCGGACGATCCTGCCATAGCCAGTAGGGTCGTCGAGTTCAATGGTGAGCACGGCGAGCTTGTCCTTGCCAGCGGTGGCAGCGAGGGACTTCAGCGTACCGATGCTGGTCAAAGGCACATCGCCGTATAGCACCAGCGTGGGCTCGTCATCATTCAGCACAGGAGCCGCTTGCATCACAGCGTGACCCGTTCCAAGCTGAGGCTCCTGCAGCACGAAATGCAGATCGTCCGATGCGAGCCGGGTGGGCACGGCATCTCCCCCATGCCCATAAATCACGCAGCAGCGAGAAGGCGACAGCTGGCGCGCGGTATCGATGACGTGGGAGAGCAGCGGCTTGCCGCCCAGTGCGTGCAGAACCTTGGGCAGGTCGGATTGCATACGCTTCCCCATGCCTGCAGCGAGAATGACAACGTTCATAGGCGGAATATAAAGAGGTGCAAAATTCTAGCATGCACCCCTCGCGTGGCCTCGCGGGAAATCAGAGGATTTCGCGGAAATGTCGCGTTAATTCAGAGCCGGTCAATCGGCAACTGAGCCTTAATCCGCATCATCACCCGCCGGGTGCAGCCGAATGATGTTCGCTGACTCCCCTGTGGCGCAAGGCTCCTCGTCAAAAGCGATATCGCCATTCTTGCTGGCGATGCCGGTAGCTTTCAGGCCGGCGAAGTCGAACATCGAGCGATCCATCAGATGCGAGGGAATCACGGTGGATAGTGCCGAGAAGATGTTTTCTACCCGCCCGGGGAATTTTTTCTCCCATTCGCGCAACATGCTTTTGATTTGTTTACGCTGCAGATTTTCCTGGCTGCCACAGAGATCGCAGGGAATGATCGGAAAATTTTTTACTTCGGCATAGCGCTCGGTATCTGCCTCGCGCACATAGGCCAGAGGGCGTATCACCACATGCTTGCCATCATCAGACTGCAGCTTCGGCGGCATACCCTTCAGTTTGCTGGCGAAGAACATGTTCAGGAAGAAGGTCTCCATGATGTCGTCGCGATGATGACCGAGAGCGATCTTGGTCGCGCCCAGTTCATCAGCGACCCGGTACAGAATCCCTCTGCGTAGCCGGGAGCACAGCGAGCACGTCGTTTTGCCCTCGGGGATCACGCGCTTGACGATGCTGTAAGTGTCCTGTGTCTCGATGTGGAAGGGCACGTCGATGCTGCGCAGATAATTTGGGAGGATATCCGCCGGAAAATTCGGCTGTTTCTGATCAAGGTTGACCGCAACGATATCAAAATGGATCGGCGCACGCTCGCGGAGCGTGAGCAAAACATCGAGCAATGCGTAGCTGTCTTTGCCGCCAGACAGGCAGACCATGACTTTGTCGCCATCTTCGATCATGTTGAAGTCGCCGATCGCTTGACCAACCAACCGACACAGTCGCTTGTGAAGCTTGTTGTTTTCGTAGGCGACTTTGTCGAGCTGGCGCGCGGTGAGCGAGCTGTTCATGTCAGGCGGCCTTTATCTGAAACACTTCCACACCGACAGCTTCACAGTCGGGATAGACATCGGGTTTCTGGGTCGAGATTTGCACTGCTTTGACCTTGGGGTGCGCGAGCAGTGTGCGGGCGATATGGTCACACAGTGTTTCCTGCAGCTGAACGTGCCCCTGCGCGATATGCTCTTTTATGGTGTTTCGAATGAAATCATAATCTACGACTTCGCTGAGCTGGTCACGGGTCGGCGTGGATTCGGAAAGCGGAATGAAGAGCTCCACATTAAAAAGTACGCGCTGCTCTGCTTTTTTTTCAAAATCATGAACGCCAATGTGGCTCATGATTTCATAGTTGCTCAAGAATAGTCTGCGACAATTGGTCAGAGCGGGATGCAGGAATAAAGAGGACATGGCTGAATTCTGTTGGTAATCAGGTTTGACTCATTGGGCCATGAACATTACATCGCGGGCCATGGGCATGAGATGCTGGCCGCCGTCGACTACCAGCACTGTGCCGGTAATAGCCTTGGCCTTGGCAAGATAGCAGGCGGCAGCAGTGATGTCGTCTGGCGTGCTGCCTTTGCCCAGCGGCGTTTGCGTGTGTGCGACCGCAAAACCTTTCTCGGTCTGGTCACCCGACACTAGGGTGAGTCCGGGTGCGAGACCGACAACGCGCACTTTAGGTGCCAGTGCCTGGGCAAGCAGCACCGTGGCTGACTGTAATGCGGCTTTGGATATGGTGTAGGAAAGAAAGTCCGGATTGGGGTTAAATAATTTCTGATCGAGCAGATTGATCACGACGGATTGCAAGCCTTCCGGCGTTGCGTCATGCAGCGCCTTGGAGAGCAGTACGGGAGCAGCCAGGTTTGCATGCATGTGCTGATCCAATTTCTGTACAGAGAAGCTGGACGCATTGTCATACTCGAACAGCGACGCGCTGTTCACCACGCAGCTGATCGGCCCGACGCTGGCGATGGCGCGAGGCAGGAGTTCGCGGCTCGCCTGTTCATCCGCCAGATCGGCATCGAGAGTGATGGCTTGCCTACCCAATTGTCGGATCTCCTCTGCAGTGGCCTGTGCTTCGGTGGGAGAGGATCGGTAGTGGACAACAATGTCCCAGCCCTCTCTGGCTAGCCCGAGCGCGATCGATCGCCCCAGTCGCTTCGCAGCGCCGGTAACCAGGGCAGTTTTTTGGGTGTGAATCACGGGCTCGTTAGCGTAGTGTTTGTCGGTTTGGGGTGCAGCGTAGTGAAATTTTGCAGTTTGCGCAGCCAGTCTTATCTACAATATCGAGATGGAATTACCCGAACCTTCGGCAGACGCCTTGTCTGCGTCTTACGCGCTGGAGTCCCTTATCCGCGACGAGATCCGAGCGCATCAAGACTGGATTTCCTTCGCGCGCTTCATGGAGCTGGCCTTGTACGCGAAAGGTCTCGGATATTACGCCGGCGGTGCTGCAAAACTCGGCAAAGGCGGTGATTTTACAACCGCGCCTGAGATGTCGCCGCTGTTTGGCGCGACTCTCGCCCAGTTCGCGGCTAGCCTCGACTTGCCCTCCCCGTTGCAGGTGCTGGAGTTTGGCGCCGGCACGGGCAAGCTGGCGGATGACTTTCTCTCGGCTGCCGCTGTCATCGGTCTGGAGGTTGCGCAGTACCAGATCGTTGAGCTGTCGGGGGATCTACGCGAGCGTCAGAGACATCGACTGGCGGAGCGTGATGAAGTCTGTTGGCTTGACACGCCTCCGGTGACATTCTCTGGATTGGTGCTGTGCAACGAGGTACTGGATGCGATGCCCCTCCCTTTGGTGGTCCGTCGAAACGGACGGTGGATGGAGCTCGGCGTGTCGCTTGAGTCGGAACGTTTTACATTCCGCGAGCGCCCTGCCGTCGAGGATTTGTGCTTGCACATTCCCGATCAGGACAGCCTGCCTGAGGGGTACGTGACAGAGGTTCATCCGCAGCAATCGGGCTTCGTGCGTATGCTGGGCGACATGCTGACGAGTGGAGCGGGCGGAATGGCGGTGCTGATCGACTATGGTTTCCCAGCGCACGAATATTACCTGTCGCAACGCTCGTCAGGTACCCTGATGTGCCATTACCGGCATCATTCGCACGCAGATCCTTTTTTCCGAGTGGGGTTGCAGGACATCACCGCCCATGTGGATTTCACCCAGATGGGTCGCGCTGCACTGGATGCCGGTTTGCAGATCGCCGGTTACATGAATCAGGCGGCGTTTCTACTGGGTGCTGGTCTGCTTCGTCTGCTCGAGCAACGCCGAGCAGAGGATGCCTCCGACTGGCTACCCTTGGCCAATGCGGTTCAAAAGCTGACCTCTCCTGCTGAAATGGGCGAATTGTTCAAAGTATTGCTGCTTGCAAGCCGGATCGATGCGCCTCAGGCGATTGCCGCGCTGGATCAGAGCTACCGGCTATGAGTCAACCTGAGCACTCGCTGCGGGGAGAACGACGTTGATCCGCTGGCTGTTCGTTATTTTTCTGACACTTATTGTATTTGCCTCCGCGCTTCCCTGGTTGGAGAAGCTGGGGATTGGACGCTTGCCGGGCGATTTCAGGTTCAGTATTTTTGGTAAAAAGATATTTCTGCCATTCGCCTCGACTATTCTCATCTCACTCATGGCCTTCCTCGTGGCCCGTTTTATCTGAACGCCGATGATCCGTTGGGTTGCTGTCATTTTCGTCTTACTTGCTGTCTTTTACCCACTTTTGCCGTTTTTAGAGCGGCTCTGGGTGGGGCGAGTCCCCGGCGATCTTCGCTTTCGGCTGCGAGGCCTTGTGCTGTGTCTGCCCTTTGGCTCGACGGTCGTCTGGTCGCTGGTCGCTTTTTCTATCGCCCGACTCGTTCGCCTGTACTATAGTTTGCGGTTCCCTGCGGAGGGGTGGCCGAGTGGTTAATGGCAGCAGACTGTAAATCTGCCCTCTTGCGAGTACGCTGGTTCGAATCCAGCCCCCTCCACCAGGCGCAAAATCGTTGTCGAGTATTTAACGATTTTGCTGCATAGAATTAGAGCAGTGGTAGTGGCCGCGGTTGGTCGCCCTTGCGGGTGTAGCTCAATGGTAGAGCTGAAGCCTTCCAAGCTTATGACGAGGGTTCGATTCCCTTCACCCGCTCCAGAGTTTTTGCTTTTCGCTTGCGGGGTATGCAGGCGGTTAGCAGGCAAGCCCTTGTAGCTCAGTGGTAGAGCACTCCCTTGGTAAGGGAGAGGCCACGTGTTCAATCCACGTCAAGGGCACCAGCTTATTTTTGGTTAGTCGGTACAGTCGGGCGCGTGCCTGAACATTCTCATCAAATAGTTAGGAGTGCATGATGGCAAAAGGCAAGTTTGAGCGGACCAAACCGCACGTGAATGTGGGCACGATTGGTCACGTTGACCACG
>RGFZ01000080.1 GCA_010024875.1 Oxalobacteraceae bacterium | reverse complement strand
CCTTCGGCATGACGCGTGTAATGGCGGGTGATGCGGACTTCGCGCAATGCGCCGGGCGTTCGGCCACTGGGGCGTCCTTGATGAGAATTCGACACGTTGTCCTCGGAAGTGATTTTGGTTGTCTTGGTTGTATGGATTGTATGGCTTGAATTGACAGGTACCGCCCTGCGGCTCATGTCCGCACGACTTTCATACTTGCGGCCTCAGTTCAGGCAGAGCGCATGCGGGCCAGTGCGCGCTCGATCTCGGCCAGCGCACCCTCACTGCCGCTGCCTGTCGCACCGGGCGGTGAGCTCTGAATGCTGGTGATGACGCGATCGTGTGGCATGCCATCGGTTAGCAGCGCACTGTCGCTGGCATGGGCTCCTGAGTCGCCGGAATCCAGCCAAGTGAATGCCAGCACGGTGACATTATCGCCGGTTTTTCCTCCGGCGATCACGGCGCTGGAAACCATCTCCGGCACCGCTTGCTCGAGCGGGCTGACGGACAGCCGATAGGCAAGCTGATGCTCGGGAATGCTGTTCCACAAACCGTCTGAGCACAGCAGCAACTGATCACCCGCCCTAAGTGGCACGGCGCCTGACCTGTCGATGCCCGGCAAGGTCGGCGCGCCCAAACAGTTGTAGAGCTTGTTGCGATCAGGGTGACGTGCGCTCTCGTAAGGCGGCAATCGTCCTATTGAGATCAGCCGCTCCACATGGGAGTGATCGATCGTGCGCGCCAGAATGCGTCCGCCACGCAGCCAGTAAAGACGGGAATCCCCGCAATGTATCCACTGCGCCTGTCCCTGCTGGATCAGACAGACCACGATCGTTGTGCGCGGCGTGTCGGCAAGACGGTGCTCGGCGCGGTAGCGGTGCAGCGCCAGATGCGCGGTGAAAACTAGTTCTTCGAGAAATGCCTCTGGCTCCGCAATGGAAGGCTGCGCCGCTTTCTTGAAAAGCTCGCCCATGGCCTGCAATGCCAGCACTGCGGCGATCTCGCCATGCGAATGGCCTCCCATGCCATCGGCCAGCATCAGGAGAACCGCCTCGCGCGTGAAGCTGTAGCCCATTCGGTCCTGATTGCTGGAACGTCCGCCGACCTGACTGTCTTGATAAATAGAAAAACGCATGAAGTATCCGCATTCAGCTCATCAAACGGCGCAGCCGGGACAAGAGACTATGACCGCCGCCGATCGGACCGATGCCATCCCTCATCGATTTCTGTAACGCGAACACGCTTTGAGGACGCTTCAAGGGATCCAGCATCAGGCTGGAACGCACCAGCTGCACCAGCTCTGGCGTATACAAGGCTTGCAGCTCTGCATAGAACTGTTCCATGCGATCGTCACGCCGCCGTTCGTGTGCTGATTGCGGCGGCACGCCCACCATGCAATTGAAGATCGTGGCACCGATGCTATAGATATCAGTCCACGGACCCAGTTCTTTTTTGGTGGACAGTTCGGGCGCCGCAAAGCCCGGCGTATACATCGGGTGAAGCGTGGACAGATCAGCATGCAGGGTCTGCCTCGCAGCACCAAAATCCAGCAAGATCGGCGTGCCGTCATTACGCAGATAAATATTGGCTGGCTTCAGGTCCAGATGCAGCAGCTTGTGGGTGTGCACCTCGCGCAGCGCATCCATGACCTGCGCGAACATCCAACGTATGGCCTGCTCTGACACCAGTGGCTTGTCGCCGGATTTCTTGCGCCGGGTGATGTGGTCTTGCAGCGAGCGCCCCAGCTCATAACCCATCACCATATAGACGGTGTCATTAGCACGGAAAAAATTCAGTACACGGACGACATTCGGATGACTGATGGAGGCCAGCGCCCTGCCCTCATCAAGGAAATACTTCAACCCGACCCGATACAGCTCCAAATGCTCATTCGTCACGGAGGGCTGTAATTGCCCGGATTTGCGGCTGGCCAGCGTGGCAGGCAAGTACTCTTTGATAGCCACACGATGGCCTTGCGCATCCTCGGCGAGATACACAATGCTGAAGCCGCCTGCGGCAATCTTCTTTACAATGCGATAGCCACCGATGTCCAGACCATCCGGCAGGGCAGCATTTTGTTGGCCAGCCATTTCCCTCTTCTGTGCTCGATTGATTCCCGGGACGGGATTGTGTGGACTTATTGGCTTTTTGTAAAGTTTTGAATGCGCGTTTGAATACCTAACAGGAACCAACTTTGACTATCAGCAGCATGACCGGCTATGGCGTTTGCTCGCGCGACAGCGCGGCGGGCACCATTACTTTGGAACTGAGGAGCGTGAATTCGCGGTTTCTCGATCTCCAGTTTCGAATGATTGATGATCTCCGCAATCTCGAACCCATGCTCAGGGAAGCGATCATCGCACGCCTGCAGCGCGGCAAGGTGGAGTGTCGTTTGTCGTTCGGTCGCAAGAACGCCACAGGAAATCAACTCACTGTCGATGACAACTTGCTCTCCGCACTGACCAGCGCTCAGCAACAGGTACTGCAAAAATTTCCCGAAGCACGTCCGCTGTCAGTGAACGAGCTGCTGCGCTGGCCTGGTGTGCTGGCCGAGAGCGAGCTCAGCCAGGACACGCTCGCCTCTGACGTGCAAGCTGCACTGGCAGAGGTGCTGCAGGCCTTCATTGAATCGCGTCAGCGTGAGGGTGCCGCACTGCAAGCGATGCTGACGTCCCGCATCGAGCAGATCGAAGCCATCGTCACACGCATCACCCCCTTGGTGCCGCAGGCCATCGAAAGCTTCCGGCAAAAAGCTGTCGAGCGCATGCAAGAAGCGCTGGGCGTCAGCCTGTCGACCGGCAGTGGCGCACCCAGCGTACCCAAAGAAGAGATTCAGGACCGCATACGACAGGAGGTCACACTCTACGGCATACGGGTCGATGTCGCCGAAGAACTCACTCGGCTGTCGGGCCATCTTGCCGAGACTCGCGCAATCCTCAAAAAAGGCGGCCCGGTTGGCAAACGGCTCGACTTCATGATGCAAGAGCTTAACCGCGAGGCCAACACCTTGGGCTCCAAGGCCGCAGTGAAAGAATTATCAGATGCATCGATGGAGATGAAGCTGCTGATCGAACAAATGCGAGAGCAAGTACAAAACCTCGAATGAATTCACCGACATCCGCTCCAGCACAGCCAACCACCATGGACCAGCCCTCGTCCGGCAGCCTGTTCATCGTTGCCGCACCCTCGGGCGCGGGCAAATCCTCGCTGGTCAATGCGCTGCTGGCGAAAGATCCCTCGATCAAGCTATCCATCTCGTGCACCACGCGCGCGCCGCGTCCGGGCGAGGAGCATGGTCGGGAGTATTTTTTTCTGAGTGAGCAGGATTTCATCGACAGACAGCAGCGCGGCGAGTTCCTCGAACATGCAAAGGTCCACGGGAATCATTACGGCACCTCGCGTCTGATGGTCGAGGAGCAGACCCGCGACGGGCTGGATGTGCTGCTTGAGATTGACTGGCAGGGCGCACAGCAAGTTCGCCGGCATTTCCCCGAGGCGGTGGGTATCTTCATACTTCCCCCTTCACTACCGACGCTGGAGCAAAGGCTGAAGAAACGAGGGCAAGATGCCGACGACGTAATCGCCCGGCGAGTACAGGCTGCCAGCGGGGAGATCGCCCATGCGCCAGAGTTCGAGTATGTTATTATCAACTCTGAATTTGACACCGCGTTGTCCCAGCTGACAGCCATTGTCGAGGCTTCACGCTGCCGCTTCGTGCAGCAGGCTAAACGAAACCTCTCTCTGTTTGCCGATTTAGGCATCCTCGCAGCACCGAACTGATACTGACACTGATCCGGATTCTGGAGACCATATGGCACGCATCACCGTCGAAGATTGCTTGAAGAAGATACCCAACCGATTTCAGCTGACGCTGGTCGCAACCTACCGTGCGCGCCAGCTGCTGCAAGGCCATACCGCAAAGGTCCACTCCGACGACAAGGCCACGGTCACGGCACTGCGCGAAGTGGCCAGTGGCTATGTCGGCCTTGAAATGCTCAAGAAAGTACCCAGCTGAGCTGAGCGCTCATGATCTCGGGCCGGCCCGCAGATGAACCCGCCATCCGCTGACACTGCCGCCCCTTCCGCTAGCCGGAAGAACAACCCCCTTACGCCATCCAGATCCCTTTCAGCGCCCGAGCAGACCGCTCCCGGCGCCGTTGGCGTCGCCTCGGTCACCCAGCTGACCACCCGCCTCTCGGAGTACCTGAGCCCGTCGGAGCTAAAAAAGATCAAAGAAGCCTATCGCTTCTCTGACGAGATGCACCTCGGGCAGGTACGCAAGTCTGGCGAGCCTTACATCTCTCACCCTATTGCCGTCGCTGAAATCTGCGCCGAGTGGAAACTCGATGCGCAGGCAATCATGGCAGCTCTGCTGCACGATGTGATGGAAGATCAGGATGTCAAGAAAGACGAACTGATCGAGCGCTTTGGTGCGCCCGTGGCATCGCTGGTGGATGGGCTATCCAAACTCGACAAGATCGAATTCCAGACCCAGGTCGAGCAACAGGCCGAGAACTTCCGCAAGATGCTGCTGGCGATGGCGCGCGATGTGCGCGTGATTCTGGTCAAACTTGCGGACCGCTTGCATAACATGCGCACGCTGGGTGCAATGTCGGCCGACAAGCAACGTCGGATCGCGCGCGAGACGATGGAAGTCTATGTCCCCATAGCCCACCGGCTCGGGCTGAACAACATTTACCGCGAGCTTCAGGAGCTGGCCTTCTCGCATCTGCATCCGCTGCGCTATCGGACTATCGCCAAGGCCGTGAGGGCCGCACGCGGAAACCGCCGCGAAGTAGTCGGCAAGATCATGGAGACGGTCAAAGAGGGGCTCGCGAGTGGCGGCATCACGGCTGGTGTTTATGGTCGCGAAAAGACGCTGTACGGCATCTACCGAAAGATGCGCAACAAGCACTTGAGCTTCTCTCAGGTGCTCGATGTGTATGGCTTTCGCGTGGTGGTCGACAGCTTCGAGCAATGCTACGTCGCATTGGGTACGCTGCATGCGATGTTCAAGCCCATGCCGGGCAAGTTCAAGGACTACATCGCGATACCGAAGCTCAATGGCTACCAATCACTGCACACCACACTAATCGGGCCGTACGGCACACCCGTAGAGTTCCAGATACGCACGCGCGAGATGCACCAGGTTGCCGAGGCCGGCGTTGCCGCGCACTGGTTGTACAAGAACGAGGAAAGTGAGCTGACCGACCTGCAGCAGCGCACGCATGCCTGGCTGCAGTCACTGCTAGACATTCAGCACCAGACCGGCGACTCGGCCGAATTCCTAGAGCATGTGAAGGTCGACCTGTTTCCGGATTCGGTTTACGTGTTCACGCCCAAATCCACCATCATCGCACTGCCCCGGGGCGCTACCGCACTCGACTTTGCCTACACCATCCACACCGACATTGGTGACCATGCCGTGTCGGCACGCATCAATCATGAGCAGGCGCCACTGAAAACCGAGCTTCGCAATGGCGATATCGTGGCTATCGAGGTCTCGAACGACGCGCGACCGACCCCGAACTGGCTGACCTTTGTACGCACCGGCAAGGCGCGCTCGGCGATACGGCATCATCTGCGCACTATCGACCGCGAAGAAGCGATCGATCTGGGACGGATGCTGCTCGAACAATCACTCGCTCTGCTCGAATTGCCCGCGAAACTACCCGTACCCATCGCGGATCGTCTGGTCAGCGAGACCAGCGCAAAATCCATCAGCAATCTGTACGCCGAGATTGGTGTCGGCAAGCGGATGGCCATGCTGGTTGCGCGGCATATTCAAGGCCTCGTCGCAGGCGACGAGAAGGGCAAACCGACAACCAGCCCCGAGGCCGAGCGCGCGATCAAACCGGTGATTATTTCTGGCCGCGAACCCACGACCTCGGTGCAGTACGCACCCTGTTGCCTGCCGATTCCCGGAGACGCACTGACCGGTCATCTGAAACGTGATCAGATGCTGCATATTCATGTTGCCGACTGCGGCGTGGCCAAGCGCTTGCGCGCCAAAGATCAGGGACGCTGGATCGCCGTCAGCTGGGCGGCCGATCACGCTCGGCGTTTCGATTGCCGTGTCCGGGTGCTGCTACAGGACGAAAAAGGTGCGCTGGCCAGACTCGCAGCGGAGATTAATGAATCCGGCCACCCAGACCACCAGCGCAAGAATCGGCACCGAGATGCCAGTGACCAGATCAGTGTCGATCTTCATTCCCGAGGCCTTGAGCGCTTTTCCAGCATAGCCGACCAATCCCGCAAGGTAATAAGAAATCGCCACGACCGATATGCCTTCTACCGCCTGCTGCAGCCTCAACTGCTGCGCTGCGCGCGTGTTCATCGATTGAAGGATCTTGTTGTTCTGCTGCTCTTGTCGGATGCCCACCCGCGTGCGCAGCAGTGAGTTGGTATTGGCCAGACGCTCGCCAAGAACTTCCTGCCGGCGCGCGGTTGCGCTACAGGTGTTCATTGCCGGGGTCAGGCGACGTTGCATGAACTCGGCAATCGTTGGAACACCCTCGATGCGCCTCTCGCGCAACTCGTCAATGCGCGAGTGTACGAGCTTGAAGTAGGCCTGTGACGCAGAAAAGCGGTAGCCATTATCGACCGCCAACTGCTCCAGTCGCGCGGCCAGCGAAGTGATCTGTTCCAGTAGCGCCTGCTCTTTGGCGATGCCTGCTTCCTCATCAGTGTCGTCATCTGCGCTGGCGACCATGGTGGCGGTAAGTGACGCCAGCTCGGATTCGATCGAATTGAGCACCGTTACCGAACGCTGGGCATTCGGCAGTCCCAGTAGCGCCATCATTCGATACGTCTCGATCTCCAGCAATCGTTGCACCAGCCGCCCTGCCTGCTGCCCCTTGAGACCAGCATCGCGCACGACGAAACGCACAAAACCGTCAGACTGAATCTGAAAATCCGTCCACACCTGAGCTGCCTGCGAAGCTTCGCATCCGACGATGGCATTACCCTCGAACAGCCGACGCATATGTGGCACGGTGTCATCAGACGACTGGGCCGCCACCTCAAGGATGATATGCGTGGCCACCATCAGCTTGCCCTGCAGACGCAGCAACCAATGCTGCGGCAGATCGGCGGAAGGCATTTGGGCAAACAGATCATCCTGCGTGGGCGCGCTGCGAGCGCTGGAGACGAAAGTGTAGCTGGCGAACTCGGTGTGGCACTCCCATTTCAAGCGAAAACGACCGAAATCATGGAAAAAGTATTTCGCCTCTCCCGCAGGTGGCGTCACGCCAAAGTGAACGCACAGGTCTGACAGCAGCTGGGTCTGCAGCCCGGTCGACGCACCCGCCACCACCTCGTTACGGCCATGAACCGCCAGATGCGTGATACGTTCCGGCGCCTCGAGCCGTATCGGCGGCCGCGAGTGGATCTCGGCCGCCAGAGGCGCGCGCAAAGGATGATTCAGCGTGGGGAAAATGATCGACATGCGTTCCTGCAAAGACGAATCCGGGAAACGCGACATTTTACGTCAAGCAGGCGCTGGATACTGGACACTCAGTATCTCCAGTTCTTCCGCGCCAGCGGGCGTGTGGAGCATGACCACGTCGCCCTCCCGCGCCTTGGTCAGCGCTCGAGCGACCGGTGCGACCCAGCTGATTTTGCCATGCAGGGGATCGAGCTCATCAATACCAACGATAGTCACGGTGTGCTCTTTACCAAGGCCATTCACATACGTGACGGTCGCGCCAAAGAATACCTGATCACTCCCATGGTGAACCGCAGGATCAACCACTTCGGCCAGATCGAGTCGCTTGGTCAGAAAGCGAATGCGCCGATCGATTTCGCGCAGCCGTCGCTTGCCGTAAATATAGTCACCATTTTCGGAGCGGTCGCCATTCGATGCCGCCCAGT
>RGFZ01000079.1 GCA_010024875.1 Oxalobacteraceae bacterium | reverse complement strand
GATGACGCCGGCGAACTGCATCTGGTCGATTGGCATGACATCATGTTGCGCTGGGAAAAGGCACAATTCAAGAAAAAAGAAGCCGCACTGTGTCCGGAACTGGCCTGAACTTCCTCCTGCGCGGCCGAGGTCCGTCTTTTACCAGCGGGGATACGGCGGTATCCGGCGCGTCCTCACCAACCACCGCTGCAAGCCCAGGCACCTACAAAAGAGTCTTGGTGGTGTCGGTCTCTGCGGGCAGCGGACATGTCCGTGCTGCGGACGCATTGTGTGCACTTGCGCGGCTTGATTTTCCCGATCTGTCGCTTCGGCACCGAGACCTGATGCAGCTCGTGCCTGCCTGGTTCAAGACCATCTACACGGATTGGTACCTGAAGCTAGCCAGCGGGCTGCCCGAGGCATGGGGCTGGCTGTATCGAAAAACTGATCGTGAACCGACGAACAGTCTGAGCGGCCGCTTCCGCCGACTGATTCAGCGTCTGTGTGGACAGAGACTATTCTCCGACATCGAGAATTACGCCCCTCACGCGATCATCTGCACGCACTTTTTGCCTGCCGAGCTGCTTGCTGATGCCCTACGGCGTCGCCGTTTGGCTATTCCGGTATGGGTGGTGGTCACCGATTTCGATGTGCACCAGATGTGGGTACATCAGGGCATCGCGGGTTATTTCGTTGCCAACAGTGAGCTTGCCTACCGCTTGCAGGCGGCGGGGATTCCAGAGTCGGCGATTGTCGTGACTGGCATACCTGTGATGCCGGGATTCACCCGGAATCTGCAGCGCGATCAATGCAGTAGGCGCTGGGCGCTGGATCCGCGTCGCGTCACGGTACTGATGATGGGTGGCGGTAGCGGAATCGGTATGAGCCCGTCATTGATCCGATCGATACTGGCCATTGACGAATCATTACAAATCATCGTGATGACTGGGAAAAATCAGTCGCTTTTTCAAGAGTTGAACAGTTTGGCCTGCTTTTGCCAAGGACGACTCGTCCCCTTGGCATTCACTGACGAGGTACCCGACTTGATGGCGTGTGCGGACCTCGTGATCACCAAGCCCGGCGGGCTAAGCACTTCTGAATGCCTGGCCATGGGATTACCCATGCTGCTGATCAATCCGATTCCTGGTCAGGAAGAGCGCAACGCTGCACTGCTGTTGCAAGAGGGGGTGGCGCAAAGGGCGGATGATGAAGCAACACTGATCTATCGTTTACGACGTCTGCTGTCTGATACCGAGGTACTCAGCGCCATGCGTTCAAAGGCACGCCTCCTCGCTCAACCCCAAGCGGCACAGCGTATCTTGCAGCATGTGCGTGATCAGCTTCCTGCAGCGATGTTCTGATGAACGCTTTTTTTCTACCCATGGCCTCTACCCTTCTGGGCGTTGTCATCTTGGGCTTTTTCTTTGCCAAACTGGAGATTGCCATTGAGGGTGATGCTGGCTGGGCGCAAAATCTTCCCACATGGCGTATCGAGCAGCACTGGTTACTTGATCTGCTCTGGGGTGGCCGAGCAATGACGGGCTATCATGCCTGGGCGTTTTCGCTGGTTGCACTGTTCTTTCACTTCCCGCTCGTATTCGGTGCCAACTACTCATGGCAAGCCGAACTGCGTGCATTGGGCTGCATCATGCTGTTCTGGGTGACAGAGGATTTTTTGTGGTTTTTACTAAATCCTGCGTTTGGGTTCGCACGATTCGCGAAAACCCATGCTGGATGGCATAAGCACTGGGTGTGGGGCGCACCGGTGGAGTACTGGATATTCACGCCGCTTGGGCTGGGGCTTGTGGCTTCCTCTTATGCGTCACTCTGACCGCCAAGAATTAACAAGTAAGCATTGATAAAGAGATCGGCGACTCAACACCAAATATTAATAGCCACATCACGATTTGGCGAGATGCTGAATAACAGCCTGTCCATCTGGGTCGATGGCAAAGCGGCAGTGCCTCGTTGCCATCGATCCGATGAGACAGGTTATTGGTCAGTCATCTCAGGTGGAAGCCAAAAAACTCAATGCAATCTTGTTAAATTTCTGGGGATTTTCCATGAACATGAAATGACTTCCGCCTTCTTCTACACCGAAAATTTCTATTTTCGCGCCTGGTATCTTGCTGGCGATCCATTCTTGTGATTTCGGATTAAAGAAGCTTCCCTTTGCGCCAACCACCAGTGTGGGCACGTTAATTCTGCTGATCGTATCCCGCCAATCCTGAACACAGTGGTCAACCAGCAGAGCTGCCGCTGGCTTACGTGGGAATTTCAGATTCTGGGCGAGAGCGTATTTCTTCTTGGCCTCAGGATAATCTTTGGTGAAGAACATTCCATTGACCAGACCTGCGGTGGTCGCCTCACCGTCCATACCTGCCAAGGCGGTGGCAGTGTCATACAGCGACTGCGGCGAAAATACAGCCCCAGCCTCTGCTTTCTCGGCGTCGGTCCAACTCGGTCCGAAGGTGGTACAGGGCGCCTGATCAATAAGAATCATTGAATGCGTGCGATGATTACCAAAGAGATTCCAATGACTCCAGATCACTGAGCAGCCCATGGAGTGGCCCACCAGCGTGGCTTTACTCAGATTCATCCCATCCAGGAATTCGTGCAAATCCTTCGCCAGACGTGCCATCCGATAGCCATGCTCAGGCTTGCTGGAATCTCCGTGACCACGCATGTCGAGTGCGATTACGCGGTAGTTTGCCGAAAAAGCGGAAATCTGATCGCTGAACATTTCGGCTGTCTGAGACCAGCCCGGAATCATAACGATAGGTCGCCCTCGACCAGATTCCAGATAATTCAGTTTCGCACCATCGCTCGTCGCGAATGATCCCTGCCTGATCTCACCCGGGTTCGTTCCACCACCAACGCCAAGCGTCGAACATCCACCGTTAGCTAGAGCTACACCCGTCAAAGCTGCGCTGGTAAGAAACAAACGCCGCGAACGCTGCAGATTGGTTGGCTCATTTCCTGCGATTGCTTTTAGAGATTCGTCATTACACTGCATGTCGCCTCCATTGGCTGTCAAATAAATATCTTTACTGCGAGCGTAAATTATCACGTTCACTGCCAATGCAAGTATCGATTTGACCCTACAAATCAAATGGAAAATCAACTCGAGCATGCCCTGGGCAAACCTCAAGCGCGATCCGCTGCCAGCGTTGGATTGACGAAGAGGGCATTGCGACGATGCTGGACACGGCAATTGATGCTACTCGTCACATCAACCTCATCAAAGCGCGCAGCGCTTAGCAGGGAGTTATCAAAATGGATTTATTTAACCAAGCTTTATTGAATCGGCGCTTTCTTTGCCGTTGTTGATGCGCAACAATTAATTCGGGCAAAGACTACTCGGCTATTGCAAACAAAAATAAAAATACCGTATAAACCGTTTATATTGTATTGCTGTTGAATTTGGGTCTTCACCCAAGGAGCATGACCATGTCAGATATGCCGCGCAAAACGTCTCGCAAAACACCCGCCAAATCGGCGAAAGATAAGAGCGTTAGCAAATCCACATCAGTCAAACACAAACATGCCCAACTGGTGCGTGACAGCTTCACCATGCCGGAGGACGAGTACCGCCTGCTGGCTAATGCAAAAAAAGCCTGTCTTGAAGCCGGCTTTGAGATCAAGAAAAGTGAGCTGATCCGCATCGGTATCGCGCTGATGCACGACCTGAGTACGTCCCGGATTAAAAAGGCGCAGAAAGCGCTGCAGCCGGTCAAAACCGGGCGTCCCAAAAAACACAAATAAGTAAGCTGCCAATTCGGTTTCCCAGCGTATCAAGGCTGGGTGGGTAGCCTTTTCTTTTTTCTGAAAAGGAATTCAACATGCAAGGACTTCACCTCACTGCGGATATCAAGGGTTGTCGAATGAATCGCGGCCTGATGACAGACGCATCCAAGTTACGCAGCACTTGCCTGACCTTGGTTGAGCTGAGCGGCCTGACTGCTGTAAGCGACGTTTTTTTTGAGTTTCCCGCTGCGACCGGCAATGAATCCGGGGGTGTTACGGGGACCGTCCTTCTCGCAGAGTCACATCTTGCCATCCATACCTGGCCTGAGCTGACGGCGGTAACCCTGGATGTGTATGTCTGCAATTATTCGATGGACAACAGCCACAAGGCGCGCAAACTCATTGAGGCGATGATTGAACTGTTCAAACCGGATGCGATCGTTCGCAAACAACTTGAACGGGGTGAGCTTGCCTCAACGGCATTAGCTGCTTGAGTCAGGCGGTCTCGGTCTTAGCGTGATCAATCAATAAAAAACTCTGGCGCAAGTACCGCCTTGAGAAATAATTCATTGCCATGCTCGCGCTGGCGATGCGAGATCCACCAGGCATTGGATTTTTTGATCGTCCAATCCTGCTCTTCCCCGGTCAACAGCAATGACGCCACCTGCCCTAGCCAGGGCTGGTGACCCACCACCATCACGGGTGTCTTCGCCTCGGGCCAGCCGACGGCACTCAGTATCTCAGCAGCAATCGCTGCCGGTCCGATCTCCGGAACGATCTTGTATTTGCGACCGAGCGCCTCGACCGTCTGGATCGTCCTTGCGGTCGGACTGCAGAGGATCTTGCAGCCACTGGGCAGGCTGCGATCGAGCCAGGCGCCCATGCGCGCCGCCTGTTTGCGCCCCTGCGGCGTCAGCTCGCGACCTTCATCTGGTTCGCCCGCTTCGGCTTGTGCATGGCGCCAGAGGATCAAATCCATCATGCCCCCAAGGTATTCATCAGATGCTGCTGCGCGCTGAATGTCTGCTGGCCTGTGCGCGGCTTGCGTCGCTGGTACTCACCATTCGCATCCAATTCCCAAGAATTTTGATTATCTCTCAGGTAGGGATGCAGCCCTTCTTGTATCACGCGATTTTTAAGTTCTTCGTCGAGCACAGGAAAAGCGATTTCGATACGCCGAAACAGATTGCGATTCATCCAGTCCGCACTAGCCAGATAGACGTCATTGGAACCTTCATTCAAAAAATGGAAGATCCGGCTATGCTCAAGAAAACGACCAACAATGGAACGTACACGAATATTCTCCGATACGCCGGGGACGCCGGGACGCAATGAGCAAGCTCCGCGCACGATCAGCTCGATCTTGACTCCAGCCTGCGAGGCATCGTACAGCGCCTCGACGATGGAGTCATCGACCAGCGCATTCATCTTGGCGATGATCTGTCCGACGCCACCCTCGCGGGCGATGCGGGCCTCATTGCGGATAGCCTTGACCAGCTCACGCTGTAGCTCGAACGGCGCTACCCACAGGTGATTCAGCTTGCGTGGCTTGGCCAGACTCGTCAGGCTAATGAACACTTCATTGACCTCTCTGCCCAGCGCGGCATTCGCCGTCAACAAACCGAAGTCAGTGTAGAACTTGGTCGTTGTCGGGTGATAATTACCCGTGCCCATATGGGCGTAGAAGCGCAGTTTGCCGGATTCTCGCCGTATCACCAGCGCCATCTTGGCATGCGTCTTTAATCCTACGACGCCATACACGACTTGCGCCCCCACCTGCTCTAGACGATCCGCCCAGTTCATATTGGCTTCTTCGTCGAAGCGCGCCATCAACTCCACCACCACGGTGACTTCCTTGCGGTTTTGTGCTGCCGTGATGAGCGCTTCCATCAGCTCGGAATTCATACCGGTTCGATAAATAGTCTGCTTGATCGCGACCACCGAGGGATCATGCGCGGCGCTGCGTATGAAATCGATCACCGGCTGGAAAGATTGATACGGATGGTGCAGCAGAATATCCTGATGTGCTATTGCCGAGAACAAGTCACCGTCAGCGAGCTGAACTGATAATTTTGGCGAAAATGGCGCGAATCGGAAGTCTGCAGCGGAGGCAAGCTCGACGAGTTCATTCAAGCGCACCATATTCACCGGGCCATTGACACGGTAGAGAAATTCGGGCGCGATAGTGAATTGCTCAAGCAGGAATTGTGACAGATTGGGCGGGCAATTCTCAGCCACCTCCAACCGAACCGCAAAGCCAAAATGACGGGCCTGCAACTCGCCCTTGAGCGCCTGCCGTAGATTCTTCACCTCTTCTTCATCTACCCAGAGTTCACTGTCACGGGTGACACGAAACTGCGAATAACTGATCACTTCGCGCCCTGGAAAAAGATCCTGGATATGCGCATGAATCACCGACGATAACAAACAATAATCATGCTCAGTTTCTGGAGAGTGTGCGGGCAGACGAATAATCCGAGGTAATACCCGGGGCGCCTTGATCACGGCGATCGAGGTGCCGCGGCCATAAGCGTCCTTGCCACCCAGTTCGACAATGAAATTCAGGCTCTTGTTGACAATTTGCGGAAACGGATGCGAAGGATCTAATACGATGGGGGTCAGCAGCGGGCGAACCTCGCGATCAAAATAGTCTCGGACCCAGGCGCGTTGACGGTCATTTCGGTCGATGTGCCGACGAAGATAAACGGACTGACCAGATCGAAACCTTGCGGAACAACAGGCCGAGCATGAGCAAGATCATTTCCTTCTCGCTCCCTTGCCATCAAGCTGGCGATTCTGACCTCGAAGAATTCATCCAGATTACTGCTGACGATGCACAGGTATTTCAGGCGCTCAAGCAAAGGTATGCTCTCGTCCTGCGCCTGCGCCAGGACACGACGGTTGAATGCGAGCATTGACAACTCACGATTCAGCGGAGCGGCACGCATATCGGGGACTAGAGCGGCAGAGCCTGCTCGGACCGATCTTGCTGTTTTTGCATTTCTATTTGTACTCATGCCCAGAGCCTATTCAAAGACCGTGACATATTCAAGGTAATTTTTGTACAACCCTAGATGCAAACCAGGAGTGACTATGCGTAGCAAGCTGATTCTGAAAAGTATTACCGCTTTTGCCGCAGGGCTGGCTATTTCCCTGTCTGCGCAGGCTGCTGACCTGACTGGCGCAGGCGCAACCTTCCCTTACCCAATTTATTCCAAGTGGGCCGAGGCCTACAAGGCGGCCACTGGTATCGGATTGAACTATCAATCGATCGGCTCTGGCGGCGGCATCCGTCAAATCAAGGCCAAGACGGTCGATTTTGGTGCCTCCGACATGCCGCTCAAGGCCGAAGAACTCGAGAAAGAGGGTCTGGTGCAGTTCCCAGCGATCATCGGTGGTGTTGTTCCGGTAATGAACCTCGATGGTATTGCCCCCGGTCAGCTGAAGCTCACGGCTGATGTCATCACTGGCATCCATCTCGGCAAAATCACCAAATGGAACGCCCCCGAGATCGCCGCACTGAACGCTGGCGTGAATCTGCCGAACCTTAACATCACCGTGGTTCACCGCGCCGATGGCTCGGGCACGACCTTTCTGTGGACGGATTACCTCTCAAAGGCCAATGCTGACTTTAAGAACACGGTCGGCTCAGGGACTGCCGTCAAGTGGCCGACGGGCGTGGGCGGCAAAGGTAACGAAGGCGTAGCCGCCAACGTGCAGCGCGTGAAGGGTGCATTCGGCTATGTCGAGTATGCCTACGCAAAGAAAAACAAGATCACCTTCGCGCAGCTGAAGAATCGCGATGGCGAGTTCGTGCTGCCGGATGACGAGACTTTCAAGGCCGCAGCGGCTGGTGCTGACTGGGCAGGCACGCCCGGCATGGGCGTGGTGTTGACAAACCAGTCCGGCAAGAACAGCTGGCCCGCCACCGGAGCATCGTTCATCCTGATGCACAAGACTCAGGCAGACGGCCTGACTGGGCGCGCAGTGCTCAAGTTCTTTGACTGGTCATACAAGAATGGTTCCAACATGGCGACCGAACTTGATTATGTGCCCATGCCGCCAGCGACCGTGAAGCTGATCCAGGAAAGCTGGAAAGCAAACTTCAAGGATGCGAGCGGTAAGACTATCTGGTAAGTACTCGCTGCTCAAGAAGCCCGCGCCTGTGCGCGGGCTTTTTTTTGATCTTGCTCTGCCCGCAGCACGGCTACGCGTCATTAGCATCGCGGATATCATTCATCTGCTATGAACGACAGGCTGCCACTCTATGAAAAAAAGTACTGGTCGA
>RGFZ01000078.1 GCA_010024875.1 Oxalobacteraceae bacterium | reverse complement strand
ACACTGTGCATCGGGGCGGCCAACCGCGATCCCACGCAGTTTGAAAACCCGGATTCGCTGCAACTCGAACGCGCCGACAACCGCCATTTGGCATTCGGGTTTGGTATTCACCAGTGTGCAGGCCTGAGTCTGGCTCGCCTGGAAGGCCGAGTCGCCATCGGCCGCTTCCTTGAGCGTTTCCCCAACTACCGTCTCACAGACAGTCCAACTCGAGGTGGCCGGGCCCGGTTTCGCGGGTTTTTGAAAGCCCCGTTTCGCACGAGTGAATGAAATTAGGCCAATCGCTTTGCCGATGGGGCCCTTCAGGGGCACCTTTGATAATAAACTCAGACTCGTTTAGGCGATCTACCTGCTTACTCGCTAGGCCCAAACATCCAATCGGTGATCACTCACCTTGGTAGGGGGTTGATTCAAAGCTTGCTTTTGGAATTGACCCGTCATCATGGCGGCGCTTGCTGCAATGCGCTGGGCGGTACCTATGTCGTTCACCTTCAGCGCCTGTGTGATACGCGCACTGGCACTCATATGTGATACAGGTAGCTCACTAATTCTTGGCAGATGAAGTCCCATGATTTCCTCCTGCAAGGCTCAAAGGCTTGGTCAATGAATCGTCATCACATAGAGAAACTTTAGGGTTGCCAAAATTCCACGGTAATTCCCCCATTTTGGGCGTGGAGGTCGATTCAAGTCGCACAAGTCAAGTGGCATTCGCGCTATCTCTGCTGACCAGCTCAAGTGTCTTTGGAATCAGCAACTGCCCAATCGGCTGTTGTGGTTACCCATAAAAAACGCCCACCGAAGTGGGCGTTGGAAACATCAGGCCTTCAGGTAGAAGGCCTGTGAATCACGATCAGGTCGCGCGGGTGTCGATGTCACCAGCCAGACTGGGGTAGCGCACATGCTCGACCAGTTCCTGAATCTCCCGGCGCGGAGCCGGGGTCAGCAGGCTGACCACGATGATGATCGCAAAGCCCAGCGGCACACCAAATACACCGGCCGAGATGGGCTGGATTCCGTACCACAACTCAATCGGCGAGGTCACGCCGAAGATACCACGCAGCCACGGCTGGGTGGTGACCATGTAGTAAAAGGTGATGCCCAGGCCGCCGACCATACCAAGCACCGCACCCCATTTGGTGGCCCGCTTCCAGAAGATACCCAAAGTGAGTGCCGGGAAGAAAGCTGCAGCAGCAAAAGAGAAGGCTGCGGAGACCAGGAACAGGATGTCGGCTGGTTTCTGCGCTGCGACATAGGCAGCAGCCAAAGCCACCACCAACAACAGCACCTTGGAGATCATCACTCGGCGTGAGGTGGGCGCGTTCGGGTCGATCATCTTGTAGTACAGGTCGTGCGACAGAGCGTTGGCAATCGTCAGCAGCAGACCGTCAGCGGTAGACAGCGCGGCAGCCAGACCGCCTGCAGCCACCATGCCAGAGATCACATAAGGCAGACCGCCGATTTCAGGCGTGGCCAACACGATGATGTCACCGCCGATGCGCATTTCGCCCAGCTGCAAGATACCGTCCTTGTTGACGTCGGTCACCGACAACAGAGCCGGGTCAACGGCTGCCCATTGCGATACCCAGGCTGGTAGCTTGTCAAACGGCGTCCCCACCAGCACGGTGAAGACCTCATACTTGACCAGCACCGCCAGGGCTGGTGCAGTGAAGTAGAGCAGGAAGATGAAGAACAGCGACCAGGTCACTGAGCTGCGAGCCTCTTTCACCGAAGGCGTTGTGTAGTAGCGCATCAGAATGTGCGGCAGCGCAGCAGTACCGACCATCAGACAGAACACCAAAGCCAAGAAGTTTCGCCGCGAGGTGTCGTAGGCGGTTTTGGCCTTTTCGTCCCCATCAGGATCGCCCGCAAACTGTTGCGCATGGCGTGGCATGCCGCCCAGGGGTGCCGTTCGCCCTGCAGCCGCGGTCTTAGCAGCTGTCCAGGCCTTCTTGGCGGCCTCCTCATCTTTAGGCAGTGCAGCCAACGCCTTTTCGGCAGCAGCAATGTCCGCAGCCGGTGCATTGGCAGCCTTGAGCTCTTCGATCTTGCTGGTGGCTGCAGCTTTGTCAGCTTCCAGAGCAGCCTTCACATCCTTGAGTTTGGCATCCATCTCATCAGCGCGAGCTTTGAAGATGTCCCGAACTTCTTTTTCCTTAGGATCATCGATCAGGGCCTTCTCCTTCTCGGTCACCTTTTGCAATTGGTAGCCGTAGATGGCCTGAGGAATGGGCACACCGGTCTGCTTGACGGACAACCAAACCACCGGAATCAGGTAGGCGATGATCAGAATGATGTACTGCGCCACCTGCGTCCAGGTCACGGCTCGCATGCCACCTAGGAAGGAGCAGACCAGAATGCCGCCCAGGCCTAAGAAAATGCCCAGCTCGAAAGCCACGCCAGTCAAACGGGTGGTGATCAGACCCACACCATAGATCTGCGCCACCACGTAGGTGAACGAGCAAAGGATCGCAGCCAAAATTCCGATCAGGCGAGGCAAATTGCCGTCGTAGCGAGCACCCAAGAAATCCGGGATGGTAAATTGCCCGAACTTTCGCAGGTAGGGGGCGAGGAACAGCGCCACCAGACAGTAGCCACCGGTCCAGCCCATGATGAAGGCCAGGCCGCCGTATCCGGTCAGGTAGAGTGTTCCGGCCATACCGATGAAGGAGGCTGCGCTCATCCAGTCAGCGCCAGTAGCCATGCCGTTGTACATCGCCGGCACACGCCGGCCAGCCACGTAGTACTCGGCCGCATCGTTGGTGCGGCTCATCACGCCGATGCCAGCGTACAGAAGCACAGTAGCGGCCAGGAAGAGATAGCCAATCCAGTTGCGGGGCAAGCCCATTTGTTCGAGGATGGCCAGCACGATCACAAATAACGTGAATCCGCCCGTGTACCAGGCATAGACCTTGTTAAGTTGTTTTCTGAAAGCTGCGTTGCTTGATGCGGCAAATATGCCGCCTCCGGTTTCAGGTGTCATTCCAGCCATGGTTATTCCTCCTCGGCTTCAGCCACGCCATGTTCCTGGTCGAGCTGGTTCATGTAACGGGCGTAAAACCAGATGATCAGTACATAGATGATCAACGAGCCTTGAGATGCCATCCAGAAGCTGAAGGGCCAGCCAAAGAATGTAAAGCTGAGGTCCCGCGCAAAAAAACTGACTGCAAAAGTCACCACAAACCACACGGCCATTAAGACCGCTGTGATGTTTAAGTTTTTTTGCCAGTACTGATGGTGTGATTCAGTCAATTGCATGAAGCATGTCTCCTCTTGTTCCCTACCCCGAAGGGTCGATGGACCCGCGATCCGCAGGAATGACTTCCCTCATTCCTGCTTGCAGCCGGATCGCAACTAAACCGGGCTCGCTTTCACGTTGATCCCGGTTTCGCGTGCCAGCTGGGCTGCGACTTTGGGCTCAAACCCTTGCAGGTGGCGAATAATCTTCGCTGCCTCCTCGGGCTCCTGGCGTTTGACATGAATCCGCGCCAGTTCGCACCAGGCGTATGGACTCATGGGCTGCAATTGGGTGTTGCGCTTGAGCGCAGTGATGGCCTCGTCCAGCCGAGACCGTTGCATCAGCACCAATCCCAGGCCGAACCAGGCCCGATCAAGTTGATCATTCAGGACCAGGGCACGCCGAAAACTGGCCTCAGCCGCCTCGAGCTGGCCCGTGGCTTCTTGGAGAAAGCCCTGGTTGAAGAAGTCGGCCGCCTGCGCTTGGGGCAAAGCTGTCAGTCGAGCATAGTCCTGCAAGGCGCCGCTGCGGTCTTCAAGCAGGGCTCTCAGGTGGGCGCGGCTCGATAGCGCATAAGCGTTGGCTTCATCAAGAGCCAACATACGATCGAAGCAGGTTAGTGCTGCCTCGCGGCGCCCCAAGGTAATTTGGGCGATGGCCTGCCACTTGAGCAACAAGAGTGATCGCGATTGGCTCATCGGCAATTTTCCACACCCACATTGACACAATGCTCAATTTTGGCAAGTGTGACCGCAATATAGAGAACCGAGGTGACGAAGAAGGCGACCCAACCGTGATGACGAGGATCAATGCTAGAGGGAGACAGCAGTCGCGCTATGCCAAGCCAGGGCCGATTGAGAATCTGAAACAATTGAAAAAACAAGTTACTGTCTCGCTTTTCACCGGTCAATACGTAAAGCAGACCCTGCCCGGCCAAGGCCAACAGGCCGATGTAGAGCAACAGTTGAAAGATGTTCAGAAATTGAATCATGAGGACGCTTTAGACCGGCCCGACCGACGAGAGTCATGTTGTCATGTCTCTATCATGGTCGTTGGGCTGACTCTCAGCTTACTTGAAGGGTTTATCTGGGGCAATGGGGATATTTTCTAGGGGCAAACCCGTAGTGAATGCATGTGTTGACACGACGTTGCGACGCTAGAACTGGACTATTCAGGCGGTTGCCATGACCTGATGGTCTTGGTATGGTGGTCGCATGAAATCGCAGCCTTCCAGCCAACTGATCGATCACTGGACCGACAGCATGGCAGCGCATCTGCCGTTTGCGCGGATGCACCGCAGTGATGTGCAACAACTGGCTCGTGCCGCAACTGAGCGCTATGTTCCACCTGACGGTGTGCTGCTTGAGCCCCAAGCGAGCGTACCCACTGGGCTGATTTTTTTGCGCCAAGGCGTGGCGGTGCGGCGTCGCCCGGGCGTGGCTGGATCGCAAGCCGGCTTCGAGGTGGAGACAGGCAGCCTGCTGCCGGTGGCTGCTCTTATGGCTCAGCGACCAGTGACCAGTACTTACACCGCAATGGGAGACTGTTTTTGCTTGGTGATCCCCTGGCCGGTGGCGCGCGACCTGATGGCTCGCAGCCCTGTCTGGGCGGACTTCCTCAACCAGCGCATGCTTGCTCTCGTTGAGGCCTCCCGACAACGCTGGCAGCAGGAGTTGCAGTGGCAAGCACAGCAGCAGCAAAACCTTGAAGCTCGTCTGGACGAACTCCCGGCGCGCCAGCCGGTCACACTGCCAACCAGCGCCACCTTACGTGAGGTGCTGAGCCTGATGCATGCACAACAGGTTGGTTCGGTTCTGCTCACTGACCCAGCGGATCGGCTCTGTGGCATTCTGACTCGCCATGACGTGCTTGGGCGAGTTGCGCTGGCAGATCTTTCTTTGGACCAACCGGTCTCGGATGTGATGAGCCAGCCTGTTTTGACCATTGACGCTGGCTGCTCGGTATTTGACGCGGCGCTGATGATGTCGCGTCACCGCGTACGCCACCTGCCGGTGCTGATAGGTGATCGTCTGCACAGCGTGGTTTCCGAGCGCGATTTGTTTGCCCAACAGAACCATTCAATTAAACATGTCAGCGGCGCGATAGCCCAAGCCGAAACCCTGCAGCAACTGCAGTTGGCTGCCCGGCAAATCCGCCAATTCACCGCCCATCTGATGGCGCAGGGCCTGCAGTCGCGCCCCTTAACCCGACTGATTAGCCAGCTCAATGACAACCTGACTGCACGATTGATCGAACTGGAGCTCAAGCGACATGGACTGAGCAGCAACCAGATGTGCTGGTTGGCCCTGGGCTCTGAGGGGCGAGGCGAGCAAACGATTGCCACTGACCAGGACAATGCGTTGATTTATGAGTCCAATGATCCCGAGGGCGATCAGCCCAGCTGGCTGGCCTTCGCCAAGGACGTCAATTTGGCGCTCGATGCCTGTGGGTATCCGTTGTGCTCTGGTGGCGTGATGGCCTCTAATCCGCCTTGCTGCCTGACGTTGCATCAATGGAAAAAGCGATTCGCGCTGTGGATCGATCAAGGCAGTCCGCAAGACTTGCTCAAGGCCAGCGTATTTTTTGATTTCAGAGCCTTAGCTGGTCGCGCCGACTGGCTCGATCAGTTGGCCGTCGACGTACGGCAGCAGGCCATGAACACCCCCCGTTTCATCAAGCAATGGGCAGACAACCACCTGCACATGAGCGTGCCACTTAATTGGCATGGCGGGCTTGAAACGCGCCGCGAGGACGAGCATGAGGTGATCGACATCAAGATTTCGGGCACCGCGCTGGTGGTGGATGCGGCGCGTATCCTGGCCTTTGCCCAGGGTATCTCTGCTGTGTCCACGGTCGAAAGGTTGGAGCAGGCAGGTGTATTGCTGGGCATACCGACCGATGAATACCGGGGCTGGATCACGGCTTTTGACTTTTTACAGTCACTGCGACTGCGGCATCAGATGAGCCCGACGGCGCATACAGGCAAGCCCAATTGGGTGCCGGTCGATACGCTCGATCAAGTAGACCGGCGAGTCCTCAAGGCCAGCCTGGCTGCGGTTCGCACTTTGCAACAAAGGCTCAGCCTGGACTATGCGCGCTAAAGCGAGCGAGCCTTGTCTCACCCTGAGCCGCACGAACAGCGCGGTTGCCGCACGGCCATGATGAGCCGTTGGTGGCGTTGGTGGCACAAGCGGTCAGAGCCCAGTTCCGAGCGCTGGGTGATGATCGATGTCGAGACCACTGGTCTGAACCCGCATCACGATGCCCTGCTTTGCGTGGCTGCCTTAGCCATTGATATGCGCGGGCCAACTCCGCAGATCGTGGCCAGTGACAGTTTCGAGGTGCTCATTGCGCAGAATGAGCTTCGCTCCACACATGACAATATCTTGCTGCATGGTATTGGTTGGGGCCAGCAAAGAGAGGGCGAACCGATGCAGCAAGCCCTGGAGGCCTTGACCGCCTGGGTGGCTGATGCCCCTTTGCTGGCCTATCACGCGGCCTTCGATCAGGAGGTGCTACGCCAGGCCTACAAGCGCAGCCGGCTCCAGCAGCCTGAGTGGCAGTGGCTGGACATGGCTGATTTGTTACCGGCGGCTTATCCAGCCATTGCAGCCCGCAGCCTCGACCAATGGATGCAACACCTTCAAGTGCGTTGCGTCCGTCGTCATCAGGCCATTGCCGATGTATGGGCCACTGCACAACTCTTTCTCAAGGCCTGGCCGCAGTGGCAGAGACAGCAGTTGCAATCGTGGCCAGACCTGTACCGCAGAGCCGAACAAGAGCGCTGGCTGCGTAACAGCGGTTCGGCCCTCAAAGGTCGCTGACCCGCACGCGTTTGCCGCACAGGATCAAAGTTGCAATAGATTCAAGGTGACGATGTTGTGCAACAAGTTGGGATTTGATGTACCTGCCCAACCCATCGATACCAGCCGCAGACAGCTTCAACTTGTTTGTCTACTTATCTATGAATTTTCGACCAATGCACTTAGCGAATATCACCGGCCAGACTCGCAAGCGTGTTAGAGGCGATTTCAACATGTGATGGGTAATTCGTGTGATCACAGCCTAGCTTCGCACTGGCACCAGCCTTGATAGCCGCACAGATTGCATCGGTGAATTCAAAACGTAAAAAATGAACAGCAGAGGTTTTTTCAGCGTTTTCTCGGTCAAGATCTTCATCAGCAATGGCATACACGCGAGGATGGCCCTCAACCTCTACAAACATTCGATCTTCTATTCCAATGAGTCGAGCCAACTCACGTTTGCGTTCATTGGTGTCGATGTACTCCAACAACATCGTGGCTTTCCAATTTTTGCCATCGGGTACCAGGGGAACATAAGCTTCTAACTCATCTCGAATACCTTCCTCTTCGAAAATTTTTTCAATGCGCAGCATTTCTTGAATTTGATAACGAATGGTGGTCTCACTCTCAAATTGCACGTTGACATGATCGCCCAATTGGACACTGCGCAATTTCCGGTGGGAAATGATTTCAGGCTCGTGAACTTTTCGCCATTTTGCATAAGCCTCAAGTGTCATCAGACTTTCAAGGGTGATATGTCCCGTCAAACGCATATGCAACTCCGTCTTTTATTTCAAGCCGTAAGCTTTACGCACCAAGGTCAGCGGGTGATTCAATTCGGGCGCTCCCAGGCCGTTGACCTCAAATCCTTGGGCAATGTGATGTCCTCCTAAAGGACAATCTGAGCTAATGTAGTCGGGGGTGCTTCCATCTTTCATGGTGGCCATGACTTTGAAGACAGGCTTTCCGATTTTCATGGCCATTTCGTGTGAGCCCTTTTTGACGCCATAAGTACCCGCATGTCCAGAGCATCGCTCTATTGTGTTGACCACTGTGCCCGGA